>JAADEI010000132.1 GCA_013153515.1 Chlorobiota bacterium | reverse complement strand
AATGATTGGCACAAACCCTGCAATTGGGACCTTGGCAGGGTGCCCACCTGTAACGACACAGTGTATATACCATCTGTTTCCACCTCATATCCCGTCATATCAGGAATTGCACACAGTAAAGAGATAAATATCACTACCGGGGCACCCAATGCCTTAACCATTAATTCTGGAGCCCGATTAGACATTAGTTCTGGCGGAGGCTCCTGTTCCGGCACCCCAACGGATAACTCTGGGACATTGAGTCCGCCTGTTAAAATTCAAGGCAATAAATACTCATGCAATGGAGACAGAGTGGTTTGGAAAGCGCCTCATCCCACAGGACAGACCTGGACATGGCAATATCCACCTTCGTGGTCTTTTGTTCATCAATCGGGAGATTCAATAGTGCTTGTTCCAAGGGGCAATGGTCAAGTGAAGGTCACCGTGTGCGATAATAATTGTAATTGTGCATCTGATTCCATAACCCTTACTCTCTCATCCTGTTCCCCGATGTGCTTTAGCATTGGAGTTAGTGGAAGCAACAAAGTTGAAGGAGGACATGGAATTATCCAAACGAAAGACGGCTCCATAGTTATGGTTGGCGAAACTAATTCTTTCGGGAACAACAAAGATATGTATGTAGTAAAACTTGATTTAAATGGGAATGTTTTATGGACAAAAGTCATAGGGGGACCCAACACGGACGTAGCATATCAAGTGAAAGAGGACAATAGTGGGAACTTGGTCATTGTGGGCTATACATATTCAAACACCCATGGTTTGGATGACATAGCCGTATTGAAGTTAGCCCCTAATGGAAATGTGTTATGGGCTAAGGCTGTTGGGACCCCGGCTCGGGAAACCGCATACGGTTTGTGGATAGACAATAACGACGACATATATATTGCAGGATACCACTACAATAATACTAATCCCAATGGCTACGAAGCTTTGATTTTAAAGATTTCCCCTTCCGGAAACATAATTTGGAGTACGACAGTGGGCAAGTCTGGGTTTGAAGAAGCACGAACACTATGCGTAAAAGGAACTGAGGTGTATGTGGGTGGCACAACATCTTCTGTGGGTAGTGGTAAATACGACCTGTTAATTATGAGATTAAACAAGTCGTCAGGCAACTTGGTATGGTCAAAAACTTACGGGTCGGCAGATTTTGACTACATGTACACCATAGTGCCGTTCGGCAACGACCTCCTATTAGGGGCAGCTATTGATAGCCCCTTGAGAGGAACAATCATTCAATTCACTACCGCTGGAACACCCACTAAACGCATATGGATGGCTAACTCTACAATGAATATCCATGTTAAAGAAATTGTTTCCACTGGGGACGGAGGCGTTGCAGCAGTAGCAATAGTTAGAAGCACCTTCGGGGGAATATACCCTTATCTTATAACCAAGTTCAATGCGTCCTTATCCTTACAATGGCAACATACAGTTGGAAATTACGCCTCATCTTCCCAACCTTATCACATGCTTTCCTACTATGGCAATTCCATCACGATAATAGGCAATAATCTCTTAGGGGTAACAACCTTTTTAACTAATCCGTCTTCAAGCACCACTGATTGGAACATGACACTTACCACGGTTGATTGGACAACACCAACATTCCCCTCATGTTCGCAATGTCAACAAAACAATCCTAATTATACTATTGCCAATATCTCTCCCGGAACCTTCCGCTCATGGTCATTTAACAGTCAATCCATCTCATTAAGCATCAAGAACTGGGCACCTTCTGTCTCTTCAGGGGGAACCCCTATCCTGCATTGTAATTAATGATAACAATTTTCTTATTAGCATAATTATTACCATGTGTATCACTCGTATATTGCGTTTAATGATTGTGTTCTATGATTAGTTGCCTTCAAACCTTGAATTCCTAACCAACCACCTTCCATCAATGCATAGAGCCACTGGCTTGGAGTCTTTATAGGCGTGGATGTGCAGATGGGGTTCCGTTGAGTTGCCGGAGTTCCCCACCAGTCCAAGGAAAGCCCCTTTTGAAATTGTATCGTTTTCTTTCACTGCGATAGAACCCTGTCTGAAATGGGCATATAGCAGATTGAAACCCTTATCACACGTAACAATCACGTGGTTTCCCGCTGGATTAATGGAATCAAAACGAGTGAGTGAAGGATTTTGGTCTGGAAGGGAATCAACAACTTTAATGACCGTTCCATTACACACACTAAACACGCTGTCTTCCCAAACATAGTACCTATCATTTTCTGGCGGGAAGATCCCTGATGCTCGCCAACCCCACTTCATCTTGACTATGTCCAGAGCAAATCGCTGTTCTTCAACGAACCCGTGATAATTAAGAGCCACTGTGCTACCACCTTGAATAACAACATATTTTCCATCGTGGAGGGGTGCTGGCACGTCAACACATTCGGGATGATTAAATGCAGAGAAAACATCTATTGACACAAGCCCAAACAATATGGCGAATCCTATCAATGTTCCTTTACCGAACCAATGCACTATTCCTTGGGCGTACCAGCCGGTCCGGGTCCAGTACACAAATTGCTTAAAAATCCCTGCTATAAACAGAATTGCTATTATATATCGCAATGGATACCAGAACATTGCCCAGGAGGGAACGTAGAAGAACACGGGCAATGCAGTGGTTAGGAACACAATCCTGAATAGGACCGTCCATCTGTCTCTTGCACGTCTCAAAAGGAAATAGGTCCCCAACAATACTGGGATGATCACATATATCAACAGGGCAGTTATCACTATGGAATGGGAATTCATATAGTTGTTTTAATACAAAATAAAGGCATCAGGAATCATCTATACGGGAAGTGAGAGGATATTTAAGGTTTTTGAACGATTTTATTTCTGCCCGAATCTCACCAACTATGATTGGCGAAGCCACCTGCAACACAAGATGGTTTTTATCGTCTGTTGCCCAGACCCTCATCTTAGCACCTTCTTTGAATATGGTTCCTGCAATTAGCGTGGGTTCAAACACAATGGTTCTAAATTTTCCGTGGTCGGTCTTCAAGATCTCTCTTCCCACGAAATATACAGGAATTTTATAGAGTCCCTTGTCAAGAAACACTTCCACAACAAATGAATCGCCCGGTTCCAAGTCGCTAAAGTCAATGGAGCGAACGATATACATTGCAGTCATCACATCATACGTGCATGGATTAATATCAAAAGGTTCAGGTTTCGGTTGTCTATCTCTGCGGGACCACACCTTGTTCCGTTTGTAGTCAAATTCTAACTCTTCAAGTAGTGTGTAGCCCCCTTCATACACATCCCGACGGAACTTATACGGTTTGAAAGTGGCTGTGTCAACCCAACTCTCATACACATCCCTGACCTTATAGAACCACTCATAGCTCTTGTATGTCCTTCCTTCGCCATAGAAATGATATACGGGAATTCCATAATACTCACCCTTACGAACATTAAAAGTTACTTCACCGGCTGGAATCCATAACAGTCCCCAGTGATAATACACTTTGAAAGTGGCTTGCTCACCAACTTTAAAGGAAACATAATCTATCCCACACACCATCCCATCACTGTTCCTCGTTTTGTATATCACAAAAGAGCTTAGGATAATAAGAGTCATTAGTTGAAGTAAAACTTTTCTCATCATAGCTCAAAATTTTTTAGGTTAAATTACTTGCTTCAGTTGAAACACCACAGTGATAGACAAAAAGTGTGCCACAACTTATAACATAGAACTATTTTACCTCTAATCCTTGTTTGTATAGACAAATAATCGCACCATGAGTGGATATAAGAAACTTCTTGAAAGAGCTCGTCAACTACATCATCTTTACAGTGCCGTTGCCCTAATGGAATGGGACTTGGAAACCTATATGCCCAAAGGAGGAGTGGATTCCCGTTCTGAAGCCATCGCATTCCTATCCAGACGCCTTCATGAAAACTTCATTTCCAAAGAGATGGGCGAACTGATTGAGAACGCCCTTGCAGACCCTGACCTAACAGAGGCTCAAAGAAAGAATGTTCTTATAATGAAGGAAGATTATGAAAAAGCAAAGAAACTACCCCCTGAATTCGTAGAGGAATTTAGCAAGACAACTTCCAAGGCATTTGTGGTATGGCAAGAGGCGAAGCACAAGAGCGACTTCTCTTTGTTCAAACCCTATCTGGCTAAAATAGTTGAACTAAACA
The DNA here is from genome assembly GCA_013153515.1 of Chlorobiota bacterium. GTDB lineage: Bacteria > Bacteroidota > Bacteroidia > JAADEI01 > JAADEI01 > JAADEI01. The sequence goes on along the minus strand of JAADEI010000132.1, from coordinate 4,723 downwards.
TTGAGAAAGCCAATTTGTTGGGTTGGGAAAAACACCCCTATGACGCCCTGCTCTCTGAATATGATAAATCGGCGACCACCGAACTGGTTGAAAAAGTTTTCTCTACACTCAAAGAACAATTCGTTGACTTCGTTCAAGACCTGCTAGACAGGGAGAACATAGACGATTCCTTTCTGAGGAAGTATTACGACAAACAAAAGCAATGGGAATTCACTGTTTTCGTCCTCAAGAAACTGGGCTATCCATTTGATAAGGGCAGAATGGACTATAGCGAACACCCATTCACCATCGGGATTAATATAGGCGACGTCCGAATTACTACCAAGGCAAATGAGTATTTGTTAGGAGACATGCTTCTCAGCTCAGTTCACGAAATGGGACATGCTTTATATGACCTTGGACTGCCCACCGAAGCCCCCGGAACACCTATGTCCGAATCAACATCCCTGTCTATCCACGAATCTCAATCCAGATTCTGGGAGAACTACATAGCCCGGAGCCTGCCATTCTGGGAACACTTCTATACTGCCCTGCAAGGATTCTTCCACGAACACCTTAGTGACGTCTCACTCTGGAAATTCTATCGTGCCCTTAACAAAGTGAGCAGATGCCCAATCAGAATCCAATCAGATGAGTTGACCTACCACTTCCACATCATGATTAGATATGAATTGGAGAAAGCCCTTATTGAAAGGAGACTCACCGTCGATGACCTGCCACATGAGTGGAACACCAGATATAAAGCCTATCTCGGCATAGACATCAAGAACGATGCAGAGGGAGTCCTGCAAGACGTCCATTGGTCGCATGGAACAATAGGCTACTTCCCAACATACTCACTCGGAACATTCTATGGAGCACAGTTCCTTTTCGCCATGGAAAGGGACATCCCCGAATTGTGGCAACTGGTTAGGGAAGGAAACTTCACACCAATCCATCAATGGCTTCAAAAGAACATATGGTCTCACGGTAAATTGCTCACTTCAGAAGAAATAGCCAAATTCGCCACGGGAGAAGGACTCAACGTCCACTACTTCATCCAATATGCCAGAAACAAATACTTACCGATATATGAAGGAGAATTAGAGACTGTGTAAGGACAAAGGTCTTAAGGACACGAAACGGCAGGCATAAGAAAGACTTAATACGTTACTACTAAAAGATACATTGCTATTTTATAGCAGTGCATGTTTTATATGTCTTCAGAGCTGCTTTTGTGATATGGTCTGGAGGGTATGAACCATAATAAAGCAAGGTTCGTTTACTTAAACAAATTCTTCCACTTTTCACCTTCCAGTTTCTTTTTGTGTCTGAGGATTTTGGCTTCCACGTAGAAAACCACTTCTTCTACAATGTTTTTAGCAAGGTCGCCAATCCGTTCTAGTTTCCTAACTGTTGAGAGGGCATATAGTCCGGGATGCAGGTATTTATCAATATCCTTTCTGACAAGGTTTTCCAATCGTTCTGCCGCTTTCTTGTTTGCCTCGTTAACGCTACTGTCCAGTTCAAAAATTTCCTTAGTTAGAGAAGTGTCTTCTGTTTCATAAGCCTTAATGGCAAGTTGAACCATTTTCTCTGCGGTTTGGAAGCATTGAGGGATTCTGAGTTCTTCAAGCAGGTCTTCAGGGAATCTCTGTTCTGTTTGAAGGACATATTTAGCGATGCTATTAGCATTGTCGCCAACCCGCTCTAAATAGAGAATTATCTTCAAAGAGGCTATTACCAACCTGAGGTCTGTGGCAACAGGAGAATAGAGGGCAAGGATGTTTTCACATTCCCTATCAAGTTGGATTTCTCTTGCGTCAATATATTTTTCCCGTTCGTTGACCATTCGTGCCCGGGCAGGGTCAAAGTTCAACAATGCTTCCTTGGTCTCTACAACCTGTTGATAAACATCCCAACCCAGTTCGGCAACATTCCTTTTCAGGTCATTAAGTGCTTCTTCCAGTATTGTCATAACACGGCTAAATTATGAACTTTTGCAATAATATCTACCAAACCATGAACAATTAAACGCCTAATCCATGCGATGCATTAGCATTCCTAATGTTACAAATATCACACAATAAGACTCTAATAAAATCAGTTTAATTTTATGAGAACAACAAAAAATTTTTAGAGGCATGGCACAAGCAGGACCCTTACTATCTCAAATCAACTTCCCTTCGGACCTCAGGAAACTGCCCAAGGACCAACTGCCCCAACTGTGTAAGGAACTGCGTGAATTCATTATTCATCAGGTTGCCGAAACAGGCGGGCATTTCGGAGCAAGCCTTGGAGTGGTTGAATTAACTGTTGCTCTGCATTATGTCTTCAACACCCCGCATGACCTGATAGTTTGGGACGTTGGGCATCAAGCCTATGGACACAAAATCCTAACGGGAAGGCGTGAGCAGTTCAAGACATTGCGTCAATTGGGCGGAGTAAGCGGGTTCCCCAAGCGGGATGAAAGCGAATATGACACATTTGGCGTCGGACACTCTTCAACTTCCATATCGGCAGCCCTTGGGATGGCAGTGGCTTCCAAACTGCGTGGGATAGACAGGCATGTAGTGGCAGTTATTGGAGATGGAGCCTTGACCGCCGGACTCGCCTATGAAGGTTTAAACAACGCAGGAGCAATGCCTGATGTCAACCTGCTTATCATTCTCAACGATAATTCCATGTCCATAGACCCCAACGTAGGAGCAATAACTAAATATCTCACTGACCTGACCACTTGGTCGTTATATAACAAATTCAGGAACGAACTATGGAACGCCCTCGGCAAAGTCAAAGAAAAATTCGGCATTCCAGCACAGGAAATAGCATCGGCTATTGAACACAAAGTGAAAAACACCATTTTGAAAGGAGGCAATTTGTTTGAAGCCCTTGGAATTAGATATTTCGGACCAGAAGACGGGCACGACGTTCTCAGACTCGTGGAAATCCTTGAAGACCTTAAACAAATCAAGCGTCCCAGACTACTACACATTAAAACACTTAAAGGAAAGGGTTATAAACCAGCCGAAGAGGACCAAGCCAAGTGGCATTCCACAGGCAAGTTCATAGTAGAAACTGGCGAACCACTGGAAAAATCAACCAAGCCGTCGCCACCTAAGTATCAAGACGTCTTCGGACACACTATGACTGAACTGATGAAGCAAGATGAACGCATTGTAGCCATCACACCCGCTATGCTCTCTGGCTCTTCATTAACCATCACTATGCAAGAGTTTCCTGAACGGGTTTTTGACGTTGGGATAGCGGAGCAACATGCCGTGACCTTCGCTGCCGGGCTCGCCACTCAGGGAATGAAACCTGTCGTCGCTATCTATTCCACATTCCTGCAACGGGCTTATGACCAAGCCATCCACGACGTCGCCATTCAAAAACTGCACGTTGTCTTCGCCATTGACAGGGCAGGGCTTGTGGGAGCCGATGGACCCACCCACCACGGATCATTTGACATATCCTATCTCAGACCAATCCCCAACTTTATCCTTTCTGCACCATTGAACGAAAGCGAACTGAGGAACCTGCTCTACACAGCCGTTCAAGACGATATAAACCAACCCTTCGCAATCAGATACCCACGTGGAAAAGGAGTGCTCATAGACTGGAGAACACCTATGAAAAGAATCCCCATAGGCAAGGGCGAACTTCTCAAAGAAGGAGAAGACGTGGCTATTCTGGCATACGGACACCCCGGAAACTTCGCTCTGCAAGCCGCCGAAACACTCGCCCATTTCAATATCCACCCTGCCATTTATAACATGCGATTTGCCAAACCACTGGACGAAGAACTACTGCACCAGATTTTCAACAAATTCAACAAAATCATCACCGTTGAGGACGGTTCCATAATTGGAGGCTTTGGTAGTGCTATCCTTGAATTCACAAACGAACACGGTTATAATGCGGAAGTAGTCAGGCTCGGAATACCCGATAAATTCATCACCCACGGCTCACCAGCAGAACTACACAAACTATGTGGCTACGACGCAGAAGCAATAATCAAAACCACCAAACAACTGCTTGAAGGAGGCACTGGAAAAACTATATCTCTAAGTGCCGCAAAATGAACTTTTTAAGACATGTCTAAAGCTCGTAAATTAAAGCCCCGCCAAATTGAAGAATTAGAGCATAGACACTTTGGACGAATAAGATATTTCGTGCTTGATAACATTGGTACCATCATCAATGGGTTGAATTCCCGATTAGAAATAAAAAAGATTGGTACAACCAATTTATCGCAACTAAAAGCAATAAAGCCTCTGATCTGGAATCTGGAGCAGAACGAATCTTCCATCATATATTTGCCCACGGCATGAAAAACCCTAATTCAGCACCGATCGGAGCAGACCTAATGTTTGAAACTTATGACGCTTTCATCCACATTGATGTGAAAACTATTTCCGATTCCAACTGGAGTGATTATAAAGGCAAACTAGTTGTGGAACCCAACCAAACTTCATACCCTATTGATAATATGGGAGTTAAAGCGAACCTTCCGCAATTTTATTCAAGAATTTATAATGAAAATGGCGTTTCATACTACAAACCTTGCCTGACATATTTTGAACCTTTTGCACAAATCTCTTTTTGTCTATTAAACAAAACTTACGTAAATTTGTATTAAAACAACTGCCATGGGCTACAAGAAGAAAAATTTATTGGCAAGGGCAAACAATTTTGATAAGCTGTGGGACACGCCAGCAGGACGGACGTTGAAGTTGATAGA
>JAADEI010000105.1 GCA_013153515.1 Chlorobiota bacterium | reverse complement strand
CAGGCATATAGCGATGGCAACTGCTGACCGACCTTGTCAATCCCTCTCACGTGAACCGAAAGGGAAGGTTTCTCTTGAAGGATAATTTTCCACTCGTCAGATGGCGGTTCAAATTCCGTTGACACTGCGAAGGCTACAGCAACAAACAAACCAATAGATAACCCAACCAATCTCATCTCTAAATCATTTTGTTATTGTAAAGATAAGAAAATTTCCTAAGCGTTTTCAGGCTATTGATGGAACAAATCAAATCTTTATTTTGCGGTTGTATATGTTAACAGCCTTGATTATTTTCTTCGGACCGGCTATGTTTAGATATGCCGTTACTAACAGGCTTGCCCCTCCAGCAACTATGATTAAAGGTTTTGCGGACACAATCCCGGCGAAGATAAAAGCCGATCCGGCAACAGCGGTCAACCCGGCAGACAGCATCATGCGACGACCAACGACATAATGTTGAAATGCTTTGCCATCATCAGACAAATATGCCAAAAACTCCCTTCTGGAAACCCGATTATCATTAACATAATATCTCCAACCAATGACTCTTGGTACTGCTTTCAATTTCACTCTTTGTTTATTGACTATAACTTCCCTGCCATCTTCATACACGATTTTATGCACCCTCTTGGAAGGAATAATAATTCTCTTTCCCGTGCTTCCCGTGTCAACATGAAGTCCCATTATGTTTTTCTTGACAACCTTTCCTTCAATGACAGTGCCATCATTTAAATAGACCCTATCCTGTGCATAACCCTCAGCAACGGAAACCAACAAAACCATATATATCACCCACCTGAGCATCATGTTTCACAAACGAACGACGGACTTCTTTTCTGACAGGTCTTTCCCCAACAGCCACAGGGCAACATCGTATTTAGCAGGGTCCTCAGAACCCATTAATTCAGAGACATTTCTGGTCACCTCAATGGCGGCTTTCAAAGATGGATTGGCATAACTTGTCAAACCCAAGTGTTTAGCTGCCCTCCAAGCATGCACATCAAGGCTAATAAGCAGATGGGCGGGCGAAAACTCTGTCCACAAACCCATGTCGGGATATTCTCTTCTGACCATCCACCTCAAGAACATGGTCATTCTCTTGCAAGCACTCCCCCTTGATGGGTCTGGAACAAGATGAGTGATTATCCTCTCGTCGCTCTTGGGCGTTCTGGCAATAACCAGATTATAAAAATCCTGCATAGCACCCGCTATGTCCCCATCTTCCAATTTTTCAAAGCCCTTCGCTATGGTTCCATGTTCAGTCAATAATTCGGCGATGGTATCAAGCAAAATAAGTATGTGCCTTCCCTTATAAATCCTGTGTTTGAACAGTTCAAGTTCTCGTCTGTCATAAGTGTCGTTCATTATTGATTGGGCAGGATGGCGTCCTAATAACGCAAGTAAATATCTCATTTTGTTAGCGATAATATCTCGTCTGCCCCATGCCAACAAAGCAGCCAGAATCCCAACAACCTCCCTGTCTTGCCGATTATCATATTGCAAGGGAAACTGAATAGGGTCGTAATTATACCAGCCTTCTTTAATCCAGCGTGTTCTATATGTTTCAAGAATTTTCTTAATATCTGACATTATAAGTAATTCTCTAAATAAACCTATGCTAACGGTTCAAGGGCTTGGGAAATATCTGCGATTAAATCCTGAGTGTCCTCAATCCCCACGCTCAACCGAATCAATCCATCTGTGATGCCCCGCTTAATTCGCTCTTCCTTTGGAAAGGATGCATGGGTCATAATAGCGGGATGGTTAGCAAGGGATTCAACTCCCCCCAACGACTCAGTCAATTGGAAAATTTCCAGTCGTGAGAAGAAGGTCTGTGCGGCATCCAACGTGTCCTTTTTAAGCCTGAATGTTACCATTCCACCAAAGTCCTTCATTTGCTTGGCGGCGATAGTGTGTCCTTCGTGGGAAGGCAATCCCGGGAAATACACCCTTTCAACTGCGGGATGATGGCTCAGGAAATCGGCTATAGCCTTAGCGTTCTGGCAATGTCTCTCCATCCTCAAATGAAGAGTCCTTATTCCACGCAGGGTAAGGAAAGAGTCCATTGGACCGGGCACTCCCCCAGCAGCATTCTGTATGAACCCTATTTTCTCGCCAAGGTCTTCCCTGTTTGTTACAACAGCCCCCAAAACAACATCTGAATGTCCGGCAAGATACTTAGTTGCGGAATGAACCACTATATCGGCACCTACGGGTATGGGTCTTTGTAAATATGGCGTTGCGAAAGTGTTATCAACAACAACAAGTGTTTCAGAACTGGTTTTTCGGGCGGCTTCCACCACCGCTTCAATGTCAACTACTGTCAACAGTGGATTTGTCGGGCTTTCTATCCACACCATGTCTGGCTTGTGTTCGTCTATCAGGCTTATTAATTCGTCATTATTCTCAGCATACCAAAATTCATAGCCCAGTGGTCTATATACCTTTTCAAACAATCTGAACGTGCCCCCGTATAAATCAGCAATTGACACAACTCGTAAAGGCTTATCCAGAACTCTCAGCACTGCATCTATGGCAGCCATCCCGGATGCAAAGGCATAACCGAACTGTCCGCCTTCCAAAGCAGCCACCGCTTCCTCAAGGGCTTTCCTCGTCGGATTACCCGTTCTGGAATACTCAAACCCTTTGTGGTTGCCCGGTGCCTCCTGCCTGTAAGTGGAAGTGAAATAGACAGGCGGATTCACAGCACCAGTGCACGGGTCTGAATCCCATCCTGCGTGAACACATAACGTATCCAGAGATTTCTCTTTTTGACTCATCTCTTTCAATTTTATGCGAAACTATTTTAAGGGCACTCTCACCAGTCCCATGTCCATCTTGGGCTCAAACCAAGTTGTTTTGGGCGGCAAGGTACCGAATTCACGGGCATAGCCCCACACCTCGCTCAACGACACATCAGGAAACTCAACAACAATGCCTTCATTGCTATGTTCATAAGGCGACAGCGGAAAAACCTCTCCTCCCCGCTCAATAACAAAACTTTCCAGTTGTTTATGCAAAGAGAGAACATCGCCTTGCATATAAATTTTTCGTTCTCCAAACTCCCCTCTCATAACAAGTTCGTGTTCTCCCTCTGAAAAATGTTCCAACAGGGCTTCCTCTCCTATGCCTTTCACCAAGCGTTTAAACGTTCTGACCCTCACCATTGAAGGCGGTAGTAACCACACTAACACCTCAGAGACCTTCCCCTCTTGATACAACTGTTGCAGGGCTCCCCACCTATGATGACCATCTGCAAGAAACAATTCACCAGACAATTCAACTGGATGTTCGGACTCTATCCAGCCCATCCTAATCCGATCTCCACGAATGTTCTCATAGGAAATAGGATATTCCAAAGGTTCTGGAACATGCCACTCCTCAGAAGAAACAATCATTAATGGAAATCGTTGCTCCCCAACACCAAGAAAATAGCCTTTTATTTTTTTAAGATTTTCATAAAACACTTTCTCGTGATCTTGAATGGAAACCTCTTCTGTTAAGCGAAGCAACCCAATTAAGCCTCTTGACACCTTCCCATCAAACGTGTGTTCATATACTAAGAAGGCGTTTGATACAGGGATATAATAGTCTGGGTCGGGTTGTGAGTTCATAAAATGCTCTATTGAATAAGGATTAAACCGATGCAGATGATGTTTTTGGTCATCAACAAGCAATTCATAAGAAGGCAAAGCGATTAGATGAGCCAATTGCGGGCGGGCTACATACCCGCTCAACGGGTCAATAACTATGCGTCCCATATTGTTAGCAAACATACGAAAGATTCGGATTTTTGCAGGCATACATTCCGACGAAAGGCTCTGGGTTAAACATATCCCAACCATTAGCCAATAGACTGGTACTTTTCAATGTAAATCCTCATTTTGATAGTCCTTTTGTCAATATAACGATTGCTTTCGTTATGCCCCCCCGATAATAGTATTATTTCTCAAAACAGAGGCAGGGGCATTGAAATTATTTACCTCGAGCAGGATTGTCCATAGGCTTTGCGTTTAGAATCCTATATCGGTTGTTAATATGTTGATTCGCTTGTTCTTCCATACAGTAGGGATAATCCCCGCCTATAGTTAATATATGATTTAACTTAACATAAATTTTTGAGTCATGGCTAAACCCCCTGCCTTTTTGAAGATCATCAAATTGCTACCGCACAAAGCCCAGAAAGATATTATAAAAGAAGTGATATTAGATAAGTTTTTAGAGCCGACCATTAAGCAATACTTAGTGTTTGTCATCAACAATTGGGACAAACCTAATTTTTTAGTTATGGAAGAGAAGTGGTTTAAACGGCGGAACATTGGCGTGGGCAAGAAGAAGCAATTACGGAATTTGTCAAAAAATTTCTTTTTAAAAAAAGTGATTGGATATTTCACTGCCCAAGAACATAGGTATCACTTGCAGATAGAGTATTCTTACGTGGAAAGCAATTTAAAGCTTTTTTCGGACACCCACTATCTAACTGAGATAAAGAAGTTCTTTGAGGGCAATTTCTCTTATTTCACATATAATCCTAATGGGAATCCTGTGTTCTGGATGGCATCTCCTCACATGTGGTTCAAAAAACTTATAAATCAGATTTCGTCTACAATTTTCAGCGATACATATAGTTATAAACATTTGGTTAAGCAGGGGCAAGGAGCCCTTCGCAGTCAAGAATACTTACTACGAACAAGCATGTCGATATCCTATTATCATTCGTTCTTTGGTCCGGCTCCTTACCTATCTTTAGACATTGCCAAACAATACTTCAAAGGTTTCAAAAAAGCGTTAAAGCTTTTGACACCACAATATAAGAATGAGTATTCATCCTACTCTTTTATTATAATGAGCACTTCTCTGATCGGTCCTTTATGGTGGTTTAATGCTCTTGATACAGTTAACAAATTGATTGAAGTGTATTTGGATTTGTTGGATAGGATTTTATCTATTTATGCTTCAAAGCCCCTCTCGTCTATCTTAGATCTCATCTATATGGTTGGTTACACCGTTGCGTTCCTTCCGCCTTTCTTCTCTTTGCATAGTGAGAGGACAGAACGTGTTTTAAGGCAAATTCTGGAACTACCACATGAAATGGTTTATACTAATAAAAAGACTCATTTCTTGGTAGAAAGTTTCAGGTGGGCAGTTGGATATGCCTCCTTAGATCTAGCTGCTTTGGCAGAGGAAAAAATGCACAATCTCCTACCAGCCGATTTCCCCAAAAACTTGAACAAAGTCTCTAAGCAAAGCACCATGTTAAAATCCTTGCTTTTGGAAGACTATGATATGCTTCATGGACACATAAAGGAATACCGCAAGGGGTTTACACAAATACCCCCACACTCCCTTTTCACTTTATTAACCGCTTCACTATACGAACTTGTTTTGTCCTATGAGACAAAGAACATTAGAAAATTCCACCAAGCGGGAGAAAGGATTTATAGGATATGCATCAATAAAAAAGTGGGGCTCAAATTCGCCCGGTTAATACGGCAGATAGCCAACCATGGTTTCCTTTATTACAAAAAATCTTTTTGGCAAGATGTGTTAAACCGGTTAAAAACAATTTATGCGGATGACCCCTTTATTTCACACATAGAAAAAGGGTTTCCTCTCACTGCATGGATAGTAAGCAGGTATGAGCTCATTAATATGGACCGTGCTATTAAAAAGTCCATTCAAGAAAAGCCGACGTTAGCAAACCCTACCCTCATTGAACAGGATTGCCTAAGCAACCACTTCAAATTCAAGTTCAACCCCACTAATCAAATACTCTCCCCCTTGCAGAGGGCAATTGACGACTTGCTAAACCTTCTAAAATAACATCATTAAACTTATATCTTGCATACCACAGTACTTGACAAACCGAACTGCATAGTTGCACGAAGTTTGAAGCATGAAATACACAGACTTTTCTAAACAAAAAAGAGGGATAGAATTAGGCACAGAATTCCACCGCTAAAGGTCTCACCACAACAATAAAATTCGTAATTTGTTTACCCAAATGCTTTGTTCCCCAAAGAACTAAGCCAAAAGATTCAAGCTTTTTAGACCGGACGACATTTAAAGTCGTATCAACACGAACAATGAAGGAAGGAGACATCGTGGGGGCTCCGAGGGCAATTATCACTCCGCTGTCCGTCTTGGCACCTGAAGTGAGCCTCATATCCCCAGGCAACGCAATAAACCCCGACTTCACCGGCTTGCCAACAGAATCAAGCAAAGTGAAAGAGACCCTGCGACGCTGCATGTTCACCAACAACTGACGAGAACCAAAATTGAAAATCCATGAATAAGACTCACTAACAGAACGAGACGGCTCCTGAACAAAATGCAAAACAGAGCCCTGTCCAAACACTGAACCAACACTAAACAAAAGAACCACCGACAAGAACAACATGAACTTCTTTATTAACACAACTCTAATCCCCCCCTCCTTTCTTTTAAACAAAAATATAGAAAATCTCAAATAGAGACGAATATTTTTAATAAATTATTAACTTTACAGTCACATAAATTCAACGCACAGAAACCCTTCAAATAGTTCAAGTGGCTATTGTGTTTTCTTACCAATAATTTACGAAACATCCAGACATTACTCAAATCGTTGCCATTACTGGTTGCGCAGCTCACGATAGTACCTAATAATTTGGTCAATATATTGTTTTTCAAGAATTTTGTTATATTCTTCCCCATCAACTTCCCTAACATTAACATCAACAGTCACTGATCCAACGCCAACTAAGCCCACATAAGCAGACGGAGTAGCCTGTTGCCGTATTTGAAAAACACCTCGTAAAGAACGTCTAAACATAACATCTCCATTATTCTCAGAAATTATACTCCATCGCCAGTTACCTATCTCATAAAACAGCTCAAATTTCTTCTTATCACTAAGACTAACCCCACTGCTACCACGTTTCGACGGCTTAAGAGTAAAACTCGCGTCGTACCCTATACTACGATTACTGTTAACTAGTGATAAATGCCCTCTAGCACTGCCAAATCCGGAAGCCCCAACTTCACTGAGTAGACCTGCATCAATTAAAAACTCTCGAGTATTAATATCAATTACACTGCCCCATTTCATTATCTCTATATTAGCACCTTCTACGTAAACAGCACTTGAAAAATAGGCTCTGCCTTCCAAATTTTGCATTCTAATGTATAATCCTGCACCTGCATACCCCCTTCCTGATAATGCTTGTCCAAAATTAATAAACAATTCAGCACTATTTATTTTTCCTGATACGAACCCTGTTATAACAACAACTTTATCATTTAACTTCTTTATCTGCTGGGGCTTTTTGTCAAGAATTGTGACTTCCGGTCTTGAACTAAAAACAGCATAGATGTTCCCATCCTCTTTTGTCAACCCAGAGAAATTACCCATGCCATAGGAAGTCGAAGTCAATACATCTCTTAATTTATGTTCATTATTAACTTCTACATAAGTATAGCCCGATTGTGTTGCTGTTATAAGTACTTCGTCGAGAGTAACCTCAGGTGTATCAGCTTCCAAACCTTCCAATTCAGTTGCGTAGGGTACTTTATTATGAGCGAAAGCGTAAGTTGTCCAACCTGGGTATTTATCGATGAGAGGTTCTACTTGGAAGAATCTGATTGTTTGTGGGTCATAGTTTCTGAATCTGTAGTATATGGAGTTCCATTCTGGGTCGTGAATTTGTCCTTGATAGGCGAATGGGTAGTTGTTTGAGAGTGGGAGTTTTTCCCATCCGAATGGGTAGTAGTCAGCTATAGATTGTATGTGTGGTTTGTAGTGGTCTGTGATTCCGTCGTTGTCTGTGTCTTCTGCGATTCTGAGGTTTGAGATAACTACTCTAATGTTTCCGAGGTGGTCTGTTAGTTCGTAGTATCGTTGAGGCAGGAGGGCATGTATTCGCGGTTTGTTTTGTAGGTCTTCGGACAAGAGTTGTTCGAATGGGTCATATTCAATTACCCATGCATCAGTTGGTTTTTTCAATTTGAATAGAGGAGTTGGATGAGGTTTCAGGACTCCGATTCGTTTTGCACCGTGGTATATGGGCAGTGCCTCTAACCGCAAGGTGTCATTTTCCTTGAGATATATAGCGATTAGTTGTCCGGAAGAGGAATATATGAAGTATTGAGCGTCTTTTATTTTGGATGAGATATCTCGATAATAATCTGGTTTATTTGCTTCTGTGTGTCCGGAATGCTTTCCTTTAACATATCTGTATCCCAATGGATTATATGCCATATAGAGTCTTTTATGGATTGCGGATGGTTTGTTTTCTGCCACGTAAATCGGTCTATTAGAATAATTATAAGATAGTTCTATGCTACGTGATTTGTCCTCAAGCATATTCCCTACTGGGTCATAGATATAGTTTTGAGGGCTTTGTGTTTCAAGGTCTGTAGCCATTGGTGTTTGACCTGCCAAGTCCTCAATATAATTCAGCTTATTATTATTAAGGAGGTCATAGTAGTGATATTTGAGGTGGTCTATTTTAGTGCCGTTGGCATCAAACCTGATTAGCTCTTTAATGTTTCCAATGGCGTCATACTTATAAGACGTTGAATATACAGGTGTTATAGTTGCGTTCCAAGAGTTGTTTGAGGCGTCCCAACCTGTTAATGTTCTGGCTTTGGTCACGCGTCCTAGTTGGTCATAGGTAAAGCTATATGCTGTGTGGAGGGTGTCCATAGTCATTGACCAAGAGGCTATCCACCCTGTGTAATATGGCTTGTGCAGCCAGTTTTCCCCACTGTTTATTGTTCCTGTGAATTGTGTTGCGTTGCCTACGCTGTAGTAGTCATTGTGGTGGTATCTAAGGACCATTCCGAACACGTCCCTTGCGAAATGTTCGTGGAGGTCATTTTCTTTCCCATCGGCACCTGGGTCATTATCAATGGAAATGTTTTCTGAATTAATGGCTTTAAGCCAGCCTTGGATGGTGCTAATGAAGTCTAGTCCTTGAAGGAATTTCTCATCGCCGATGGAGAGGCGTGCCACCTGCCCAATTATGTTATACTCGTTTCTTGCTTCCCTATACCAATTGAACCCGTCGCGACTGGTTAACGTGTATTCCAATCTGCCATAATCATCATAAACGTATTTGTGTCTAAACTCATCTGGTTTGCCCCGTTGATAGACCATTTGTTCAATTCGTCCAGTGGCAGGCTCATACTCATACTCAATTTCAAAGTATTCTTTTTCATAATCTGACAATTCAGGAATCCAGTGAACTTCCTTCATCACTTTGCCTATGGCGTCGTAGTTGTAGAATATTCCGTAGTCTGGTGTTGGACAAGTAATTTTATTAATCACGGTTTTATATTCATTCGTGCCTTTGATAGTTTTATTATTAACACTATAGGGATAGCCTGTTTTACCTTGGGCTCCATAATCATTTGCTTTTTTCTCAGTAGGTATATTTCCCATATCCCCTGTGTTACCAACGGGCGGTTTCCATACTGGAATCTTTTTATATGTAGTATCACAACCGGAGAAGTATTCCCACCTAAGCGATGCCGTCACACGGGACCTATTATGCAAGTTGTCCAAATTTAAGTATGTTGAAGGGGTGTCATAAACAGTAACTATTCTATCATACAATGTGGAGTCAACTTGTAAGTAGGAGGATAAAGATGCCAATAAGTATATGCTGTCTTTGAAGGGGTTTCTTATGTGAGCCACACCGCTTTCTATTGGTCTGCTCTGGTCATCAAAGACCACATAAGATGCTTTTCCTTCCTGTCTTTGTCTTTCATCTTGAGAAAGGAAAGGTCTACCGGCGAAATCATACCAAGTTCTGTCCCACCCCCTATCTGGATGGTAGCGAGCCCACACGGCGTTCTCATCGGTATATCTATATCTAACTGCTTTTCTATGTTGTGGTGTTATATCAAGGTTTGGATTCTGCATGATTTGGTCCACGGTGGCGCTATCAAGGGGTTCAACACCATCTGCCGGAACCACCTTCACCAGGTTTCCTGCTCTGTCATAATAGTATAATGTAAAATTATATTCACCCAACCTATTTTCAACGTACCACTCATCGCGCCAACCATCCCGACATGAGGAAGTGTAAGCAGAAACAAACTCTGAAATGATGCTATCATTTCTAAACAGGGAATCAATTTGATTAGCGATATAGACTATACCTTCTTCTGCTAAGACACAATAATCAGTGCTATCAATGGGCATTGGGGGAATAATAGGCAATTCCCATCCGCAGGCTATGGAGCCTAATGCGGTGTCTGGTTCGCAACAAGTGGGCTCCACTTCAAAACATAGTTCTATAACTACAGTATCATATATGATCTTGGTGCCTAATTGCCCTTTATAAACCACATCCACAAATTGTCCATTTGAAGCAATCAATTCAACAAATTCTACATTAGAAGCAATCATTAAGGACTCGGAAACCCCCATAACTGTTATCTCGCAATTGCAAGATTGTAAACCACCACCCCCTGAAGGCACTACGTAGAAACACGCGGACGTGTCCACGCATCCAACGGGGCTTGATACAATAACTGCATAATAGCCATGTGTTGGGGGGGGAAAGTTGGGGGTGGTGGCTCCATAAACTGGAACTTTGGTCTGACCAATACATTTGAACCATTGAACCTGATATTGAGTGGCACCTGAAACATCTGCGATTAGCTGACCAGTGATAGGATCTTTCTCAACGGTAACTTGCAAGCCAGTGCAATTATTATTGTTGTTATTATTGATGTTATTGTTACCCACACAATCTGACATCTCAGAACAATACTGAGATGCTATTTGAACAGCATAGAATCCTGTTCCTCCGACATCAGGCATCACAAACACATTAGAATTTGCTCCTGGCACAGGTAGTTTGCTTCCATCATCTAAACACATATACCATTGGTATGTAGCTCCTGTATAAACTGGTGCTATTAAAGTATCTCCTTGGATGACTATCGGAGTGGCAGACACATCACAACCACTATAAGTTGAATCATCAGAGAGTTGAATGAAGGAGCAAGAGGCGGTGTCCACACACCCTCCCTTTGTAATGATTACTGTGTACCAACCTGATTGTGGCGGAACAAATGTTTGGTGAATAGCCCCTGCGATAGGTGTAACGTTGCTACCATTACAAAATGCCCATTGATAAGATGAGGCATTATATTCAAGAGAAAGTAATTGTGAATCTTTGACAGTGATAAGAGAATTAATAAGTCCCGAGCATGTTGGGTCATGACCACAGTCGCAGATTCCGTCGTTATCACAGTCATACAAGCAATCTGTGTCGCCAGGGGCGTCGCATGTGTTGTTGGGGTCATTGTTCCATGCTTCACACCCTCCTTTTTTCTTAATTTTAGCGGGCCCTGAGCCTTTCAGTATTATTTTGTTCTTGATTTTAGAAGTTTTGAGAAGTAGCACTTTCCTGTTACTAATTGATGAGTTATTTAACGAGTGGGTTCCACCACCTGCCGTTTTCATTGCGGAGGAGGAATTAGTAGTGGAGGCATTGAAATTACATGTCCAAAGGTTTGACGATGCATGTCCATATACAGTGAATCCGTTGGGCTCTTCGCTTTCTATGGATATAGTGTCATATACACCATTTTTTATATACCCTGCTAATAAGCCTAAATCAGACACATCAACTGTTCCCCCAATAAGTATTTTGTCATCCATAGCGTCTAACCATTGCACCAGTTGTTGTCTTAGTTGAGTTGCTTGACCAACACACCAGTCGCCACATTCACTTTCATATAGAACTTCGTTGGAACTGCTATATGCAATTATGTGTATTGTTGCCGGATATGAGTTCCCAAAAGTATCAAATAGTTCAACATTCATCTTATTGGTTCCACAATCGCAATTCTTGAATGATATATAGGCGAGGGGGGATGGGATTGGGCTTGAGGTTTGGATGGACCATGTCCATCGTGCCCCTGATGGCTCAAAAACAATGCTATTAGGATTTATGACTGCATAATTGGCATTTGCATCAAGGACCAAGTATGGTGGAAGTTGGGCAAGTGGTACAGTGTCGCCATTCGGCAAATCACCATTTTTAGCAACCACTCCTTGAAACCATTCAATGAAGCTTTGAACTGGCAGAGACACCCCACAAACATCCCCACAATCCTCTACATTAAATGAGGTCCAGGCTCTCACTGGAACAACGGTATAATCAGACATGGTTAAGTGAAGCTCAAATAACCACCCGTTGTTAGTAGGCACAACATCACCAATGCCACTTAAGTAAACCACACTATCAAGATTAACATGACTGGGTATGTATAAAACAAGCCACCTGCCTATGGCGGGGTCACTGACAACCAAACTATCGGAATATCTCTTTGAATTCCACCATAATGAATCAAGCCCCCATTGAATCTTTATGCCGCTCATGTTGCAATATCTAAACACATAATTGTTTTCCAAGCCATAGTCATTAGCCATATATATGAGGCTATACATTAACATAAGTCCGGGGCAAACACCAGACAAGTTTCCTGCCCACTGCTGCATCTGTAATAACTCATCTATGGTCACGATACTATCTGTCATATATAAGTTACCTGTGACTTGACCCATGTTGCCAAACGCAACGGAATAAGAGTTATCACTCCACACTAATTGCCACATACTATTGGAGCAAATTTGCTGATTTGACGGGATTGAGTTATTACAGAACAAAGAGTTGATATTGTTTTGGTTATAATCCTGTCCTATACATCCATTAAAATTTCCATTAGCGAAAGCCACAGAGTGCAAATAACCCATTATCACTTGCTCTCTCAAGCTATTGTAGATTGAAATTAAGTGGGTCCAAGTGCTATCGTTCCATAACGACGGGTTAGAACAAAGAGCAGCGGGAGACAGGGACATAACATACTTCAAAAATGCTGTGTCGCAAGCATTACTACCACCTGAGATTTGCGCCACGTGGTAAATACTGAGCCATTTATGATTTGTGCTATCGTATAGATAGTTATTTATTTTATAGGCTATATAAGAAGCGGGGTTAAAAGAGCCCGAACATCCCAAGGGAAAATATGCACTTCCACCATTCACATTTACATTCAAGTGTTGCAGGACCGGATCCCTGTTCTCTAAATTGCAGAGCCAATTATTACTTAAGGCGACATTGACCCCCATGTTCCGTAAAGAATCCCCATAGCTAAACATACTTATATTGTTATATCCCTTTTTTTCTCGCAATTTTAAACATTCCTTCAAATAGCACCATTCAGGATGGAAGGGCAATAAGCTATGAGCCCAGGCAGGTTTAAATTTTTGTATAAAAGCATCAATTGTTAGATACTGTGGGAAAGTATATGCTTTATTGGTTCCGGGAATGCTCATAATATAAGTGGGTAAATAAATTTCTGTTGTGTCAACGTCAATTCCTAACCATAAGGTGTCTATTGTGCCATCGTCTTTAAGATAGTGAGGTAGCCACTTAGAACCGTTCCAATATAATGGTGTTCTAAAACTCATATATCCTCCAGAGATGTTTACTGGATAATTAGACATGAAAGCATTGAGCAAGTCTGGATCATTACACATATTATCAGCCATTTGACCGGTCAAAAGGGAGAAGTGTGCATTTGTTGGCAGTATTACGTTTCCGCTACTATCAATTGCATATCTCATGTACTGCCCTCCCGGGGTAAGATGAGTCAACATTTGTTGCATCTTGCTTGAACAAAAATCCACATCATGCATATTCCCTGGGCACAGTATGCAATCGTTGCATCCCGTGGTGTCAGTTCCTACAGTGGACTTATTAATGCAATTTTCCCAATAAAATTGAACTATTGTATCATAAAAGTTATCAATGATTTTTTCATGCCATTCAACAGAACGATTAAATACATACTGTCCGCTATCCCAACGACTACTATCTCTAAACATGATTAGATCTAAGGAATCGGAGCTAATTATCCAATGTTGGTTTATAGGTGAGGTATATAAATCCACATTTGTGGCTTTTATAGAAACATCATACACACACGGCAAGCATAAAGTGTCATTACCACACACTATTTTATATTCACCCGGGACAAACTTATAGTTATTAACTACCAAAGCGGGGAGTGGTAGGGCAAGGTCTCCGCCGGCGTCTTTCGGTTTGGGTCCCTGCTGTGTCTTGGTTATATATCCGGCGTCATATAATAGGTCTCCTTCAATCATTTCCACTGAATCGGGGATGCTTGAGATTAGTGCCTCGGCAACTTTCTTTCCATCAAGGGTTAGATATTGAACCGCCCATTGTCCATTGGGGTCCTTAACATATAACCGTTCATAAAATGAGGGGTCGAACACATCTGTACCAAACAAAGCATATAGTTTTCTTTCAAACACATTGCTATACATGTATCTTGTTTCTTTGCCACTACCGATGTGGTAGGGTCCATGTCCGCCGGTGAGTCGGGGGCGACCGTCTGGATAGAAAACAGTTTGAGAATAAGGATAGCCCTTGGCACCGGGAATGTTTCGTTCCAGACGCCTGTTGGCATAGGGATTATTCTTAGAATAGAATTTGCTGGCTCCAGATGTTGAATCCAAGACTACTGCCTGTCCATTATTTCCCGCAACTTCCCACTCCCGCCAATGCAATACATTGCCATTTGGCAAAAAGTTCTTTTCGCCTTTGTATCTAAGGTCTGCTCCTGGTTCGGTCCATGGCAACGTGGCTATGGACTGCCTGCCCAAATGATCATAATAATAGTTATTAAGCAAGATAGCGGAGTCATATATAAGCCAACTCTGAGTCTGTGTTTTCCTCAACCATTCATCATAATACTCAATTCCAAAGCCCTGCCTTCCGGCACCATCTCCCATCATGACTCCGACATAACTGATGTTTTCCGATTGGGCAATGTTTGATGTGATATTAAACAAACCTGGATAGCTCAATAGGTTTAGCATATTTTGTTGCATGCACCTGCATGCAGGGTCATATTGTTCCTCTAATGACCATTCGCTATACTCAACATAACCATCCCTATTGATAAAACCCCTTACCCTAAACACGAGGAACCCCTCTCTGTAAATTATAGGTATGGTCAAGTAGTTATATTTAGTCCTATGCCTAACTGCTTTTTCTTTAAAGGAGAAGGCGTTCATGGACAGGGGCACCTGTTGACCTCGCTCATTATATTTGGGGACATAGACCCATTCAATTTCATATCCATCTGCACCAGGGATATTGTTCCATTCAAAAGTTATGTTGTGTCCATCGGTTGAGGTGGATAGTCCATTTGGTGTGACGCCCGTTAATGAAAAGAAATCTTCTTTTGTTTGCACATGAATCTCAGTCCACATCACTATTGGAGCCTGATAGCAACATGAACGAACGGTTACTTCTATCCACTGAGCCTGAGGTAATTCCACTTTAACTCCGGGTGTGTCGGGATAGGCTATTCTAATTACTGGTTGGTGCGTAGAAAAGATTTGTTTATTACTAATATCTGGTCCCCATTTTATCTCTAAACTATCTATTTGTATTTCAATGTTATCATAATATATGACGCCACGTCTCCATTGCTCATATTCAAAAAACAAATATCCTGTGCTCTTTTCAATAGGTTTCTGTTGATGGGAATTGGGCAAATCAAGTGTAATCACTAATGGTGTATCGCTAAGCCCTATGCTATCAAGATAAATAACATCGGTTTTTATTATTGTTTGAATTGTTTCAGGGATCGGTTGTGCGAGCATTTTGCCCGAGCCCAACAGAACAATTGTTCCTATGACCATTAAGAAATGTCTTATGACCCCCTTATTCCTCATTTTCACAACTATTTCCCTTGTTTAATTTCTTGTCTTTGATGTCCTGTGCCCAGTTTACCCTCTTCCGTTTCAATTAGTGTAGAAGTCAGGCTTCCCCGCTCATCGTATCGGTAGAATGCACCGAAATGAGTTGGTCCAAACTCGGTAACCACCCTTAACCTTTGCCAATCATACACTATGGCTCTGGCTCCAGAACCCTCTGGTTCAATACGTATATCATCCATTAAGACTGGCTTGTTAGTGACCCATTTAAGGGAATAGGGACCGCACGCATTCGGCGGAACATTCATCTTCCATCTATACAGTCTCCATCCATCCACAGATGCCGATATGAATTCTGGTTCATAGGTAAATGTTCCCAACACAGAAGAGAAAACCAAAGTTATTGTAGGCGTGTCATAAGCCTCCACCGGCACCCAATCGCATTGTTGTGATTCATCACCGGGACCCTTATGGGGAATAGTTAGTGTAGGTTTTGTTATTGAAATAGGAGTATTTATGTTTTGAGCAGCCCCAGAGTTTAAGGTGTTTTGAAGTTTAGCTGTTTTATTCGCTTCTTCACTTTGTAGGCTGTTTTTATTCTTACTTTTATATCGCCTCCTTTCTACTAATTCAGATGGCTCATTCAAGATGACATCATCATTTTCTGCTGGTTTCACCTCCACCATTTGTCCATTACACACTTTCACTTTGGCATCTTTCTTAGGCCATTTAATCCATGCGAACACATATGAGCTTTTGCCGGGGGCAGGCTGAAATTTTCTTGTTAAATCACAGGGGCTAACAATATAGGGAACAGTCTTCTTGTTGTCCTGCTCACCGCTACAAAACACATCATACCACGTTCCACCAATAACGAATGAATCAGTCAATTCAACTGCCCAATAACCACCATGTCCCTCAGAAACACGGTTGTTTTGCCATAACTGCTCTACAAACGGTTTAGTATATTCCACATGTTTGTGCAATAGTGTTGAATCTTCAAAAGAAGTAAAAAGTATGGAACTGTATTTAGCATTTGCTGCGATCATAACTGGTAGATGTTGTCTATATCCGTATAGTGCTGAACTATATATCCCCAATATGTTTCTTTCTTCAATGGGTTCTCCCCACGGTTGCACCAACGTGACTGTGTTTTGACGGGTCCAATTTGCTGTGTCTAGAACAACTTTTCCGCTTTGCAGTTTCACGAAGCTTTTCCAATTTTTCAAGTATCCATGAACAGTCATTTTTTCTTCCTCGGTCAAGCTTTCAGGAGCCCTCACAAGCCTTTGAGTCCACGTATTCTTAACCATCCATCGTCCACGCGCACCCGTAACATAAGGATTAATTATTCCGCCATTTTGTGCATAACACGTACTGTTATACATCAACACAATGTCTTTAAAGTGTACCTCACATTGCTCCTTTGACTCAGGAGACATATTATAATAACTGTTATTTATCAGATTACCATAATCAAGCGAAAAACCATAACCATCACCGGGGCACAAACCAGTATCCCCCTTATTGCTGACTGGCAACGCCCCAATATATCCCGGCTTATGCCACACAATTGCTTCCTCTATAGAACTGTTAGAACCTTTTATACTAACTGTGCCATCACAACAATCCTCTGGATGGCTAACAAAAACATTCAAAGTTGAGTTATCACATCCACAAGAGGGAAAGAAATCGTCTGAATAGACCTTTGTTTGAATAACATTTGTTTGTTTAATTGTTGGGTGTGTTATACTATTTTTTAATGGTATTTTATGAAGCTGATAGTTATTTTTGTCTCTTAAGACTGCTAATCTCACTTTTTTTATTTTGAAGCATGATGGGGAGAAAGCCTTTTCATCAATAACCCCCCTAATAAAACCTTTTATTTCTTGCAGATTTGCCCGTGCAAACAATGTATGTTGCAGGTCAGTGCCTGAGGCTCCTACTTGCCATTCGTTGAGCCAATGGGCTGTATGACCAATTTTTCCGTCCGGCTGCCGTCCGATTGTAGCATATATGCCGAAAGTGGCAAAAATGCCTCCATTTCTTTCAATACTGGCGATGGCGTTAAATGCTGCTTTTGGGTAGCTATGCACCAAACTATTATGTGGCTCACTTAGAGAAATCTCGGCTCCACCAATATGATATGACCCATGTTTAACAAAGAGAGAGTTCAATTCTCTTGTAATAACTATAGTGGGATGGGCATTATCGCTAATAATGGCAAGACTCACTCCACCCATATTATAAAAAAGTTTAGCTCCCTCAACTCCTTTGAATCCTTTCGCTTTGGGCGGTAAGTTTAGAGTGAATCTCCTTTTGGAATCAGAGGAGAAATTGTAATTAATTAGGTGGATAGGTGTTCCCCCTTTATTTTTTGAATCATAAGCGACAACCCATAGGTTGCCCCGTCCATCATTGTCCCATTTAACGTCTCCCAAGATATAATCTCTTCTCAACGCATCTTGTATATATGTCAATCCTTTATTACCCCCTTTTAAATGGCTTATGTAGATTAGTGCCCCTCTTTCCAAGGAGGAATTGCTATGTTTAGGGGTATAATTAACTCCCAAGGCGAGTATCCCATTATAAATAGACAATTCTGAGAATGATATATTATAATTTTGCATGTCTGTCCAATCATGTCCAGTAGTAACATCTATAGAAGAAAGGAATACTGGACCATAGTTAGTGACTTCAAACAAGTCTAAAAATACACTTTTAGGCTGCGTGCCCTGAGTTACTATCCGCGAAAGCCCTAAATATATTTTATTTGTGGCGTTATCCATAGCGAACCTGCCACTCACATAGTTAGAGCCCATTGGGTGTATCAAGTATTGCTTATTATCCAATTCCAAATAAATGTCCTTTCCTGCCCTAACAAGAAACACCTCTCCCTGAACACTATTTTTTGCCATATCCACAATCTCTGTTCCCACTGTAGAAACATGCTTAGTCAATATCTGTAGGTCATTAACATCATTACCAGACAGATCTATTTGCGCTGTGCCACCGTTCCCACTAATGGATGTTTGTCCAAGGAGCGTATGATGTCCCTTATATATTGTTTGAACTTTGCCGGCTACGTAAATTTTATTTCCCCAATCTAAAGTTCTCGTAGGTCCGGTGGTTCGCCCTTCAAACCAACCATTGTTAAAAGGAAATTTAAATTGGAGCGTGTCAAGATCTCTCTTATCATTAGCAAAACATTTTACATCTGCGTTCGTAGTGATTTGCCATTTGTCTGAGAAAGTTAACAGGGAGGCGTTCATAACCCTTTGGTTATTATCTACAAACAGATAAGTTTTGCCATTAACTGTTTTAAATGGTGGCTCTATGAGTGAGGCGGTAGCAGATGGAATGGATGTAAAGTTTTTCTTGCCACTTCTAATAATTCCTAGAGTATCGTAGAGATTCGCAACTGGGTTGCCATCCTTATTTATTAGATATAGATTTCCTGAATGTTCATCTTTGATAATCCAATAATCAGTTTTGGACCTCGGGTCCCGAAGCATTGCTCCATGTATAGGTTTTTGAGACGGGGGAATCATAACATCTTTCTTGAAGTTAAATGTAGAACCACTACCCAGTATTGTTGCGGATTTTTGATATATAACATTTGTCCAATTAAGACCTTGGATTTTGCCTTCTCCATCTGTACTGACCACATAATAGTGTCCCTCAACCCCCTCTATAGAACCCAATTCTGGATAGAACCAATAAGCGGGGAAAGAGACCTGCCATGATGAATCAGCTTTAATAGTTCCAGCTATTGTTTTAGAGACTAACGGCTTGCCACCGACTAAATCGTAAGCAAGTGCCTGTTCAATGCCTTCACGACCTTTATATGTAACCTCAATCTTGTCAACAGTGTAGTGATATGTAATGCTCATTGTAGTAGTTACATAAGAAAAACTCGACTGATATGACAAGCTAAAAGGCAAAACAACAAATAGGGACACAGGGAATAGAACCGCTATGAAATTAGTGTTATTTAAAAACGTTCTTGCGGATGTGCTTTTAAACTTTTTATGTCCAATGTCGACTAAGAACTCAACATCGGTTCCCGAGACAACATTGCTCATTGCTCCATCTGAACCAACGACATCTATGCCATCAACAAGTTTCTTATAATAGTATTTTCGGGCAACAATCAAATTACCTTTTGCATCATAGGATCTTTGTTCCTTGATTTTACCATGCATTTCATGATTGATCACAACGAAGCTCTGTGAAACACCTAAATACTCAGAGCTAATAAGTCCATTTACCTTCAAAATGTCGAGTAATTTGGACATCAATTTAAATGGATTCTTCTTTTTTACTTTTAGAGTCTTTTCCTTTTTTGAAATAGGGGAGAACCATTCATGCGTAACATATTTAGCTTCCCTAAGTGTGTGAAATTCATATTCCACATAGCCTGTTCCCAGAACCCCAGGCGGTGTCTCATTAATAACCGTAACATGTTGGTAGCCCACTGTCGGACTTGGATATTTCCTAATCATTATAGGTTGTGCAATAAAAAATTTATTTACAGGTAAAAATCCTATTTCATGGAAAATACTACCGCTATTCCCTTTCGGTGAATAGTATAGCGGTTTCATAAAAGGATTCTCTTCATGTCCGTTTAACGGTTCAAATGCCGTGACACCACCGCTCTCCGGTGTGTCGCCATATATATATCGCATAGTGCTGCTAATTTGTATTGTATCCTTGTAGCCTGTATATCTGACTGCCGATACCCTCGCTCCACCACCTAGACGTGCCGAAGGTTCAGATAGCCTAACAAAGGAGCCATTTAAGGCAACACTGGCACCAATTCCATTAAATAACATCATCATACGCATCCCACCACTGCCCCCTATAGCCGAAAGCATTTCGCCTACTAAAGACAAAAATTGCGTTATAAACTTAGCAAACTTCTTTTGCTTTAAATAATAGTTTAAATTTTTATTGCTAGCGAACACATACTTGGAATACTCAACAAATCCTTTCTGTATGGCATACCAAGTTATAGGATTAACCTTAGTAGGCATCAACAAAATTTTGGGTTCAAGTTTTATCGCCAAGAAGTATCTGCCATTCTTATTCACAACTTCATAACTCATATATTTAACAAAAGCCTCCATATAATCGTATTGATGTTCAGATACGTTATTCATACTACCTGGTCCAGCATTTCTAAGACTAACAGGAACTTTAACATATAACATGTTCCCATTTAAATCTGATTCATACATAAGTTTCTTTGCGAAAGATAAAGCTCGTTGGGGACTGCTCACTGTATCTGGTATTGCATCCACGAACATTATGTTTTTATCATAAATTAGATTACTAAATTGAGAATTTATATCTTTTCCGAAACCAACGATATTAAACATTCGTTGAGCCCTTTTATTTTGTACCCAGAAATATCGGTCAGACTCATACTCCACGGTAATGGTTGCGCCTGTCGGCAGCGTTACTTTCTTTAATTTCCAAAGCCTTACTGCTTCATTCCGACGCCTCTCGTCTTGAGTAGCATAAGGGAAGCCCCATTGAATATGGGGGTTATAGATGCCCCATCTATCTACCTTTCCGGGCTCATATTTAACTACGGGCTTGCCATCATACCCATCATAATAATCAAAAGAATAAGATTTACGCCCGGAAATAAAGCCTCCATATATATCGTAGTTCACAATTGTTATTTTCCTGAGGGTAAGCCTTCCCTTTTTAGGTGCCCGGGAATTAGGTGTTCCCTGTGCCAGAGAATAATCAAATTGAAATTTAATTTGTTTTTCCAATCTTTTATCGCCATTAGCATCTTTTAAATAGACACTAATTGAATCAAGTTTATACAATGTGGCGTCTATGTTTATCCGACCATGTTCATCCTTAACTCCTAAAGCATCCAGTCGCGGTGAAGTGTGGAATTCAACGTATGTAAAGGGGCTTTCTATGGAATGTAAGTATGATACCTGTTTTATTCCATATTGATATGTTCCAGTCCCATCTTTCTTTGAGATTAGTTTCCCAGGCGCATAATATGCCTTGAGTTGGCCAAACGGTGCCCTCCATTTATACTCAAACGGTTCCGTATAATTAAATTCTGCCCACCAACCCAAATCATCATCGCTGGGACCATTCCCTGTTCTGTCCACATAATCGGAAGAATATATCTCTGTCAATAGAAATGCGTAGGCATAAGGGTGATTTTCATTCCGAGAGTAATAATGATCTTCACCCCTCTTGTTTTTAAAGCTTGCGTCTTGAGGCTTATAAGCAACAATAAAAGGCACTCCTTTATTGTAATCATCGTGCTCACACCTGAAACTAACCGCAACAGACTTCAAATTATATAGTGTTTTCCCGAAAACGTGCCTCATACCCCCATTTGAAACTATTTCAAACCTGCCTATGTGATGAGGCTTAGCCACTGGATGATATACGGTCCCCCATAACTTCTTTGCTTCACCAACGGTATAATAAGTGATATTATATGGTTGCTTGTAAACATTACTATATAATCCAAATTGAGGGGGATAGGGACCAGAGGGTTTAACCCTATTTAATATTTTATTCACTTTAAGTTTAACGGGATTTCTATAGCCAACACCATTGCCCTTCTTATGGATGTTGGTTGCGGAGATAGCCGTTTCACTTAATTCGTTGATCTGACCAATAACTTTAAAAAATATATCGTTGTTTCTGAAAGCGGGCAATCTTTTTGCCATGGCGTCCCACTTACCATACTCATAATCGGAGAGGCTCACATCAATGTTAACACCTAGCTTAATGGCATTGCCCCCTCCTAACTCTAAACCAAGAGTTAAAGCATCCAACCCTTTCAGAATATTTTTCACCACCTGCTTCAAAGATTGTTTATCACTTTCGGCTAAATCAACTTTCTTTTCATAAGGCGAGGCTATATATCCCCAATGATTTCTTTGGGGCACGAAAGAAAAAGACAAGCCGGGTGCACCAACAATAAAAAAGTCAGGCAATAGGTAGGATGGTGAGGTAATGGGCTGTCCTTCAACATAATCACCCTCCTTTTCTCTTAAATAATCTAATTTGGCTCTTTTATCTTTATAGCCATCATGAAGGTATAAATATCCATATTGACGAACCCTCCTTTCTTTCCTGGAAACTTTACTAACCCTGTAATCAAACCCAACATAAGCACCGGGCTCAATGCCGAACAGTTCGGTTCCCAACCAAACTGTAGCACTAAACAAAGTGCTCTTAAATGCCTCTGATGAATATAAGGGATACGTCTGCCCAGTTCCAAAAGTTAAAGGAATAAATTTAATGCCTGCTATCATGCCATTAGTCATATTATTTACGTGGGCACTTATTTTTTTTATTTTTTGTGTCAAGTGGTTTTCAACATTAAAACCAACCGTGGCACTATACTGCCCCGGCGTTACCGATAAAGTCAAGGACGAAGAATAGCGTCGATACATCTCCTTTTCATTGATGTATTTAGCATGATAACCCATTACTTGCATATAAAATTGAGGTCCCTTGCCTTGTTGTGCACCTAAGCCTATTTCGTTTATGTACAGTCCGAAATTAGAGGTAGGGGCAATTTTAAGGCCTTTAATAATAGGTATATGCATTCCCCACTTTATGCCGGTGTAATTATTATAAGTGAATTTAAACCCTGATTTTAATAATTTACCTAACAGGCTGGAAGCATCAATACCAAAGCTCTCTGGTTTTACTTTGCCTTTTATGGTAATCTCCCTCTCTGGCTTCATATTGAACTTTTGCAAAATCTCTTCGCCTTTCGCATCATCGGGCACTCCATTGACTGCTCTTTGAATACTGCCTGTGTTAAGATTCCAACCCAGTCCCACCCACGAAGCTTCTCCTTCATAGGAAACTGCTTCGGCAGAATATGTTAATGTAAGGGGAATCTGTCCGTCTATACTGGCAAGGGGAATGGAATAAGAAAAGTCTCCAGTGAATGGGTCAACATGTTCTCCGGGTTTAACTGCGTCAAAGCCTGAGTATTCTGGAGTGCTAGGACCCTCCGTTAAGCCAAAAGCGTTATACACTGGCACGCAGAAAGCACCAACCATTACCCAAGCCATTACTTTAAAACATTTGCTTTTCCTAAGTCCCGTTATCAACCCTGTTCCCTTGTACAACATAACTGTATTTTTATCTATTTACAGGAATCACCCCTTTATTCCATTTTTCTTTGGGAATAATTCTCAACAAGAAAGTTCTTGAACACTGCTTCAACATTAGAAAAGCGTAATTGTGCACTACTTCCCCGCTAAGGGATACTTTCTGAATAGATGTTGTGCGTAATGAAACCAGTGGAGCAACTTTTGAAAAGGACTTGCCATCCTTGGACAGATATACTTGTGGCTCGTCATTACAATGAACACTATACATTAGCTTAATAGTGTCCCCTCGTCCAACAGTAATCTCATCGATAATCTCTGACACCCATAAAGCATTGTCAAAGTTTATATTCTTCTTTTTTGAAGAAGATTCCAATATCTTTTCTTTATAATAGAAATAACTTATTGGAGATGTGGCAACAACTTCGGTTCGCTCTAAATCTGCATAAGCGGTAACATACCATGCATACAACCCTTCTTCTATATGGGGCGTATGACCAGACACATCCCACACCTGCTCTGAAAGAGATGAAGATTCCCACAGAGGTTGAACAGTCATTGCTTCCACTTCAATTCGCTCAACAGAAGACACCGGAACAACCTTCACGGAATAAAACCAACTATTGCCACTATTCTCTATCCAACTAAAAAAGGATACTTCTTCAATAGTGTCCGCATTCTCAGGATGAACCGGGAATATCATTACTATTGGTTGTACAGAGAGGAGGTTCTCTGCCCGAGCAATCACACCACCAGTCCAATCACATTCCTCATTAGTTTCCAAAATTGTATATACAACTTTGTAATCCCCATGTGGAATGCCCCCTCCTGATTGCGAAACTAATGCCCACCAATCCCGATTTACAACCTCAATATCTACCCTGCCCCACCTATTTACTTCATTTGCATCAATATAATAAGTAACGTCTTCCATCTGAAATGACGACGTCCACATAGAAATCAATGGCTCACCATCCCGTGTCAAAAGAGTAAGCTTAATCCGATAATAGCTTGACGGGTTTGCAGACTGAACACTGGTTAAAATAACCTGCCATAAGTCATAAATTTTCAGATCGGTCACAGAGCCAACAATAATAGGTGTAATAGATTCTGGCTTATAAACGGCAAGTGCCTCTTTTGAAAATAAGATTATTGAGCATAATATCAATAAATTTGCTATTTTTTTTACATCCCTCACCATTGAACTCTTATTTGAGCTGTTAGTTGTCCAACCACACCGTCGCCATACAAAACATCCCACTCATATCCAGCGCCTAAAGCCAACCTAGTTATTAAAGTTTTACTAATGTGCCATGTGAACCCTGCGTCCCCCATTGCTCGCGTCAAACCTTCCTGCACATGCCTATATCCAGATGCCCCCACATAGGGTCTAAACTTTTCGCCAGGAAACCTAACAATAACCCTACCCTTGTACTTATCCTTCAATCCAAACTCCCCTAGGTCTGTCCTTGTCCAAGAGGCTTGCGATTGCATAGCAAGGCGTCGATAGCGCCAAGTAACTATGCCTATATATTGCATTATTCTATATTTATTGGCTTTCCACTGGAATAGGCACAAACCAATCAATGACACATTTTTTACACGTGAAGAGATTGAGCTGTTAATATGATACGTTGGATGTCCTTCACCTAATAGGGGCTCTATCCGGTAGCCCCGCAATTTAAATTTATGCTCCCCCACACCCACCCCTAAGTTTGCACCATATTTACGCACCACGGCAGGATTCAATGTCCACATATAAGAGATAAATTGGAATCCTTGTTCTAACATAGCACCCGCTTCCCAATCAACGGACTTACTCCTAAATCTAAACTTATGTTCCATTTGAATATCTCCCATACCGGCAACATCATATGGAATAGTGTAATCCTTATATCCTTTGTCATAGTATGTTCCTTTAATTTTAAATGTCCACATCTTGCCATTTTTATTAATATTTGCCCAATATGAAGAGCCATTAGATCGCCACATAGATATAGCCGACTGAAATGAACCTTCATTTAAGTATGAAGAGTCAAATTGCAAGGGCACCTTTGCCCATACCTTCTTTATGCCCCCGCCAACAACAACGACCCTGTTGGGCAAAAGAGATAAACCCCGCAATTGCAAATCAACGCTATGCTGTCGCCCCTGCTCCTCCCGCGAATGAACGTAATTATACCTACTTATTATCGTTGCCCCTGAAAACAGATGTCTCCCGACGGTGGCTCCGATGACCCAATAGCTGCGATACACATCACGTGTTAATAAAATATTCTCACCAAAGCCCCCATTAATACCTAAAATCCATCTGTTCCTCTCAATTTCCATATTTAGTCCAGTCAACACAACAGGTCTAGACGGTTCTGTGAGGGCACCCCATGAAAACCTGCCTAGCTGAAACTCTCGTAAACCATTAAGAGCTTTCATCAGACCCGTTATCTTCCTAGCTTTTTCCAAATATGACATTGCCTCATCATAGGATGAATAAATCTGTTGATATTGCTGATAAAATTGCAACATGTTATTATAATTGGTCCTATATTCCTGAAGCATCTGTTGATATTTATAATACCTATCTATGGCTTGTTTCAACTGCTTATATTCCTCACTTAAAGTATCCCCTTTGTTCTCTAAATTTTTCAGTTTTAATTCCAAAGAATTAATGTCCACCCTAGACAATGCCCCTTCCAGTGCCCTGATTCGTTGCTCCATAATTTCCAGAGACATATACTCCACGCCCTGCTTTTGAATTGTTTCTATGGCTTTTTTGCTCACCCACCCCTCAAACTCATCCCTATCAAATTCTATTGACATTGCTGCGGGGAACACTTCAGTATTGCCTGGACGAATAGACCATCTTAGGAACAGAGGCAACGCACCTCCCTTTAAACCAACTGCCCCCTGAATAGCATAGTGCATATATGCTCCTGTTCTTTGATATGTAGCAACCTGCCCCATCACATCAACATACCCTCCTAGCCGCCCAATAGAAAACTTATTTTTTAATTCTGATTTATCAATTTGTTGAACAGTATCACCAGAAACAAATAATTGCCCCTCCTGTGCTAAGAGCCCTACACACCCCTTAAAACAAATGGCAACTACTAACACCCAAACCCTGTTCATTGCACAACTATTTTAACCGGTTTGGTGAAACCTTCCTCGTCTGAAACATTGAGTATATATGTTCCTGAGGGCAATTCCTCCTTCATCCGCAATCGGTATATGTGCACTTGCTCTCCACACTGCTCACTGCACAGACCAAGGTCAATTAACCGAACAACTTGGGAAACATCTCCTGCAACACTACTAATAGTTGCCCTTTCCAAACCCTTCTGACCCACAATCAATAGCTCATCCCTTGACCCTATGGCTTGGTAAAGTGGTCCCCCGGACCGAATAAAAGTAACTTCTACAGAATCAGAATACTGATATATGCAACCAGAGGTATCTATACCAACAACATAATACAATCCCGGCTCCCAAACCTCAAAAACCCCTGAATCATTAATTGAAATCAGCGAATCAAAGACATTATACAAGAAATAAATAGCATTACCCGATTGCAAAGAGTTAGCAGATTGTGAAGGACCTACACGAAGCTCCCCACAGACATAACCCAAATCAACAAAAGTTGTGTCACTAAAAGCATTATCAAAACGATATGAAACGATGCATCCATCCCCAAAATCAATATCTAAAGCCAGAGTGCCATCGGAGAACGTGTCAACACTACCTAAAACAGTGTTCCATAAAGAATCAGTAGAAATCTCTAAATTGCACACTTCATAATTAACATCCAAACCTTGCAACACCTCGCTACTGTCAAGTCGGGGGCAACCGACAACAACTAAAATGATATTACCTATTTCATATGTTCGTCCCAACTCCCAAATGTCAGGAACAGGCTCATAAACAACTCTATAAAACACACTATCAACTTCATCAATAACCAAGATGTCTTCATCCCAAGAAGAAGGAGGAACCATTAGCTCTCGAACTAAATCAAGCATCCTACCATCTTTTAGGATAATTGGTGAGGCGGGAAGGAATGCCCTTGAAACATTAGAGGGTGATATTATTCTATATTTTTGTTCATAATACTCTAAAGTTTCATGATAACGCTCTATAATACCTCCGAATCCCATGAGTCCACCCTCCGCATATCTCCATTGCATCCTGGAATTACAAACCACCTTATTTTTCTGTGTTGAAACAGCTCCGTACCAACCTGTCGTGGTATCAATAACTTCAATAGAAACCTGTCCTTTAAGGAAATTAAACCTAATTTTTAGCAATATCGGGACACTATCCAATTTAGATAAAGTATCTCCAATATAAACGGCATCAATAATAGTATCGCCACTGCTCCAATAGGCAATTGGAACTATAGTCAGAGAGTCAGGCAAAGAGCAAACAGGGGCAAGCGACACCATAGCCTGCAATACACTATCTCCAATGATCTGATTGTCCATTGTCCACAACCCCGCCATGCAAAATGTTGAAAAATTACCATAGCTTCGTTTTAAAATTTTATACGTAAGTTGTAGAACTTTAACACCTGAATACGGATCTTCTGTTGATATCCTGTAGACAACTCCTCCTGCATAATGGAATGAGTCTGCCAAGGAAAGAACATACATATAAGCAGAAGAGTCAATGGGAAGCCATATTCCCCTGGTTGTTGAAATACCCAATGATGAATCTAGCGCGACGGAATAGGGCATCCTGATTGCTATTGACCTTTGACCCCTAACCAAGTCAAACACAAAATGTTCAGATAGATCTAAGTAAAAGAACCAATTGTCGTCTAAGAGATATTCAGGTCGCCATAAAGAACTATATATAATGGTATCATTAGAACCAGTGTCATCCAACACTGCAACTATAAAACGATTATGACTACATCCGCCATGCCACCTATCCACCATAGGGGTTGAATCTGGTCGCACATTAAAAAGGGAATCCCCGACAAACTCCCAGAGCAACACATAAGTTTCCCGGTTCGTAAAGTCCAAGTCAGAAACCACTGCTCCATAGCTATATTCACAATTATTATTGGAATCAATAGAATAGACCAATGAGGCATTAAAACCTTGAGGGTCGTAACCATTTATTTTGAAAAGGGGCACCTGAACGACGTTATAAACATGTCCCTTTTTATTAAGTAGTGCTTTACGAAGAGAAAAAGCACGGGTAAGCACGAAATCCGCCTCTCTCCCCTGACCTACAGAAATCTTGTGTTGCCCCATATAAACAACTACTCCCGTATCCTTATCTTCAGGAAAATTACATTCCCCCCAACGCCAAAACATATCATCATAATAGTAGCGATGATCAGTAACACTATCTTCAAATACATATGCCGTATCAAACCTAACTGTGCTATTAGGGTCTATTAAAAACCTATACAATCCCCATCCTGAGGTTAATACCACATCAGCAGGCATCCAAGTAGGACCAGACCCCACTACAACAACAGGGTAGTTGCCCTGAGAATCAGCAGGCAATACACAATAGTTAGTTGGAAAAAAATTCTTTGTAGGGCTCATAATAGCATATAATCCCGCATCCATAACATTCTGAGATTTAGAAGAAATACCCAACAGGAATACAAATAAAACATAAAAATGCATCTTATACGGTATTTGTGTTAAACTTAAAATGCTTTCTTTAAAATCTCTCAATGCCATTTTTCCTTCATTTCTTGGAATTGGAACTTATTTGACTTCTAAGTTAGATGCTAATGCAATGCATCAGTGAGACTTTATCGCACATTAAGCACGCTCTTATTTCTTCATAAGCAGAGCAATAAAGTCTACAAATGACAGTTAAGCAATTGTTTATGATGCGAATTTGATAACATGTAAAGAATAACGGAATAGTTAAGGGCTTAGCCTCAACACCCTCATCATAAACGAAAAAACGCTTAGGATTACAACCTCTTCCCCAATCTTGACATCTTCCTGTTGATACTTTGCATTACAAACCAGTTAAAAAACACCCTTGCAACAATTAATTGCATACCAACACTCTCTTAGTTGTAAGAATGCACGAGCCTGAGCATGCAGAATAAGATTCAAAACAATAAGCAATATACCAAATATCGACTCACAACACCCTTAATGGCCAACAAATTAACACATATTACCAGCAAATTAGTCTTTAACAACAGGTAAAAACCTACTGTCTTTTTTCCCATTGCTTATCGTATGAACGCCCACAAGATATAATCCCTTAGGTAAATGACCAACATTAATGTTTATTACACCTCTAATGCCTGAAGAAATATCCTTTGAGAGGACTTTTTTGCCGCCAATTGAATAAACCTCTATTTTATCCACAATAATATCGTTATCATAAGCAACAACAAATAAGTTGCCTGCTTCAATGAACGCTTTGATATCTAAAGACTGTTGTGCCGTCCCAACACCAGATGGTGGCGAGAAGTTTTCTCCCCTAAAATAATATGTAAATTTGTCCACCCCAGGACCTATGATGGGGAAGTTCAGTATTTCATACTTAACCTCTATTCTCTCAGCAGCAGACCCCTGCACCACTTCTATATATGATGTTATGTCCAACCACGCTATCGTAGGTTTAATTTTACCTGTATACTTACTAACATTTGCATATGTGGCTCGTAAAGTTGCCCATTCTGGTTTCACATAACCATGCAAATGCTTGTATAATAATACATCATTAGAAAACAGTTTGTAGGCAGGATCATATGCTAAAACTTTTATTTTTAGTCTTGGTCCATCAACAGAATCAAGCAATGCCGCAGAACCTCTAAAGGAATACTTGTAAAAATACCTAGTAGTATCCTTACATGAGGAAGGATATACACTACTACACACTATATGTTCCTTTAAATTCCCTGAACCATCATACTCAAAATAAACCACTTTAACAAGAGTTGCACCATTACTTCCTACTTCATACTCTTCCATTCTATTCAAATACGTTCCCGTGTATCTATACTCATAAACTCTCTTTTTCTCCCACGCACTAGTGGCATAATTATATTTATATCTAACTATAGAATCAATCCCAACAGAACTGTAGAATATGCTATCCTTTGACAACTTGAGTCTCCTGTTAAACACCGTAACACTTACAGGCTCACCTGCTCCATTGTATTTGATAATTTCTGTAGAATCATACCGATAAGAACCAGATACAAAACTAAAACTAAGAATGCTATCAGGATTTAATGTCAAACCATCAGAATAAAACACATGCATAGAATCCTGCGGTTCATAATTTCCGGATGAGTCTATATCTTCATAGTATGTCCAGTAGTGTAATTGTTGTGCAAAAGCCTCCTCCATGCACAACCCCACAAAAGCACTCAAAACCAAAAACACTCCAATCCTCCCTCTTTTAGTCTTTAATCTCTTCATGACTTGCTTTTTTT
>JAADEI010000137.1 GCA_013153515.1 Chlorobiota bacterium | reverse complement strand
TTTGCCCGCAGAAGCAGGTCGTCTTCGCCAAAGTATTGTCTTCGTTCAGAGTGTCCGATGATAACATAATCAACGCCGAGGTCTTTAAGCATTGGCGCACTCACCTCCCCCGTGTAGGCTCCAAAGTCTTCTGTGTGGATATTTTGAGCACCAAGAAAAATTTTATCATTTTGCTTAATCGCCTCACCAACTAAATACAAATGAGTGAATGGCGGGCAAAGAATCACTTCATCGGCATTAAAACCATCTTTCAATTGGCTGACAATTTCCTCTGCTAACTGCTTGCCTTCCGAAGGCGTCGTGTTCATCTTCCAGTTCCCTGCTACAATCTTTTTCCTCATTTGCTTTTATTTTCCCACCATCGTTCCCATTGGGATAGTTCAAATACTTTCCTGAACAGCTGTTCGTATTCTGGCGTTAGGTCAACTTTTCTGCGAGCCATCATTCGGCGTGCTGTGTCAAGGGCTCTGTCAACATTGTATGTCGTAAATCCCTGAGCCCCTCCCCATGCAAACGACGGAATAAATGTTCTGGGAAAGCCCGCTCCGAAAACGTTTGCACTAACCCCCACCACAGTTCCTGTGTTAAACATAGTGTTTATGCCTGCTTTGGCGTGGTCGCCCATCACCAACCCGAGGAACTGCATTCCTGTGTCCACAAAGCGTTTCTCCACATAGTCCCACATCTTCACTGGTCCATAAGTGTTCTTCAGATTTGAATTGTTTGTGTCGGCTCCAATGTTTACCCATTCCGAAATGAAGGCGTGTCCGATGAACCCATCGTGAGCCTTGTTGCTATATCCCTGAAAGATAGTGTGGCTAACTTCCCCTCCCACCTTGCAATATGGACCGAGGGCAACGGGACCATAAATCTTCGCACCCATTTTGATTACGGAATGCGGACCAATGTAGACAGGACCTGAAATCATCGCTCCCTGCATAATATGGGCGTGGTCGTCTATAATCACTGGACCAGAGGAAGTGTCAATGAAACACGGGTCTATGCGGACATTTTCTCCGACATAAATGTTATCCACACTCCCGAAAATCGTCGGGCATAAATCAGTTTGTTCCAATGGCTTAAAGCTGTCCTTCCAATTGCCAAGCGTAATAAGTTCAGGTAAGTAGCGAATCAGGTCTGCTGGATGGCGAATAATAAGGGCTTCGTCAATTTCCTTTGTTGTTGTGGGTTCTCCCCACTTGGCTACTACAATACCGTCTTTTGAAACAAGTTGTTCGTTTTGCTTTAAGCCTCTTATCGCTTCAAAAACCTTTTCAGTGGGAACAACTCTGCTATCAATTAAAATTGTTTGTTCATCCACATTTGCCGAGCCGAACAGTTCTTTATGCAGGTCAATGGGCAAAATCCCTACTTGCGTGCCCAGAGCCTGCTCCCATAACTCCTTAATAGTGTAAACTCCGACACGCAGAAAAGAAATAGGGCGGAAATATGTCAAAGGCAATAGGCGTTTCCAATCTTCATCTGTTAGTACATATTTCACTTTGCTACGTCCTGCCATTTGTATCAGTAGCTCTTTTTCATTTGCAATATTACGACAGATTTAGCATTCATCACGTAGTTTATAGTGGTTTTGCTACACTGCAAAGCATGATTTTATAAGCCTAAACCGTTATTTGCCATATTTTACAAGCAAAAAGCAATCCAGTAACTAACTTTAAATTTGTTAATCTAACTTATTAACGGGTAGTACGATATGGTCATTTGCACGGTTAATAACCACGAAATAATATCCACTTGACATATTCGGCAAAGAAAATCTATTCATTCCTCTGTTTAACTTATAATTCTCTGCCACGTATGTCATTGCCTTACCATCAGGTGTCATAACATATATATTTACATCTGAAACAGGTGCATTAGCATAGACTTCTAATTGATTATCTGTTATGGTTGCTTTTATTTCTGTAGAAGTCGTGTTTGGATACAGTGTGCCTACTGTTGAGTCTGAGGTTACCGTGTCCACTTTGAATGTAGGCACTGTTTCCGTTGCATTCAGAACGAGAAGGTCTCCATTTGTTGCTTGTATCCATGCCACAACATACACACTATCCTTATCAATAACGGTTGTGTCTATTTGATATGTGAAAGTTAGCACTGTTGAGTCATTGCTTGTGCTGGAAAGATTAATGCTTGTACCATTGGCGTCTGGAAGCATAGTTCTCATTACCCAAGGGAAGAATTTCTCTCCGTTAGTGCCAGGTGGTTGGTCATAAGTCACTGATTCTTCTGCCACTGCCACAAATACGTTCAACCCTGTTATTCCATTAATTTGAGCGAACTTGGCAATATCATTATTACCATTGTTTGTTTTTACAATGATTTCAAAACTTGTTTTTGAGCTGTCAAGATAATATGCTTCCAACTGCAAGTCATAGATTGCTTTAATACTAACATTAAAGTTTACTAAACTGGGACTCAAGCCCTCCTGACCGTCGGTAAATGGAGCAGGAACGCCAGTGACACCATAGAAAGATGTGCGTGTTTGAACATCTGCCGTATTAAATAAATACATTGGGTCGTTACTTCCGGGCCACCATACGTGATACATAAGCGGGACTGTTTTGTGCCTTGTGGTATCAATATATCCTTTGAATATCGGGTTAAAGGATGCACAAGGGGCACAACTTGCATTAGTAAAGTCCTCACAAAGACTCTGTCTATTAAACACTTCTGCTGGAACATAGAAGGATGTATGCACCGTATCATTCGCTTGTACGCTATCCACAACCCCATTTACATGTTGAATATTCAACGTTAGTGTTTCAACGACATTAGGTACATTAGCCACCACCTGTGTGTTTGTAATGGTGGTGTCTGAACCGGGTGCTAAGGGTGTTGAAAAACTTAGATTTATGGTTCCTGATGCATTGGTGTGTGCTAAAGAATACTGAAGAGTGATATTGGAAATGGGTGTTGCGCCGTAATTTCGGATAGTAAATGCAAAAGGAACGTTGTTTCCTGCAGAAACATACGGAACGGTGAAGATGTCAATGATTCCCGCGTCTAACTCATAAGGCACGAACAGGACCACATTATCTATAGCGGCTCCATATAACCATCCATTGCCATCTTTATACACGAAAGCCAGCATTACTGTGTCATCTTTTGCAGGATCCATAAACGAAGAAAGGTTCACTAAGGCTGAACCCCAACCACTACCCACATCAGTGAAGGTGTGAGCTAATTGCCAAGTTTTACCACTGTCCCTTGAGACATACAGTTCAAAAGACTCCGAAGCGCCGCTGTATGTTCCATCTAAATAGTAATAATCTAAATACACCATTAAAGTATTATTGGCTCCGCTGAGAATACCCACTTTTGAGAACAGTGTATCACCATTGCCCCTGTTACAGTTTTGATTGTCTCCATCGTCATTAATAGCCGCGATGCAAGAACTTCCATTAGAAGGGATTGCGAAATATTGACTGGAAAGGGCAGAGGGCGTATTAACGGACCATGATGTATTGCAAGAAGGATCCCTTTGGCTGACCCGCCATCCGGCAGGCAAGCTACACGACTCAAAATTTTCGTTCCACAAGACTGTTCTAAACTGTGCAAATGCAAATTGACTATTTAAAAAAAGGCTCAATCCAACAATCACCAAAGCTACCGTTCTGCTAAACATAATTCACTAAATTTTGAAGCAAAGTTACACGATTTTTTTTTTGCGTTCTATATTATTAATTCCAAACCGTGATGAAAAGAAACCTTCCTTTGATTCTAGCATTTATGTGCTCACTTGCCTTTCTTCTGATACTTAGCGTATTTCTGTTTGAATTTCTCAATTCGTCCAGTTGTGTCAACATACCTAATTCTTCCAGTGAAGAACGGATGGCTATATGCAGAGACTTCTAATTTATAGAGTGGATATTCCTTTCCATCTTTCCAGATAGTTGTTTCTTTGGTTTCCACAGTGGAACGCACTAAGAACTCCTCCCCTGTTGCCACATCTCTAAAAACCACAAACCTATAATTGGGATGAATACCTTTCTTCATGTCTATGCTTTTTTGTTGTTAATGCAAAGATAGGCTAAAATGTTTCCTGTGTGCTATTTAGTTAGTTCTTAAACTCTTTGATATATGATCCAAGGCTTGCAACCTTCAAATCAGGTCTTTTGCTTCTGATTATTGACTCTGCCACGTCAGACCTGTATCCCCCTGCACAGTGCACTACTATGGGCTTGTCTGAAGGGATTTCGTTTATCCTTTTTGGCAATTCGTCAAGAGGTATATTCATTGCATTATTAAAGAATGAACCTGCGGTTTCTATCTCTTGAGGCGTTCGCACATCAATTATTGTGAAAGACTCCGGATTTTTTCTAAATTGTTCAATATCAAGTGGTTCGGTTGTTTCAGTCGTGTCTTCCTGAGTTAAGATTTTAAGTCCTGCAACGAATGGTTCATAGTAAATTTTAGCGACCCGATGAAGATATTTCAGTAGGCTTTCGGCATCATAGCCCACAAGATAGAATTTGTCTCCGGGTTTGAAGAATGTCCCAATCCATGTTTCAACATTTTCGTTCCATACATCAGGAATATTAATACTTCCGGGAATGTGTCCGCTTTGATAATCAGCATGGTTCCTAATGTCAATAACAGGAATACCTTCTTCAAGGTCGTCAACAAACTTGACTTTTTGCAGGCTATCTGCCAATGCCGGCGCCCCCTCACGATTCACTTCAACATCATAAGGGAAATAGATAGGTATAAATGGTTGGTTTGCCAGAAGTGTCTTAACAAACTTATCTTCGTCTTTAATTTGAAATGCCCAGTTAGTCAGTTTTTCCTGTCCAATCGTTGAAACAGTCTCTTCCCTCATGTCGCGTCCACATAGCGAGCCCTTCCCATGAGCGGGATATACTTTTACGTCGTCTGGAAGGTTAGCAAAGATCTCATGGATAGTATGAAACATTTGCCTTGCGAGTCTGTCTCTTTGTTCTTGGATGGCTCCTGCTCCTTCACGCAAGTCAGGACGCCCAACATCGCCAATGAATAGGGAATCTCCCGTGAACACAGCCACTGGCTTGCCATCCTCATAGACCAGATAGGAATTGTGGTCTGGCGAGTGCCCGGGCGTAAACAACGCTTTAATTCTGACGTCTCCAATCTTCACTTCATCGCCGTCATCCATTGGTTGATGTGGATACTTAACTCCAACCTTAGGGTTCACATAGATTGTTACTCCATACTTTTCGTGCAGTTCTTTATGAGAAGAGGCGAAGTCGGCGTGTGGATGGGTCTCAAAGACAGCCACCAGTTTAGCACCCTGTTGTTCAATCCAGTCAATGTAAGGCTTAATGTCTCTGCCAGGGTCAACAACTGCCGCTTCTCCATTGCTAACGAAGGCATAGCCGAAATGTGCCAAGGGACGGTCGTAAAATTGTTTAATTCTGATCATGACTTTGACTTTTGTCATAAAAATGGTTAATGAAACTCCTTGGTTCCTTTCCATAATAAGGCTCAATACTGTTCTTCATATTTTTTCATTAATTCTCTCATTTTGTTTATTCTTTCGGACATGTGAGGATGCGACCGAAGGAATTCGGGAATTTCGTCTATATCGTATTTCTCCTTCAGTTCTTGCATAAGTTGAAAGAACGGATCAGGGTCAATATCGCTTTTGATAATCAG
Organism: Chlorobiota bacterium; assembly: GCA_013153515.1. GTDB lineage: Bacteria > Bacteroidota > Bacteroidia > JAADEI01 > JAADEI01 > JAADEI01. Next base: position 3,330 of record JAADEI010000137.1, on the reverse strand, counting down.
TTCAATGGCATAGGCGTCCGCCTCTTCCTCCTGTTCCCTACTATAAGCTAAATTAAGCATTTGTTGAGCCATTCCCAAGGAAACCACCGACACGTCTCCAGTGAGCATAGTAAATATGGAAGCTATCAAAGCCGACCGAATCAAAGCCTTTAGGGAATGTCTGTGTTTAATGTGTCCTAGCTCGTGAGCCACCACGCCAGACAATGCTTCCAAGCCGTCTTCTTGAGACATGTAATCTTCAACCATTTTTGAAGTGAACACAATGAACCCTCCTGGGACAGCGAAGGCATTAGGCATATCAAAGTTATGAACGATATACAAATGAGCATTTTCAATACCTGCCTGATTGGCAAGCACATAAAATCTCTCTTCCAACCTTTGTTCCTTATAGTTTGTGGGTTCCATTATGTGCCATCCCAAGGACTTGAAACCTGCAATTATGCTTTTGCCTAATTCATATTCCAAATCATAAGAAATCCTGTTTGTTATCCATCCTGCGACAATATCGCTTCCCTTAGTTAGCCAGAAGGCGATTGCGGCAATCAATACAATTATTGACACGACAAGACTTTTGCCCCAAGTTTCAAATCTGTGTAACCAGTTTCTTTTGTAAACAGGCAAATGTTTATAGAACTCTTTGCCAAACTCTTTAACATTTTCAGTTATAATAAGTTGTTCTTTTGTGGGCAAATGGATGATGAAAGGCGAATTGGCACCTGTCCTGTCCTCAACGGACACTGCTTCAACAGAGTGGTTCTCTCCATTGCTCAATTTGAGAACGCCTTTTTCAACGGTAACAAACACAGTTGTCCTCTCCGAACTGCCCGCCTTTATTAATTGTCCTTTAAACATCAGAATCCTATATCAAAATCAACGTCCAGCCCCACCTCATCTATTGCTTCCATCCCTACGGCACTCACCTGACCACTGTCAACTTCATGAGCAATTAAATCTTCCCCTTCAGGCAACTCAAGATGGGAATTATTGGCGATCTGAGAGAGCAGTCTGGCAAATAAGTATGGATATGCAATACCGAAAGACAAGAAAGTGAATAGGTACATTTTAACATATTCCCAAGCCAGTTTGAAGGGTTTAATTCTCAACTTCAATTTAGCTTCCCCTATTTTTAGACCGTGGTATATAGCGTGAACTGTGTAGCTTTTCATAAATGAATATCCCCACAAGATAAACACCAAATAAATTATTAACCCGCCGATCACTGCAATAGCAAAGGCTTCTTTTTGAGATGTTGTCATCGTTTGCATTCGGGCTTCATCCCCACCCACGATGGTTATGAGTAACCATAATAGGTAGAATCCTGTTGCTAACATGCCGATATATAAACCAAAACCAGTATAAAGTTTTTCTAACGATGCGTTAACGGACAATCGCTTATTGCCCCAGAACACATTCCGACCAATAAATTCAAACCATTTCTTTTGAGCTATCGGAAAAGTAATTATGAAAAGGGAAAGAATCCCTCTACCGATCACAGCAAAATAAAACTCGGACTTAGAAGCAGTGAAAGACATAGACACTCCCGACCATTGAGTATATCTAAAGAAGAATCGGTAAGAGAGCCAGAGAAGAAGAGGCATTAAGACGACGAAAGAGAAAGACAGGATTGCTGCCAAATACGTATTTAATGTTATCTGAGAATAAAAATAAAGCCCTATAAAAAACATCACAATTAATTGTCCGATAAGTAATCTGATAGGCTTAGCCGTGAAATCCATTGGGCTTCCATCCACTAATAAATGGTTGTAGAGATATTTATATTGCCTGACTTTTGCCCATGGTCTATACAAGCCTAAGGTCAGGATTGTAAGGGCAAGGTTTATCATATAGATCTTCCAGTATTCTCCGGGCGATCCAATAAATTGAATTGGGATTTTTCTGGTTTCCGATTCGCCTTCGTTTTCATTAGGTTGAAAGTGTTCTGTGTTGTTCTCTGTCATTTTGGTTATTTTAATTTATTGCAAATTTAATACTTGTGAGTTAATTAACTTTTCCAGTTTGGGTTTAATAACCACTTGACAGTATGGTTTTTCAGGATGCTTATCAAAATAGTTATGATGATATTCTTCTGCTTCCCAAAATGTGTCTAATGGTTTGACTTCTGTAACAATAGGGTTTTGCCACATTTTTTGAGCCTTTGATATTGCCTGTTCTATGATCGGGATTTGGTCTTCAGAAGTGTAGAGAATAATAGACCTGTATTGTGTTCCGATGTCGTTTCCCTGTCTGTTAGGCGTTGTTGGGTCATGTGCTTGAAAGAAGATATCAAGCAGTTGCTCAAGTGTAATAACTTTCGGGGCAAAGTCTATTTTCACCACCTCAGCGTGTCCGGTTGTTCCAGTGCACACTTCCTCATAGGTTGGGTTTGGCTTGTGTCCACCGGCATATCCCGGCACAACATTCTTGACTCCTTTGACACGCTTGAAAACTGCCTCCATGCACCAGAAACAGCCCCCTCCAAGAACTATTGTTTCCAATCTTGAATTACCGACCATAACTCATCTGGTTTTAATATGCCATTTTCCACTGCCGTTCCTATAACAACAAACGTTGCACCGGAATTCCATGCTCTGATGCATTGATCTGCAGTTGTTATGCCTCCTCCAACAAACACAGGACGTCTGGTTGTTTCTGCAACCACTTTTATGACCTCTGGCGAAATAGGGTTTCCTCCTGAGCCTCCGTCAAGATAGAAATATCTAAATCCTAAGTATAATCCTGCAAGGGCGGTTGCTTCCACTAACTCTTTTTTCTCCGGAATGGGCGAAGTGAAACTCATATAGTGAGCGGCAGTATAGCGATTTCCAACGATGAGATATGCCGTGGGAAGGACTTCTAAACCTAATTTCCTGACTATCGGGGCATTAATCACTTGTTGACCAATTAGTAGTTCTGGATTCCTTCCTGAAATAAGGGACATGAAAAGGATGGCGTCTGCTTTGACTATGGGCATTCCCGGACCCGGGAACAATACCACTGGTTTGTTGCTATGGGCTTTAATAACCCTAACTGTTTCCGCCACATCTCCATTTGCAATAAGGCTTCCTCCCACAAGCCACAAATCAACCACTTCATCCCATCTCTCTATTTCTTCTGAATTCAGTGGTTTGTCAGGGTCTACGAGCAAAGCGAGGGCTTTCCTTCCCTTTGAAAATATCTCTTCCATTAAACTTTCTGTCTTGCCCATATCACGCATGTTTGAAGAGAGTTATTCTTCTTGGTTTACCATTGGGACGAACCGAACGGGAATGATGTCCTCATAAACATAAGTTGAATCATCCTTTTTATGAATCCTTACCAGTTTTTGGAAAG
>JAADEI010000143.1 GCA_013153515.1 Chlorobiota bacterium | reverse complement strand
GGCAGACCGTGGATAGGCGTCGCAGTCCAAGGAGAAGGCTCTCATCTCTGGTTCCCTTCTTTTAGCGTCATATATGAAGAGCCTGAAACAGTTGACCTGCATATCATCGTCCCAGATACGCTCGTAGCAGTGGGAAACGGCACATTAATAGACACTTACAGTGTAGTGGAAGGCTGGAAAGCATGGCATTGGAGAGTGGTTAACCCAATCAATAACTACAACATCACTGTTAACGTCGGAAAGTATGTTCCCATAAAGCGGGAATACGGCAACCTGAAAGCATCTTTCTGGGTTATAGACAAACCCGAATGGATTGAAAGTGCTAATGAATACATGGATAAGGAAGTGCCTGAACTGCTGGACGATTTCACAGAATTGTTTGGTGTGCCTTATCCCTTCCCACAGGATGGATACAAATTAGTATACACACCCTATTGGGGAATGGAGCATCAGTCTTGCGTAGCGTATGGAAACAGATTTCAGAAAAACGGTGGCACTGAAAACTGCCGATTTGACTACATCTTGTTGCATGAGACCGCCCATGAATGGTGGGGAAACTCGATCACTGCTAAATCTTGGCAAGACATCTGGATTCACGAAGGGTTTGGAACCTACGCCGAAGCCCTATGGGTGGAACATAACTGTGGCAAGAAAGAGTATTTCAAATACATGGCTTCTTTGAGAGACAAGATAAAAAACAAAGTTCCCGTGGCTGGTGAACAACGGTTGCATGACCCATTCGCTGATAACGACATCTATATGAAGGGTGCGTGGATATTGCACACTCTCAGGTCTATACTGAATAATGACTCGCTGTTTTTTAAGTGGATGCGGGAGATACAAAAACGATTCTATCATTCCCATGCTTCAACACAGGACCTGCTGAATCTATTGATGGAATTGGATTCCACAACAGTCAAAGAAAAACAAATTCCGTACATCTGGGCAAAATACTTGATTCAGGAAGCCAAAGTGCCCGTGCTATACATCACTAAGAAAAACGAAAAAGGCTCAATTATGCTTAAATACTCTTGGAAAAACTGGGGCTTGCCCTTTTCCTTATCTTTTGAAGGACAGACGCTTAATTTTTCGGCAGAAAAAGGAGTTATAACTCTTGAGAAAGACGTTGACCTTGACAAACTCAGGAAAGCCATTGAATCAAAGTTTCTCATCTATGTGCCTTAATTTAGCAACAAATAAGAGAAGTTGAATTTGAAAGATATTATAGCCGTTCTGATGGGGGGTATTTTCCTTTCGGCTTGCTCGGTGACCAGAGTAGTGGAACCAATCCCTCAAGGGAAACAGGAAGTGCAATTCAGTTTCGGAGGTCCTCTGATTCATCTTTTCGGAACGACAATTCCAACGCCCTTGACATCACTGGCTTATAACTACGGATGCAAAGACAACCTAACTCTTTCAGGGGGACTAAACCTCACTTCACTGGCTTTCGGAGTCATACATCTTGACCTCGGTGCCACTTACGGACTCTGGCAAGATTCCCTTAATTCTGGATATGCAGGACTATCAATTAGACCTTCATTCTACTTGACAACCGACATTTACCAGTGGCAAACACGGTTCTTCCCTCAATTTGACGTTATGGGATACTATCGCATAAAGAAACATCTTGTGTATGCTGGACTGGTTAATTTCTTTGAACTAAAAAGGGCTCGTGCACACAACCTGCCTCAACCCAAGCATTGGTTCTGGAACCCAACCATAGGCTACCAATTTGAATCGGAGAAGTGGCGGTGGCAGGTGGAATTCAGATGGCTTGCTCCAGACGTCCGCTCCGACTATCGGGTTCCTGACTATGTGCAACCATTCGGGAAACCAAACGGTACAATAGGATTCTATATTGGCATAACAAGAAAAATTAACTGGTGATGCGAAAAATAATTTTCCTTGGAGCCTTAATCGGACTGATTGCCTTTTCCTGTGCCAGACTGGACAGTTTCCTGTTTAACCCATATAAAACAGATGAGTATAAACTGGACGCCTACGACGGAAAATTACAGTTTAGGCTTGGTCCAGAATTTGACATCCCGCAGGATAAAATCCATTTGTTCTCAATCTCTTCACAGGGGTATAAAATTTGGGGAATATATATAGGCGACACAACAACCATCTCTTCAGATACTGTAATCCTTTATTGCCACGGAAACACAGGACACATAGATTACTATTGGCAACGGGCTAAACTGCTTGCCCACGTCGGCGGTAAACTTCGTTATGGAGTCCTGATTTTTGACTATCGGGGATATGGCAAGAGCGAAGGAGAACCAAGCGAAGAAGCCATATATGAAGACACTAAGGCAATGATGCAATGGCTCAAAGACAAAGGCTTAACAGGAGACAGGTTAGTTATTTATGGCTATAGCATGGGCACTGCCCCCGCTACCTACTGGTCCTCGCATGACGGACCGCTGACGCCAAGATGGCTAATCCTTGAAGCACCCTTCGCTTCCGCTGAACTAATGGTTCAAGACGGTGCATATTTCGTCCTGCCAAAGCAATATGTTACAGACTTAGAAATCAACAATGCTGAATGGATTAAAAACGCTAAAGCCCCATTGCTGTTATTCCATGGAACAGAAGACAAATTGCTTGCCCTTGACCCACACGGTAAAACAGTGTTTGACAACCATCCCGGACCTAAACAAGCAGTTTTTGTAGAAGGAGCCACACATAGCGATGTGCCCGTAATCCTTGGAATTGAAGCATACATCTCTGAAATCTATAACTTCATAAAGTCACATTAACCTATGGACCTATTTATCGGACCTCGGAAAAGACTCGTGGAACACCTTAGAGAAAAGGGAATCTCAGACGAAAGAGTCCTTAAAGCAATTGAAAAGGTCCCAAGACATCTGTTCGTCCCTGAAACCACTCAGGCTTATGCCTATGACGACACGGCTCTGCCCATCGGATACGGACAAACCATCTCTCAACCCTACACAGTGGCTTTCATGCTTGAAAAACTAAATGTGGAACCCGGACATAAAGTGTTGGATGTGGGAACAGGAAGTGGCTATCAAGCCGCCCTGCTCTCAGAACTCGGTGCAGACGTATATTCCATTGAACGGATTTATCCCCTGTACGAAGAAGCAAAAGAAAGGCTTGCAAATCTCGGTTATGACAACGTGAAAGTTTTTTATAGAGACGGTTGGATAGGACTACCTGAATATGCTCCCTATGATAGAATAATTGTTGCTGCCGCAGCACCCCAAACACCAGAAAAACTGCTCAAACAACTTAAAATAGGCGGAATTATGATTATCCCTATCGGTGATGAATACTTTCAGAAACTCGTGAGAATTAAACGAATTGGCGAGAATGAATATGAAAAAGAAGACCTTGGACCATTCGTCTTCGTGCCCCTCAAAAAGGGTAAAGAATAATGGAAAAATTTTATAAACTTCTTAACACTATAACCCATCCGATTTTCCTGCCCTTATACTGGTTTTCCATTGAATTAGTCTGCCGAAAATGGTATTTAGGAACAGAAATTTTTAGTATTTATCTGGAATACTACGCCATTGCCCTCACTGGGCTCGTCTTTCTGCCTTTGTTATTCATTGCTATCGCTCACTTCCTTAAACTGGTAAATATAATCCGTCCACGACGTTCAGAAAGACTAATCCTATTATTCGTAATGGCTCTTGTTTATGCTACTTTCCTCGTGTCTACATACCTGCATTTGCAAGGTGGCAATTCATTAATAAATGAACTGCTTGGAAATCTTATAATGCTTGTGTCTCACGCTTTCGTCGTGGTCTCAACACTCATCCTAATGGAAACTTTCAACTTGCGGGCAAGCATCCACGTTGCAGGTTGGACTCTCTTCACATATTTCCTAATCATAAATGGCATAAAATTTCGCTGGGAATGCATTTTGTGGATGGTGCCAACCGCAGTGGTAATAACCGGTTTAGTAGCATCGCTTAGATTGCGAAAGGACCACACGCCAAAGGAACTGGCTTTAGGAATCCTTGCCGCACTTGTTCCTTTCTTCGTCTGGTTGATAGTTGTGTAAAGTGTAATGACCCGTGTTATGGCAGGTGTATATAACATCAAAGAGCACGGTGAGAATGTAGTTCATAAGGAGGCAGACGCCGAATTGCACACTCTTAGTAGATCTATTTGAGAAGTTGAGAAGGGTAAGTTTGAGGAAAGTTTTGGACTATTACGACGAGTCTTATAAACTAAACCATATACACTTAATATAGTTGTGAATTGGAAAAAGAACCTTCTGTATCTTTGTATAAAATCTTTAGTTATTATGGCAGTGAAGGATTTGTTTGAGAGGCTTAAGGAGAGACCGGGACCGCTGGGCAGGTTCGCCCGTCAATTGCATGGCTATTATGCTTTTCCGCAATTGGAGGGTCCCATCGGCAACAGAATGTATTTTAGGGGAAAAGAAGTGATTGTCTGGAGCATAAATAATTATCTTGGGCTGGCTAACCATCCGGAGGTTAGGAAGGCTGATGCGGAGGCTGCCGCCCAATGGGGACTGGCTTATCCCATGGGTGCCAGAATGATGACCGGTGAAACGAGATATCACATTCAACTTGAAAATGAGTTGGCTGAATTTGTTAAGCGTCCTGCCGGATTGTTGCTTAACTACGGCTATCAAGGGATAATGTCTATTATTCCTGCGTTGCTGGACCGCCGTGACGTCGTTATTTACGATGCTGAAAGCCACGCTTCCATAGTGGACGGCGTCCATCTGCACAAGGGGAAACGAATGGCTTATCCGCATAATGATGTTGAAGCCCTTGAGAAGCAGTTGAAACGGGCAGTTGAACATGTTAAAAGGACCGGAGGGGCTATCCTTGTGGTTACAGAAGGGGTTTTTGGAATGAGTGGTAATCAGGGTCGCCTGAAGGAGATAGTTGCTTTGAAAGAGAAGTATCCATTCAGGTTGTTGATAGACGATGCCCATGGCTTCGGAACAATGGGTCCCACAGGAGCTGGAACAGATGAGGAACAAGGTGTTCAGGAAGGCGTTGACCTGTATTTCGCCACGTTCGCTAAGGCGATGGCAAGCATAGGGGCGTTTGTTGCCGGTCCGCCAGAAGTGATTAACTACTTGAGATACAACATTAGGTCTCAGATTTTTGCTAAGTCCTTGCCCATGCCCATCGTTATTGGAAACCTGAAAAGATTAGAATTGTTGAGGACAAAACCTGAATTGAGGGAGAAACTGTGGAATGTAGTGAGAAACTTGCAAAGTGGATTGAAGGAATATGGTTTCAACATTGGGACAACCACTTCGCCAGTGACGCCCGTTTATCTCAGTGGGAGCATGGAGGAAGCCGCCGGATTGGTCGCCGACCTTCGTGAGAACTATGGCATTTTCGTCTCGGGCGTTATGTATCCAGTCATTCCCAAAGGACAGATTATTCTAAGACTTATTCCAACTGCTGTCCACACTCAGGAGGACATTGATGAGACCTTGAAGGCGTTTGCTGAGGTGAGGGAGAAGTTGGCTACCAAGTATTATGTGAAAGAGCCCGTTGTTACGTTTAATGTATAAAAAGAGATGAGTTTTAACGTTCCGGGAAAGCCAGTATTATTGGTTATTTTAGATGGGTGGGCATTTGGACCGTTCCCTGAGGTGAGTGCTATCGCCAAGGCAAAAACGCCGTTTTTTGATTCACTGCTTAGGAAATACCCGTGGTCCACATTGATGACGCACGGAACGGCAGTGGGCTTGCCGCCAAGACAAATGGGCAATTCGGAAGTGGGGCACATGAACATAGGTGCTGGAAGGGTGGTCTGGCAGGATATTATGAGAATCTTTAATGCTATAAAGGATGGGAGCCTTGCTAAGAATCCAGTAATTCTTGATGCTGCTAAATATGCTAAGGAAAACAATGTCCCAATTCATTTGATGGGCTTGGTTTCCGATGGCGGTGTGCACTCACATATTGACCATCTCAAGGCACTGATTGATATATTTCATAAACTTGAAGTTCCTAAAATCTACGTCCACGCATTTACCGACGGCAGAGACACAGACATTCATTTGGGGGCGTCTTTCGTGAAGGAAGTCATTGAGTTCGGCAAAAGCAGGAATGCGCAGGTGGTCTCTGTCATCGGTAGGTATTACGCTATGGACAGGGATAAGCGATGGGAACGAATCAAAAAGGCTTATGACCTGCTTGTCTATGGAGAAGGTCGCAAAACAACTGACGTAGTGAAGGAAATCAAGAGGCAATACGAAGAAGGGAACAGTGATGAGTTTCTGGAACCAATTGTGTTGGTTGATGATTCAGGCGACCCGATCGGCAGGCTCAAAGACGGCGACGTGGCATTTTGTTTTAACTTCCGAACCGACAGGTGCAGGCAACTGGTTACTGTCCTGACGCAAAAGGAAATGCCTGAGTTTAATATGAAACCGCTTGACCTGTATAGCATAACTATGACTGAATATGACAAGGAATTTAAGAACATTAAGATAGTTTTCAGAAATGAACCCATAAAAAACACGCTGGGTGAGGTCATTTCAAACTATGGCTACCAGTTGCGAATTGCTGAAACAGAAAAATATCCGCACGTTACTTATTTCTTCTCGGGAGGAAGGGAAGTTCCTTTTTCAGGAGAGGACAGAATCCTTATTCCGTCGCCCAAAGTCCCAACTTACGACCTAAAACCCGAAATGAGTGCCTTTGAAGTAACAGACGCCCTTATCCCTGAAATTGAAAAACAAAAATATGATTTGATTGTTCTTAATTTTGCCAATCCAGATATGGTGGGACACACAGGTGTTTTTGAAGCAGCGGTTAAAGCAGTGGAGGCTGTTGACCAATGCAACGAACGGGTTGTTACAACCGCACTAAAAAACGGCTATTCAGTTATTGTTACTGCCGACCACGGAAACGCTGATGTGATGCGAAATCCAGACGGAACGCCACATACCGCACACACAAAAAATCCAGTCCCATTCATCGTTCTGGATGACAGAGTGTTGGACGTCTATTATGGCAAATTGGGAGACATTGCAGTTACAATTCTGAACTTAATGAACCTGCCTGTGCCAGAGGAAATGACTGGAAAATCCCTTATTTTGCTAAAATGATTAGCCTGACCACACGACAATGGGAGTATTACAGGGACTTGATATTTGAGTTGACCAACAAGGAGTTGAAACTCAAGTATAAGAGCAGTATGCTCGGATTCGTATGGTCTCTTTTGCTTCCCTTTTCCCACGCATTGGTCTATTTCATCGCATTTAAGTATATCTTGCGAATCAAAGTTGAGAATTATGCCCTGTTTTTGATTGTGGGGCTGTTTGTCTGGCAATGGTTCGCTAATTCCATACTGGCGGGGACGGGGGCTGTCCTATCAAACGGAAACTTGATTAAGAAAACAAAATTTCCGTATGAGTTCCTTGTAATAGCAGTAATAATTAGCGAATGGTTGCATTTTATCCTTGCTTTTGTTACTATATTCATTTTCCTTGGAGTGTATGGCATTCCGCCTAATACCTACTGGGTTTTTATTCCCTTTTTGATGGTTGTTCAGTCAATAATGAACACGGGTTCGGCGTTCTTGGTGGCTTCCGTAACAGTGTTTTTTAGAGATATGGTGTGGTTTATAAACATTTTCCTTAATATGTTTTTCTACCTAACGCCGATAATTTATCCTATTGAAATGATACCAGACAGGCTCAGGATATTTATTGTTGATGCCAATCCGATGGCTCTCTTCGTGGCATTGTATAGGCAAATAATTATCCATGGCACTTTTAGTTATGAATACTTTTTGTTAGCCATCTTATACAGTGTCGTGATTTTCCTGTTTGGTTGGTGGGTCTTCGCTAAGTTAAAATGGAAATTTGCGGAGGTGCTATGAGTGTGAGAGATAGAGAAATTGCTATTGAGGTTCGGAATTTATGGAAAACCTACGTGCTTTATCATCACATTGTTACATCCTTCAAAGAAGTGGTATTGCATTTCCCACGGCTTTTTAAGAAGTTGAGGCAGTCCAGATTTGAGGTTTTGAAAGATGTGTCCTTTGAAGTTCGCAAAGGGGAAGTGTTTGGAATTATGGGACATAATGGAGCGGGGAAATCCACGCTACTGGCATTGATAGCAGGGGTTATCAAACCCGACAGAGGGACGATAAAAGTCAAAGGAAGGATTTCGCCATTGCTGGAATTGGGAGCAGGGTTCCATCCTGAACTGACGGGCAGGGAGAACATTATACTCAATGGCTTGTTGCTTGGCTTGACAAAGCGTGAAATAATGCAACGATTTGATAAAATAGTTGAATTCTCTGAATTGGGACATTTCATAGAGGAACCCATTAGAATATATTCGTCTGGGATGGTTGCCCGATTGGGCTTTTCCGTCGCTGTCCATACAGACCCAGACATTCTCTTGGTTGATGAAGTGCTTGCCGTCGGAGACGCCAACTTCCAACAAAAATGTTTGCGGAAAATGGAGGAATTGAGGAACAACGGCGTAACAATGGTTTTTGTGTCGCACAGTAGGGCTCAGATGGAGGCAATATGCGATAGGATAATGACTATTGACCATGGACGGGTCGTCTCTATTGAGGAAATAAACAGGCATGCTGAAAAGAAAACTTGCTGAAATAAGAGATAAATTAAGGTTCCCTAATCCTTATGCTAATTTGAAGTATGTTAACCCAGATGTGAAAGTAGAGTTTTATGATAGGTTAACCGAAGGAGACGAATTGAAAGGAAAGCCAGAGTATTCCTTAATTTGGCGTGGCACAGGAGACATAACGGCAGTAATAAGGGATTTAGAAAACAAACCAGACTCAATTTTCTATTCTGGCGAAAACCCATCAAAGTTGATTGAATATATCCGCAAAGCAAAGACGCCATATGTGGTCATTGCAGACGACAGACTTCAAGACAAAGACCTGAGGAAACTTGTTTCCATAGAGGGTTTTGACATTGTTTCAAGTAAAAAACTTCCTATCAATGATGAACTTATTCCGTCGCTTGGGGGAGTGATGATAAAAACTGATTATTTGAAAAATATAAATCCCAAACCGT
>JAADEI010000090.1 GCA_013153515.1 Chlorobiota bacterium | reverse complement strand
CCATTCCGAACCCGGAAGTTAAGCCTGCCAAGCGCCGATGGTAGCGGGGCGAAGATCCCGTGAGAGTAGGTCGGTGCCCGCTAATAATTTTTTGATTTTGAGGGGAAGGTTTCTGTGTGATTGTGATAGTGATTTAAGTAAGATATTAAGATATAGTGTTTTCTGAGGTTCCGATTTTGTTGATTTCAATTTTTATATTATCTCCTTTTTTGAGGAAGAGATTTTTCTCTGGGAAGTGTTCAATAGCGCAGCAATTGGGGATTGTACCAGTGGATAGGATTTCCCCTGGATAAAGGGTTTCTTCCAAAGAGGCGTATTTAACCATATCGGCTGGCTGATATTGAGATTCTGAAGTGGAACCCTCAACAACAAGAGTATTATTAATATATATTTTTGCCGTGAGGTTGTTAAAGTTTGATATAATCTCGTCAGGTGTTGCCACGTCGTATGAGAATCCGGTCGCGAAGTTTTTCGCTTTAACTACTGGTCCAAAGAGGCTTTCTTTAAATTCTTGTATTTGCATATCTCTTGCTGAAAAATCGTTTACTATGAGGAAACCGCCTATTGCTTCTTCGGCTTCATATGTTTCTTGAATGTTTCTGACTTTTTTAATTATAATTATTCCTATTTCCGCTTCAAAATCAAGCCACTGTGTATAGGAAGGATATTGAATTTCTTGTGAATCAAAATATGCTTGTAGGTGATTGCCCATGTAATATATGGGTGCTTTATAGAACATCGGAGGGGGTTTTAAGATGGAAGGTTTCTTATCTGGATTAAGGAACCATTTCATAAGGGAAAAGAAGGAAGGTTTGCTAAGTGCTATTAATCCTCTTTTAGCTGCCATAAAATGTTTTTCCCAGAGCATAAACCCACGAAGGGACAATGGTTTCAAAGGTGGTAGGAATTTATTAATATCTGCGGGGTGAGCTATTGTGTTAACAAAATTTGTTGTTAAATCTGCATTGTTTTTGTAGAATTTTAAGAGGTGGAGTATAGAAGAAACGTCTAAATTATGTTCCTCAACAATAGGTTTTAGAGATAGCCATTGTCCGTTTTTGTAAGTTACAATGGTTATTGTTCCATCCTTGAGTTCACATCTTCTAATTCGCATTGCTAACTTTCTTTAAAAATGTTTCCATTGCTTTGTTGAATTCTTGTGGGTTTTCAAGAGCACTGCTGTGTCCTGCGTTGGGAATGATTTTAAGTTCTGCATTTGGAATCAATTCCACTAATTGTTTTGCTTCTTCAACAGGTCTAGCTATATCGTCTTCGCCAACCATCACAAGGGAGGGAGCTTTTATCTTGTGGAGTTCATCAATGACTGATTTCCTGTTGAAGATTGCCCATGCTATTTTGTAGATAGTTTTCCGATCTTGCTTTTCCATTTTGTGTGCATATTCAGTTATTATTGATTTGAAGTTAGGATTTTTTAGTGAATGGGGGCTAAAAAGAGCTTTTAATACTCCTTTTTTTACTGGATGTAGTCCGAAAAGTCGGAAGAGAATGGCGAGGGTGCCCCATTTTATTTTATTAATAAAGGTTTCTTCTGAGGCTCCCGTGTCTGCTAAAATTAACGACTTAATTAATTCTGGTTTTCTTGCTACTATTCTCATTCCTACAAAGCCCCCCATGGATAGACCTACCCAATGACAAGGGGTGCAGTTGAGTTTCATTAGTAGTTCTATTGAATCTAAGTATAAGGAGTCTATGTCATAACCATTTGTTGTTTTTTCACTGCGTCCTTGTCCACGCCAGTCAAAAGCAATAATCCTATATCGGTTTTTGAAATAATCAATTTGAAAGCGGAACATATCTGCATCCAGTAAGAAGCCATGAGCAAACACAATAGTTTCATCTCCTTTGCCTTCGTCTATATAGTAGTAATTGCATCCTCTGACTTGTATGTAAGGCATAATGTTGAGGTATTTAGCAACTTTAAAAATACTTAATTTGCATTACATGATTTTGAATATACATATACATAGCCCCCCGTAAGGGGGGCAGGGAATACCATATCTATAGGTTAAACCCCGCACTGTAGCAGTGCTTGAATTTTGTTTGTTATGTAGCGAACTTATGGATGATTATATGGCTTGCACTTATGATGACATACATGTTGGAAATTGCTTAAAATATATATCTGTTAGACAGTATGTTCTTGGAAACTGTGTAGGTTGATGAGGGGGACATTGAGTTGAAATGTACCGATAAAATAGCCTAAGAATCAATGACTTGTGATTCTGAGCAATTTTGCTATTAGGAAAGAGTGGGGGCTTGCTGTTAGGGCTTTATTAATTCAAGTTCATATTGGAATGCGAGATTGATAGGTTCTCCTGTTTCAAGGAATATGAAAAATTCTGAAAAGTCTATCAGCTTGTTTGAGGTGGAAATAGTTAGTGTAAGTTTCAATTATTTCAAATAGCATTTCTGCTCCCCTACTGGTAGTTATGTATAAGATGTTCTCTTTTATTTCCCAATGCAGTATTTGTAAATATCTTTTTGAGGAGGTTGATTCTGTGTATTGGTTATTCAATGAGTCTATGTATGTGTATGACAGGCTTACTTCAAATTCACAAGTTCCTGTTTTGTTGGAAGAGAATGAGCATGAACCGGTCAGGGTTGAAACGGCAGATAAAGAATCTTTTTGGTATATGTGAGTTTTAATGTTTTTCCCTGTTACATTCCAATCTCCTCGTAGTCTTCGTTCTAATTTTTTGTTTTCAGAACAGCCTACGATGGTTAAAAAGATTATTCCTAAATTGAGTGCCTGAATTGTTAGTGTCTTTTGCATTGCAGGGAGGGTTTTTATGTTAATAGTTTTAATGACCTAGGTTGTACGGTAATTATGCTTTCAATTTCTTGGTGTAGCCTATACACGGTTGTTGAGTGTAGAAATGTAATTTTTAAAATTCGGGATTTAATTTCATCGTGAGTTTTGGGATCCCAAACGCACATGTCCAGGTAAACATTAGACTTCCCTAAAATTAGAGCGTTAATTTTATAGGAACACAAATTTTCTTAACGCTTGTTGCTTCACAAAACCCGTGATTTTATTCTCTTTCATGCAAATGCTCTTAATCCCCAGGCAACAAGTTTTTAATTGAATTATATTATGAAGATAGAGCAAACTTTCTTGACTATTCATACGGTATCATGAGTACGTAAGCATGTTTCAATATTACTCTATCAATTTTATTTATGCTATTAGAGTTGATATAGATTCTTATTTCTGAATACGTGTGTGAGTTTTCAAGGTCATTTTTTAAAAATAAGACCGAAATGGGAATAATTTAAATTCGGGTCATTTCAAGCTCATATTTGAAGGAAAATTTGATTAGGTCCCCATCTGGGGTTAACATTGTGAACTCCATTGAGGCAGCTTGGTTATCGTAAGGTTTGAGATGGAAGTAATCGTCTTTCATTTCGACGATTATGAAGGCTTCTTGTGTTCCATCTTCATAAGTGATATAAAGAATATCTCCTTCAACGGTCCAGTCGCTTATTTTAAGAGAAACATATTCTGTGAAAGTCATTGAAAATTGATCCAAGGAGTCTTTATATTCGTAGAGCATGTTAACTGCATAATCGCAATGACCTGTGTGGTTTTTGTTGAATTTGCATTTTCCGTTGATTGTTGCTTCCATGTTGATTGTTGCTTTCTGGGTGTTCTCTTTGATGCTTTTGCCTTTAACATTCCATTCACCTCTTAGTTTACGCTCCATTTTTTTGTCCTTGGAGCATCCTGTGAAAGTTAATGAAGCAACTCCCAGAATTAGCATTGGAATTAGCGTTAGTTTCCTCATGGCAGTGTGATTTTAAGATTTTTAATAGCCCATGGTTTGAAGCCACTGGGTAAATTTTTCCTTTGTGTCTTGAAACTCAAACACTTCAAGGATTCTATAAGCATCTGCATAGTCAATCAGAGCGGGATATATAATCTTCATCGCTTCTAATTTGTCTTCGTCAAAATCAAAGATTTGGGCTATGGAAAGGGCTTGATCGACAGTGAAACAGTGTGTTGCAGCTGCTGTGCGAAGCAATTTTAGCTGCTCATCTGAGAAAGAAGCTTCCTCGAGTAATTGCAGGAAATTGGAGAATTCATCTGGTGGCATGATGGGACAGGCTACATTGGTTGGTTGAACTGGTTGGACGGGCTGAACTGGTTGGACCGCTGGTGGGTGGGTTGGTGATGTGTGAATGGGTATTGTTCCAGTGATTAAGCCGGGAACCCCGATGAGATATTTAATTCCGGGTTTGATAGTTAATGTTTTTTGCCACACTAAATTATTATAAGATATAACAATGTTGTATGTGCCGGGAGTTGTGATCTCTATTGCTGTGGGGGCATAGTCTTGGAATATGAGGGTAGTTGTTCCAGCAACTTGTCTATATATCTCTACTATTGCTTCGCTGGGTTCCATAATTATGATTAGGGCTTTGTTGGGATAGTTCCAAGGGACTCCTATAACATAGTGCTGGTCGGTGATTTCTTGATATGTCAATGAGTTTTGGATTGTTGGGGGGAAGTTAATTGAGAAATTAATGTTTATCTGGGCGTTAGCTGTCGATTGGCTAAATGATATTATGAACAGGACCGTTAGTATTGCTAACCTCATCGCTATGCTATTTTATGTCCAAGATAGGTAATCAAAATTTATGCCAGACAGACTAAAGATCATATATATGCTAATTCTTATATAAACTATATAAACAAGGTATAATTTACAATAAAGCCAGAGATGGGTTTTCAAGGAGGGCTTTCAAGGTTTGTAGGAATCTGGCTCCTGTGGCACCGTCTATCACTCTATGGTCGCAGGACATAGTCATGGCCATTTTGTTAACTATTTTGAGGGAGCCGTCTTCGTCTGGTTCCACTTCCCGTCGTGTTCTGCCCACTGCAAGGATGGCTGCTTCGGGTGGGTTGATGATGGCGGTGAATTGGTCTATTCCGAACATGCCGAGGTTGGATATTGTGAATGTGCTTCCTTGCAATTCCTCTGGTTTCAGTTTCTTTTCGCGGGCTTTTTGAATAAGTTCCTTTAATTCTCTGGATATTTGAGTTAGAGATTTATGATTTGCGAATCGTATTACTGGCACCACTAAGCCGTCTTCCACTGCCACAGCAACCCCAATGTGAACGTGTTTATAATATCTGATTTTGTCTCCGAGCCAAGAAGCATTTATTTCAGGATGTTTGGTCAGTGCAATAGCACTGAGTTTAACTAAGATGTCTGTTACCGACACTTTTTCACTAAAAATCTCTTTTATGTCTTGTTTAAGTTTTAGGAGTGCGTCAGTGTATACGTTGACTGTCAGGTAGTAGTGAGGAGCGGTGAATTTGCTTTCACTAAGTCGTTTTGCAATAGTTAATCTCATTGAGCTCACTGGCTTGTCTTCATAGGCTTCTTCAAAAGCTATGGGTGGCGTAGGTGTTGTTGTTTCTTTCGCTTTTTCAACATATTCCAATACGTCCCTTTTTATTATCCTTCCTTCCGGTCCAGAGCCTTTTATTTTAGATAGGTCAATACCGAATTCTTTGGCAAGTCGTTTAGCCAGTGGGGAGGCTTTAATCCTTCCTTCTTGAGGGGGGGATGGCTCTTCTGTTTTTTGTTCTGTTATAGTTGTTTGGTTGGTTGTTGCTGTTTTTGGGGGTGTTTCGTGGGTTGGGGTGGTCTTTTCTTTAGTTGGTTGTTGCACTTGTTTTATGAGGTCTGAGATGTCTTCACCTTCCTGTCCGATGATTGCTAGGGGTGCGTCCACTGGTGCCGATTCTCCTTCTTTAACAAATATGTGCAGGAGGACGCCTTCGTATGGACTTTCAAATTCCATAGTTGCTTTGTCTGTTTCTATTTCCACGAGCAGGTCGCCCACATTAACTTTATCGCCAACTTTTTTGTGCCATGTTACTATTGTTCCCACTTCCATAGTGTCTGAGAGCCGTGGCATTTTGAGTAATTCAGCCATATTTCAACTTCAATTTGACTCAAAATTAAGGAACTATAATGTTTAGGTTAATAACTTCTTTGTTAATTCTGTTTAGCCATAGTGCCTTTTTTGTATATTTTCCAAGCCCAGACAGCAAAAATTAGGAACACGGTTAGTCCGAGCGCAATGGCTATTATATTGCATCTTTGACTGTATGATTTTGCTTCTTGAATGGCTTTTTCTTTCCTCTCTTGGAGTTTAATATTTTCTTTAAAAAATGTTGATGCTAAGTTGATGATGTCAACTTCCAGTGAATCATAGTACTCTATGAGAGAGAAGCACATGTCAAGCGCAGTATCGTATTTATGCACGCTTCTTGCTATATAAATGAGATGCTCTGGCAAGTCAGGCATAAAAATTTGCTCATTAAGTCCCAATTTCTTAGCCTCTTCAAGTACTTGCATCATTTCTATGTAAGCCTGAGCCGAATCTCCTTGTTGGAGTTTTAAAGTAGCCAATCTATATCTGTCATAAAAGACTGTTAACAAGTTCCCTGTTTCTTCTGCTAATTCTAATGATTTTTGTATATAGATTTTAGCACTATCCCAATAAATAATGACTAGATTGGTATCTTTTCTGGTGATAGCAGAATCTGCTAGGTCCAGGTAGGCGGCTCCTATGTTTCCATAGATGATGGATAGGGTTTTCTTAGTTGCTACATTCATGTTCGACTGCAAGAGGAATCGTTCTGCTTTTTTTAATGTTTTTATCGTTTGTTTGGGGGATGCCATTGTGGCAATAGTGTTTTTCCCAACACCCAAAGCATTGTATATAAATCCAATCAGTGGATAATACTTGGGTGATGGAATGTAGGGGAGGAACTTTTCAATTTCTTGCTCTGTGGATTTTATGATGCGCTCATTATACATCAGGACCCCGAGTTTGGCTTTGTTATAAAGTGTTAGGAGGTAAACAAAAGTGTCTTGGATTCCTTCTGAGGAAATGAATTGTTTCAATTTTTCATTGATCAGATATGCTTTAAGTAATTGATTGTTTATGATGTAAGCATGGATAACTGCTTTCATCAATTCAATGCATTGCTTAGAGGGTTTTTCTTCACATTGATTTAAGAATTTTTCCGCTGTTGAGAAAAGTAATTTTTTTGTTGAATCGTCTATTGAGGCTGGCGATAGGCTATAAATATATAGGTCAATTAATGTTTCAGCAAAAATTGCGTTCTGTATATTTCCATGTTTCCCGATGTTTCTGTCAAGACTCAGTTGCCTCTTGACTTTTTTTAGATAATTGACATATCCAGTGTCGCCACGGGCGGCATAGAACGCTTCCAAAGTGCCGATTCCCTCAATGAATGCTCTTGATTCTTCTGAAAGGGATGTTTTAACACTTAAAAAAGATATTAACAGTGTCCAAATTGTTAATCTGAGGAGCCTTTTAATCATTCACGATGTTTTTAATATCTTTTAGAACCGATTGTATAAACTGAGAGTATTCCTCAAGGTTTTTTTCTAGCTCTTTTTTTTCAATGATAGTTGTTATTGTGATGAGCAGAAGAGCTTGTTCTGTGCTCAGACCGTACTTTTCCCGCAAATTCTTGATTTCCTGCTTAATTTGTTGGGCAGTTTCTTCAATTTGTTTCATCATTTGTTGGGGCACCTGAACCTCGACAGAGAGATTATCCACCTCAACCGTTACTTTGACAAGTTCTTTGGGCTTACTCATTTTCACTAGAAATTTGTTTCAGAATGATTTTACGTAGTTCTTTAATTGTGCTAATATACGAATTTATTTTGACAATTAACTCTTTTTTCTTTTCAATGCTGAGATGTTTCCCCATTGCAACTAACCACAGGTCCCTGTCCAGATCCTTAACTCTTTTTTGAAGATACCTAAGGTCTTCATAATCTTCTGTTAATTGGGTTTTGAGCGTTTCCCATTCTGCTTTAAGGAGTTGAAGGGTCTTAGTGTAGTCCTCTGGTTTCATCCCCGGATGGAGCCTTTATATTTGTTAATCACAAGTTCAGATAGACAGTTTTTAATACGGTTTATTTGATCGTTGTATGGAGAGGCGAGTCGGAGGGTATAAGACACTTTTCCGTCTCCAATGTTTTTGCTTCTGTAGACATCAATTAGGCTTGTATAGAGAGGTTTGTTGTCCTTGTAGCAAGAGGAAAGGAGTTCTTTATAGAATTGTCCGAACGGAACGTCTTCTGGTAAAATAAATGATATGTCATACCAAAACACTTTGAAGGACTCTATATTGTCAACGGAAGGTGGGGTCTTCTTGGAAATCCATTCGTTCCATAATAAATCAATGTTAATCTCGGCATAGAACACGTGTTCGCGAATCCCAAATTCTTTGCGTATCTGATAGGGCACTGCCCCCACTAAGGCAACAGGCTGGTCCTCAATAATTAATTGTCTGCCACATTGAAGCCAGGGGACTTGCCGATCCCTCCAATAGCCCCAGAGATTCTCTGATGCAAAGAATTGTTCTATGTGTCCAGATAGTTTCCAGTAGTCACTCGCTTCAAAGGGTTTATGCCAGTGCTTCATAGGTTCAGTCTGATGGCTTATCAAGGCACACACCCATCGCTCGTTAAACTTGTTTTTGGTGGGGTCTTTCCAGTATATTTTGCCTAATTCAACATATTGGTTTAGTTTAACGTTATTTGACCTGTTCCTGCCAACTGCTTCAATCAGTGAGAAAACCAGGGAGGGACGCAACACACTCCTTGAACCTATTGTTGAGGAAAGCACATCCACAATCCATTCAGAGTCAAAGTAGTTAAGTGCCCACTTCTTTTCAATAAACGATAAGGTTTGAACCTCTTGAAAACCAGAAGTAATAAATCGTTTCAGAACCTCATGCCTATATTCAAAGAACTTCTCGTCTTCAAAAGTGTCAATAAGTTGTATATTCATTGCTTCTGGAACTGGAACATTATCCATACCATATAGTCTGACTATCTCTTCTATTAAATCGGCTGGTCTGGTTACGTCATATTTGTATTGTGGTACCGTGCAATGGAATCCTTCCTTCGTCTCTTTAACTTCAATGTCCATTAATTCAAGTAGTCTCTTGGCTTCTTGGTAATCAAGAAATCCACCAGTTATTTTGTTTAAGTAAGCAAATGATAGGAATATCTTTGTTGGATGTTTTGGGGCGGGATACACATCTTTTATAGCCGATGCACTTGCGTAGTCTGAAAGAACTTTTAGGAATCGTTTGGTAGCAAATTCTGTAATTGAAATGTCTGTCCCACGCTCAAAACGATACGCAGCGTCGGTGTTCAAACCAAGCCTTCGCCTTGTCTTACTAATGCGTTCTGGCTTGAACCAAGCACTTTCTAAGACTATGTCCGTGGTGTCCGGTCCCACACCGGTGTCAATAGCACCTATTATGCCAGCCAATGCTAGGACCCGTAGTCCATCAGCAATGACTAAGTCCTCTTCTGAGAGAACATAAACATTGTCGTTGAGAGCCCTGAAAGGTTCGTTTGGGAAAGCTTTTCTCACTTTTATGACGTCGTTGTTTATTTCCTTTCGGTCAAATGTGTGTAGAGGATGCCCAATTTCAACCATTACATAGTTGGCAGCGTCAACAACATTGTTGATAACATTAACATCTAGGAGTCTGAGTCTTCGTTGGATGCCCATTGAAGAGGGTTTAAGGGATATACCCTTTATTTCAATGGCAGTATATCTTCGGCAGCCGTCGGTGTCTTCAATGTGTATCTCAACGGACACAGGTTCTTCCCCCGGATGTTTCACCTCAGGAAGCTTGATGTCCGCTTCAATGTTTTTGTGATATCTGAGCCATGCTCTTAATTCCCGGGCTATACCAAGATGAGAAAGGGCATCTCCTCTGTTAGGAGTTATTTCAAGATCAAGGATTGTGTCGGTTTGCCATGATTTTAGCAATTCAGTGAGATTGGTTCCGCTGGGTAAATCATCAGGCAAAATCCATATTCCGCTATGGTCGGTGCTGACACCCACTTCCCGTTCAGAAAGCAGAACAGCTTCAGATGTTTCACCACGAATCTCTTTTTGCTCGGCGACGACAATCTGTCCGTTTTTATCAAGAAAAGCGCTGCCCGGCAGGGCAACAGCCACATTAACCCCTTCCTGAACATTTGGTGCTCCACTGATCGCAGTGAACACTGAATCATTGAGTTCAACCCGGGCAACTTTGAGTTTTTCCGTCAAAGGTTCCACTTGAACAATCTTTCCAACAAAAATTTTATTGCCAATAATAAATGTTGGCCGGTGGATGCCGGCTACTTCAATACCCTGTTTGCTTAGTGCTTCGGCAGCTTCCTCCACCGATACTTCTTCAAGGGCAGGTAGCAATTCCTTCAGCCAGCTCCACAAAACTTTCATAATATGTGTGGTTATTGAAAACCATTACTTACCAAGAACCTCTTTTACCTTGGCACCTATCCGGGCAGGATTTTCAACTACGTGAACACCACAGGACCTCAAAAACTCCATCTTAGCTTGAGCAGTGTCTAATTTGCCCCCGATTATTGCGCCGGCATGACCCATTCGCTTACCTTTCGGGGCTGTGGCACCGGCAATAAACGCTACTACCGGCTTCTTAGCGTTTTCTTTAATCCATTCACCTGCCTCTATCTCTCCTTGCCCGCCTATCTCCCCAATCATTACGATAATTTCTGTGTCTGGGTCCTCATTAAACATTTCAATGACTTCTACCATCCTTGTCCCAATAATTGGGTCACCGCCTATCCCAACACACGTGGATTGTCCTAGCCCCTGCTCACCAACCTGATGAACCGCTTCGTAGGTAAGTGTTCCAGAACGAGACACTATTCCCACTGTCCCTGGCTTGTGAATAAATCCTGGCATAATACCTGCCTTCGCCTGACCAGGTGTTATGACGCCAGGGCAATTAGGACCGATGAGCCTTACACCTTTTTCTTTGACATACTTTTTTGCTTTGACCATGTCTTGGACAGGAATTCCTTCGGTAATAGCTATTATTAATTGTATTCCAGCATCGGCAGCTTCCATAATAGCATCTGCGGCGAATGGCGGCGGCACGAATATAACAGAAGTATCTGCCCCTGTCTCTTCCACTGCTTCTTTCACTGTATTGAAAACGGGTCTATCAAGGTGCTTTGTACCACCTTTCCCAGGTGTAACACCTCCAACAAGATTAGTCCCATACTCAATCATCTGTTGAGAGTGAAAAGTGCCTTCTTTCCCCGTGAATCCTTGAACAATCACTTTGTTTTCCTTAGTTAGTAAGATTGCCATATCACAATTAATTTATCTATTGCAAACATAAATAAAGAGCGTGAAATAATTTCATTTAAACTGGGCTTTGATTCACTCTGCCTTAACCGGAAATAGGTATGAATCACAAACATCAGTGCGTCCTTGATTACCTGAAAATGAAGAATCAATATAGGTATAGTTAATGTATATCTGACCAGTTTGTTTGTCTATTCTTCCTTGTCCATTAGTTAGATAAAGTTTGTTATTGCAAAAGACTTGTTCGCCATCCAATTTTATAATTGAGCCATTTTGTTCGAGGACGAACTTTGCCACTATTGATGAAAAGTTGCATGTGAATCCACCAAAGCCGTCAATATAAACAACTACAGGATTTTCTTTGTCGGCTAAGACATAAGCCCTTTCTATAGCCACTGTATCTGTTAATTGGCATATTGAAAATCCTTTATATATTCCTTCAAATCGTTTGTTAATAGGGCTTTCACAGGAGGGACCCTCCCAACCGTCTTCACACTCACAGGCAGTACCGCTGATTTGCCCATTAACACACCTAATTTCACAATTGGTCCCGCCATAGTTGGCGAAACATTGGCATGCCCCATCAACACAGATCCCGTTGAAACACATTACTGTTGCACATGGATCCTCTTTGCATTGGAAAAGTAGGGCTCCCATTCCAATAACGAAAAGTCCGCCAATTAATTTGAACCCTTTGGATAAACTCCATATCTTCATTGGTTATTGATTTTGCTTGTTAGTGGTTTCTGGAGAATTTTGTTTGCTTCTGGTATCATCAAGCTCTTTAAAAATTTCATCTTGGTAGTTGATTTTTACCTTCCCAATTATTACAAATTCCGTACGTCTGTTCTTCGCTCTGCCCTCCTCTGTGTCATTAGATGCGATGGGGTGTTTTTCCCCATATCCTTTAGCTATTAGCCTCTCTGGGCTGATTCCTTTACTGACTAAGTATTTGACCACTGACTCAGCTCGTTTCTGTGATAAAGTTAAGTTATATTCATCAGAGCCTCGTGAGTCGGTGTGCGATCTTATTTCCACTTTCAACTCAGGGTTTTCTTTTAGGAGCATAGCCAATGAGTCAAGGACAGGGAAGGATTCCGGTTTCAAGTCCCATTTGTCAAAATCATAATAGATATTGCGGAGGGTGTAGGGCTTATTAAGAATCAATTTTTTCAAAGGAATGGCTACGATGAAAGTGTCCCTTAGTTTCTTGGTTGTTGTAGAGAGCCATTGAGATTGTTTGAAATATCCGTTTCGCTCGGCAGTAAATTTATATTGTTGGTTGGGGAAGACTTTGTAGAAAATAGGACTCGGAGAATCAGTCTTTAAAGTTTTAATTTGAGCCATTCGCCCCGTTATTGAGTCCATCAACCACACATATACAGTAACGCTATCAAGTGGGCGCCTTAAACTGTCTGCCTCGTCATAGGCGTATATTTGGGCTATGAGTTCCGGCTTGGTTTCGAATTCAAAATACCATATGTCATCACAACAAGTTGGGTTCTTGAGAGCATATATCCCTATTCGGTTAGACACAAAGTAGCCACTGTATCTGTTTGGGTTCAGGATAAAATATAGTTCATCGGTGCTTGTATTAATAGGATAGCCCACGTTCTGAGGTTGAGCCCATTTGTTTGCGGCCCCTTTGGCTCTGAATATGTCTAACCCTCCCATTCCGGGATGTCCACTAGAAGAGAAATAGAGGGTTTGGGTTTCTTGGTCATACCATGGAGTCATCTCATCACCAGGCGTGTTTATTGTTTTGCCTAAGTTTTTGGGTCTGGACCAAGTGCCGCCTAAGTTATACACGTACCATATATCCAAACCGCCACGATGCCCCTGCTCCCGTCTATCCGACACAAAATATAGAACTTCAATTTTTTTAGAGCCTTTTTGTAGTATGCCAACAGTAGGTTGAGTGGTCGTATATATCGGATGATTAACAGGTTCAGGTAATCTTATTGGTTCTTGCCAAGAGCTGTCTCTAAACTCACTCATGTAGATATCGCATTTGTAATATCCAGTGTCAGTGGAGAGGCACTTAGTGAAGTAGAACCGTGTTTTGTCTGGGTTGAATGCGCCGTTAGCAGTGTGCTCTTCGCTATGGTTCCAAGGCATATTCCATTCACCGTCAAAGAACCATTGCCCCCTTTCTTTGTGTGATTTATAGAATCTTATTCGGTAGGCTTGTGCGATTTTCTTAGTACGACCTTTTTTGGTGATAATAAGGGAGTCGGCCCTTAATGATGCATATACTAATTCTGTGTCAGAGAGTGGCAATGGCGACATTTCTGTGTATGCACTATTGACGGCTGAGTCAAGATGAATAATATCCACTTTTAGAGGATTCTTTTGGGCTTTTAGAGCGAAAGCGATGGTTTTTAAATCTGCTTCCACTTGCTTCTTTAAGAAATTATATTTCCTGTAATTTTTTGTTTTCAAATAATTAAGATGTTTCGTTTTGAATTCAAGTAAAGCCCTTTTGGCTTGCATGTATTTCCCCTGATAGATAAGCATTAAAGCATAATAGTAAGATGCTTCGGGATATTCTTTTGGATCTGCTTCTTTTACATATTTGAACCATTTGGCTGCTTTCTCGTAGTCCCGTGATTTATAAAGAGCCATTGCTAGTTTGTAAGCCACGTCTATTCGTGTGGGGTCCCTGCTCAGAGCTTTTTCATACAATTCTGATGCTAAGTAATAGTCTCCTTTGCGATAATACAAATCTCCATATTTGGCAAATTGTTTAGGTGGGATCTTTTTTATTAGTTCCTCATCAATGTCTAATACAGAGGTCTGTGCGGTGGCTTTATGCCCCACCGTGATTAACAGAATTGTTATAAGTGCAAATATCTTTTTCCACATGATTAACCTATTTCTAACTATTTTTTGCAAAAATAGTGCCATAAAGATTAACAATTGCATATTTATATTCTTGGGCATGGTAATGTTTGAATTAGCACCGATAATCTGTAGCACTGAATAGTATATCTAACGACAAATTCAATTCCTCCCCATCCTTTTGATGCAACTGAGATGTTGCTTAGCGGACCAATGTTAAAGTCTGAAGCTATTCCGAAGGATAGGGGTCCTAAGCCTAGTCCGACGCTAGCGGAAATGGCATCATTGTATCTGTAGAAAATGCTACCACTGAGGAAGTTGTCGTCACTTAGTTCATATTCAACGGTGACGCCGGGTAGGATGTCCATCACTTGGGCTTGATACATAAATACAAATGTGGGAATTAGTCTCCAATAATCGCTCATAAGCATTGAGATCCCACCGTGAAAAACATATCGTGAAGGATAGCGGTAAGGATCTGTAGTCATTAAAGAAAACTGTTCCTTTGGTTGGGTGAGGTGGAAATATGCTATTCCCGCGAAGTATGACATATCTCTGTTAATGCTTCCATAAGCCAATAAGCCAATGTTAAAATCTGGGTAGCCGATGGATTGTTTTAAGGCTTCCCCTGTTGGAATAGCTGGATTAAAGCCGATATTTTCTACATATTGATTAGGGAAGTATAGGACACCGTCACCTATTTGTTTGTTTACATAACCTATTTGGATTCCTACTGCTATTGTGTGGTCACCAAGTGATTTATGATACGCTCCGCTGGCTATAGCCATGTTGATAACAAATGGTGCATCCCCGGAGCGGTCATTTGCTAAGAATAATCCTGCACCCAGAACATCTCCTTTGGGAAGTGTTCCTTCCAACAAGCGTGAGTCGGCATATACACCAAGGGTTTTGTAGGCTTCCATAACGGTGCTCCACTGGAGCCTGCCGAATGCACCAAAACGATAGCATCCATTAAAAAAGCCCGTCATTGCTGGATTTAGTAGCAATGGAACACCATACATTTGAGTCATGTGGACATCCTGAGCGGTAGTAAATAGACTCAACATGCCAGCTAGTAAAATGCTTATTTTCTTCATAGTAAAAAGTTTTTTTATCTGATGAGGGTTATGCTTCCTTTAAGGATAAATGTTTCACCGTTTTGCATTCTTCCCCTTGCTATGTAAGCGTATGTTCCAGGGGGTTGTGGTTTCCCTTGATATGTGCCATCCCATCCGATAGATGGATCCTTTGTTTCAAAAACCACTTGTCCCCAACGGTCAATGATTTGGAAATTTAGTTCATCAAATCCATATCCATAGATATAAAGGATGTCATTTATACCATCGCCATTGGGGGTGAAGGCAGTTGGAACGTGCACTGGTGCCGTCACATAGACAGTTATGGTATCGTAATCACAACATTGTGCTTCGCTATTGCATGCTTTAACAACATAAGTGGTGGTGGAGACGGGTGAAGCGTTAGGCGTGAGAGTCGTTGGGTCGTCAAGACCTGTCTCAGGACTCCAGGACACTGACGTGTATGTTCCACTGATGAGCTGAACATCTAAGGGAATAGTCATTCCAGGGGCTATGTTAACATCAGGACCAGCTTCAATGTCTGGATAATCATATACCCTGACTGTAACATCTAAGGAGTCCTTACATCCATATTCTGTCTCACCATAGAGGGTATATGTTGTTGTGTTAATAGGGAAAGCATTTATTCTCGGTCTGTCGTTATAATCAATCCTGTAGTATGGTTCCCATCTGTAATACTTAGCCCCATACGCTCGTATAGGTATGGTATCTCCCTTGCAGATTGCGGGGTCTGAAGGCACAACCTTAAGATTTGGATTGGGTCTTACATAAGCGGTTACAGTGAATGTTCCTCGGCATCCACCTGCAATTGCCGTAACTATATATTTAGTGGTGGTTTGTGGGGAGACCACCAAGACATTACTATCCGTAGGACCAATTACACCAGTCGTCGGGGTCCATGAATAGGTCCAATCAGGATTATAAAAAGCAACGAAAGTATCTATCCCTCCTTCACATATGTTTAGATTAAAAGGATCAACAACCACATCAAACTCCCCTGCCGTATCTATCCAAATATATTTATATAAAGTATCACTACGGCACGGTCCAGAATGTTTAATAACTTGAATCAAGCCCCAGCCCATCGTACTGCCCCATTCAACCTTAACTATCCTATCCGAATCACTTCCTAAAATTGTTCCTCCCGTTACGCTCCATTCAAAGTCCGTATAGGTGAGTGTGGTGTCTGCAATAGTATAGATGCTTGTAGAGTTGGTACACACGGTGTCCTTGCCAATGATAGAATCAGGCGGGAACTCAAAGGGATAAACAAAAATCGCGAAGGTATAAGAGTTTTCTTTAGATGGACAACTGAAATCACGAACACTAACATCGAAAGTGTAGGGAATAAGACTTTCTGTTCCACGACAAGGTACCCAGCAGAATCCTACAACTATCGTGTCCCCAGAATAGTATTCTGAATAAACGTTTATTGGTTGTGGACCTGGGTCTAATGTTGCCGGGGGGGAAAAGAAGTTAGGGTTGAATATGGGAGATGGCCAAACCCTCAAAATGACAGAATCACCATCATTATCATAAGCTACTATAGGAAAGCATAAAGTGTCTCCAACATATGTAACTTGTGTTAAATTGGAGAAAACACCAATTACATCAATGTTTTGCGTGGTGTCAATCGTAATGGTTGGCGGATCCTGAGGCGGGCATGCGTCTACCAACACCTCATAATCCCTTCTTGTGTTACTCATAAGGACACCATTCCTAAACTCTTTAATATCAACTGCTACAACATACTGTCCGGGGTTGGGTGAAAATAGGAGAGTATTACCAGTGGCGCCGTTCATCTGAGCCAATCCCAATGGACCAAAAGGTTTTGTTGCGTCATATCCGGGTAAATATTCTATTCTGGGGAATGGCAAGACGAAAGCATCTGCATCTGTCCAAGGTGTGTCCAGTTTAAAAAATAGATTATCGCCGTCTGGTTCCACTGCCCCGTTAGGGAAGCTGAGCGTGTCGCCAGCACAAAGCCAAGGAGTAGCAGGTTGTACAAAGCAAGGAGAAGAGTTTTCATAGAATGTGGGTGGAATGTAGTTGTAGAAAATAAATCCCTTAAGACCAGGATTTTTGATGTTTGTAATATCTCCTGGGCGACAACAAGTGGTTAGCATGGAACCATCTCTTATTACAATATGATAGCCATTAATGGAAGGGGGAACCTCAATTGTTGCATTATAACAGCATTTCTCAACGCTAGGCTTGGTCCATGAAAATGTACAGGTGGCGGGTAATGGTGGTGCCGAAACAAAAACAGATTGTCTCGTTACACCGGAAGTAACTACTACTGGATACCCAGGAACGTCCTCTCGAACCTCTATCGTCAGTTCAAAAGCACTAGGACAAGAGATGCCCCCTGGATCTCTATATAAGCATGCTTGAATCTGATACCTTAGGTATCCGTTACTGGGATTGTAGCCTAAAAATGTATAGCATAGCTCCCCACCCATTATGTGAGAAGCATCCGCCAGATTATTAAGCAGTAATATAAGCGAGAGTAGTGCCCATGACTTTAATAATCTTGTCGGGAAGCCCTTTGCCATTTTCCTGAGTTCTGTCCTCATATCAAAAGTCTTTTTTCATGTTCGCGTTGCTATTATTTGATCACTTGAAGTTTAACAGTAGCTAAGAGTTGTTGATTACTATCAAGCAATTCAAGGACGTAAGTCCCCTGAGGAAGATTTATTGGTATAGCAAACTTATTAGCTTGAGGAATTGTTTGTTTGTAGTCAACTAATTTTCCTGTGAGGTCTCTGATAGCTATTGCTATAAGCTGTTGTGTGGGAACGTTTGCTTGGATGAAGACATAGTGTCCCGATACTACTGGATTGGGAAAGATATGTGTGTTATTTGATTGACTTGTCTGAGCCATTGTGAATGGGTCCTGTTCATAAACAGTGATGTGTTTAACTACTGTATCACAGCACATTGCTCCACACACAACCAACTCAATCTTATATGTCCCCGGAGTGTCTAAAGTTCGTTTGAAAAAAGGTCTTCCCGAAAGGAAGCCATCATCAAATCTCCATGTCCACGATTCAATGAAAGCAGGTTGGGTCATATCGTAAAAAGTGATAGGATTGTCAAGGATTGTGGCAGGCATTGGGTCAACGCCGAAATCCCCTCGCGGTTTGTTTATGATAACCCTCTTTTTAATTGTGTCCTTGAAACCATAGTCATTTTCGGCAATCAGAATAACTTCATAATAGCCGTCTCTATATGGATTATGTCCAGTAAAGAGAGCTGAGGGGAAATCTACATCTACTATTATGGGTGCTCTGGATTCGCCATAGAAATTGTGGTAAGTATGGTAAGAAGTGTCATAAGCGAAGTCCTCAAAGAACCATTTTGCTCGGTCCGCACAATATGAAGAATTTATAAATAGATATTCGTCTTCACAGGTTTTTAGGTCGGTAGCAAAGAATCCAAGATCAAAATCTGCTATTGTCTTAGCATCTGACCACCACTTTGCTTTAAAGCCTGCTCCTGTGCATCCGTCTGGACATTGATTATTATTAACCAAAATGGTTTTAACTAACATTTGTCCAGTGGGGCAAGCTATTGGTTGCCCATTATTGGGTAATAAACTTCCTGTAAAAGAATAATCAGGGGCTTGTGTCGTGTCTCCAGAGCAATAAATATGCAAGAAATCATCATTGTCGAAGAAGTCAAACTCAAGAAATTGAATCCATACAGTATCTGCATCGTGTGGATAGATGTGCACTGCACCCCTGCCAAAATAAAAGTAGTTGTTCGCAGGCCCACCATCATCATACAATATACCACTGCAAGCATAAATCCATTTATAAGAAGAGGCAGACATAATAGTGGGGCATTCACCAGAAACAGTGATATAATTAGATTTGGTTATTGTATCGCAACCCATAGGCCCACAAATTGTGAGCGTAACGGTATATGTGCCCGGATTTAGGTAATAGTGGATTGGATTGGGTTCAGTGCTCGTCCTTCCATCGCCAAAGTCCCAATGCCAAGAAGTGATTGCATTAAGAGAAGAGTCATAAAACACAACTACTGCCGGGAAACAGTTAAAGTTTCGTTGGGGTGAGCCGAAATCGGCAATCGGCGGATAGGGATTTTCCGTCAGCACAACTGTATAGTCTTCCACCTGCCCACGTATTGGAATATAACAAGCATTGTCATTATACTGAATGTTCCCAGCCACATCAGTTATAATCCTCATTCTGATTGGGATGTCCCTCACTACATTGCCTCCTTTCACCCTCATTTGTAGGAAGTGATCCCCATTTTGATTGTCGGGATATTTATAGTCTACTTTAAGTGCTAATTCATCCTGAGTGAAGTTTCCATCGTTATTGTAGTCAATGTAGATCCTCCAGTCCTGAGGGAAATCGGGATGTCCTCTGAGCCTTATGTCGTGCCATTTCCCTTCCATTATATGTACCGAGTCAACACAAGTAAAGTCCTGATAGCCTTCATCACTGCACCCGGAAGTTACAAATAAGGAATATAATTCAACTTCGTATATTCCATAATCAAGGCAAGGACTCTGTGCAGGTTGCGGTGTGCAGACAGGTACCGGGTCAGGGGCCGCTCCTAAGGAAACCCTAACGGGTTTATAGGTGGTATCTGAACCGTGCGAATTAGAAACTATTAACCTTACATTGAAGTTTCCACTTGTTGTGTATGTGTGCAGTGGATTCTGTTGAGTGCTCGTGTTCCCATCGCCAAAGTCCCAATGCCAGGAAGTGGGGGCATATCGGGAGCGGTCGTAAAATTGGACGATCCCGTCGCATGTTTCATCAGGAATAGCTACGAAGTCAGCAACTGGCGGAACAGTTGGTGTGGTAATATACACAGCATAGTCTTCATATTGTCCATAATCAACTGTGTCGCAGGGTCCCGGGAACTCAGGGGGCCACATTGAGTTATATGCCGCTGCAACAACGCGAACCCTTAAAACAGTGTTTGTTACAGCATTCAGAGGAACCTGAAAAGAATCTATATGATTGTGAACCCCAATTGTTTCCATTGCTTTCTCACTGCTATCAAAAGTCCCGCTATTATCAAAATCTATCCATGCCCTGACCATTTGTGTGGAAGTGGGGTCCGTTTGAATTTGGATAGTGTATATCCCTCCTACATATAGAGTGTCCAACAAGAATGGGTCGCAAGAGAAGTCAACATATCCTTCTGTGGCTGCATTGCCACTAGTGTTGGAAACCCCTACTTCTCCAAACAGTTGATAGCGAAATATGCCTTCCCCACAGCAGGTGGCACCTGTCCCCGGCGTGCATGCCGAAATAGGTGGATATATAGCGGGAACTGTCTTTGAAATCGTGTCACTGCCCCATTGGTTAGAAACAATGAGAGTAACAGTATATATTCCGCTGGAGGCGTATGTATGCGTCGGATTCTGTTGAGTGCTTGTGTTTCCATCACCAAGGTCCCAATGCCAAGAGGTCGGGTTGTAAAGGGATTGGTCTGTGAATTGCACTTGCCCATAACACAGGACATTAAAAGAGAAGTCTGCCTGAGGTTTGGAGGTGAGAAAAACGGAATAATCTTCATATTGCCCGGAATCAATAGTAGAGCAGGGTCCCAGTGCCGAACCCAACGAATCAGCAACACTTTTTTTAATACCTAAAACCCTGACCCTAACAACGTTATTAACCGCTATGGCGGTCAATGGCGGGACAGTAAAGCTCGCCTGAATAGTGTCTATTCCCAAAGTGTTAACAACCATCTCGGAAAGAGACAAATTACCATCATTATTGAAGTCTATCCAAACTTTTACAACATGCGTGTCCACATTGCTTACAACAATAATAAGTTGATATGTCTTATTGGGCAATAGAGTGTCCCGAAGAGATGCATTGCAAGAGGAATCAAAGGAGCCTTCCGTTTGGGCATCAGCAGAGGGAAAAGCAACCCCTCGCTCGCCTAATAATTGATAGAGAAAAACCCCGTCTGTTGCCCCAGCACTATCGGTGGATACAGGACAAGTCGGGGTGGGGCACTGCGAGAACGCTACATTCCCAAAGCTTCCAATATATAATGTTAAAGCAATTATTACACGCCACATTAGTATTTACATTTTTTACCTTCTTACAAAATTAGTAAAAGTTTATTTATGCAACAAAATTTATTTAAGCCCTAAGACCTCTAAGTGTTCAATTAAAAGCCTCATGTCTGAGGAATCTGTCGTGTCATAATACCGAAGAATCTGTCCCTGTGGATTAAGCAAGACAACCTCTTCACTATGGATAAATGTTCTATCCCACCAGTTGGGTTGGGTGGTGTCCGCCTTTGCTTCCAGCACAACCAGATTGAAAGCGTCAAGGGCAGTTAGATAAATGTCTTTACGAGACCCCGTCAGGAAAAGCCAGCGCCCGTCATCAACACCCCATTGCTTAGCATAGCTCCTCAATACAGGGACACTATCATGATATGGGTCAACGGAAAAAGAAACTATCCTAACCTTGGGAAATGCGTCATAAACCTTTTTAAGATTCCTATTCATGTTAGGACATATCCCGCCACAACGTGTGAAGAAAAAGCCTACAATAGTGTATTGCCCTTTGAGCACATCCTCCGGCTCAACAGTGTCTCCATATTGAGTTACTAACTTAAAGGTTGTCTTTTTGTACACGGGCGTTTCCTCAATAGGTGTCAGGTCCGTCCTATGCCAGCCCCAATACCAAATCGCAAATAATAACGCTACTATTCCAAAGAGAATCAGAGGGAACCATTGACTTTTAAGGATTTGCCGCATCGCTAAAAAGCCCCCTCCTTTTAAGATTCGTTCTCCACTGCTAAACAGCAGTTAAGCCTCTATTTAATAGGGACAGGCGACACGGGTGAATATCCCGGCGATGTCCCATAAGTGGAATTGATCACATCATAGATAGCCAAGCCATAAGCAGCAATGATTAAAATAATGAGAATGATAATCCATGGACGGAAGGAATCAAGCCACTTAGCCCCAGAAAATCCATGGACAGTTTCTGCTACCGGAAACGATATGACCCCGCCTTCCCGGGTTGCTTTGCTAAACATCGTGGCGAAGAGCACAACGAAATAGATTATTGCGGCGGTGCCAAGGAGCGTACCGCCAATCAACACTGAATTGGCGTATGGAACCCATTCTGGCTTGAATAGTGGATTATCAGGATTGAGATATGTCAAACCGAGATTGGTTCGGCGTGGCTCCCCATTAACCACTCCGTTATACATCATTGCGGTGGACATAAAGAGCAGTCCCAATGCCCATAGGTATGGAACAGACAGGTTGAGCCATTTTAACTTAATCTCTTTACCTGTTAATTGAGCGTAGAGATAGAGCACGATAGCCATGAGAGCCAAGGCAACAGGTGCCCCAACAGTCATGTGGAAGTGTCCGGGAATCCAAGCAGTGTTGTGAACAACCAAATTGACATTATAAGATGCGTTAACAACTCCCGTGAAACCTCCGATGATAAAAATGATTAGCCCTACTATCAAATAAGCAAAAAACCAGTTGTTCTTATCAAAAAATGGTTGCTTAAACATCCAGCCCAGCAGGGATGTAGACCCCCGTTGCCTACCAGCATATTCTAATGAGGCAGCCAGAGTGAAAGCAGTTATGAGACTGGGAATAGCAACAGCAAATGTTATCATTGAATGCAGTAGCTTAGTTGTTTGGGAGAGACCGGGTTCGGTGAATTGGTGGTGGACACCGACAGGAATAGAGAACACAATAAACAAAAGGAACACCAGCCGGGCAGCATCCTCAGAATATAACTTACCACCGGCCAGCTTGGGCATGAACACATAATACATTATGTAAGCGGGCAGTAGCCAGAAATAAACTAATGGGTGTCCGAAGAACCAGAATAATAGCCTTGTCATCGGAACATCCACCTCTTCCATTATGCCCACACTCCACGGAAGAAGATAAATCAACACTTCGGCAGCAACCCCCAATGTAGCAACAAACCAAACAATGAATGTTGAGAAGATGCCTATTACGGCAAGCGGAACAGGTTTGCCGGGATTTTCTTTCCGCCACTGTCTTAACACGGGAATCCAAGAGAAGAATGCCACCCATGAACCAATAATCAATAAAGTGGCTCCCAGATAAAATAATGTGTGGGCTTTAAGAGGAGCATAGAACGTATACAATACAGTTGCTTTGCCTGCAAGGATAGCCCACGCAGCCATTAAAACTCCAATTGTCATCAGCCAGAACGACAACCACGCAACCTTCAAATTAGGCTCTTTCTTTAAGAAATACGCTATCAAAGCATGTCCGAATCCAACTATAACCATAGTGGTGAAGACAATAGCGTTAATAACCCCATGCAACGTCAAACCTTGATAGTATTCCAATCCCCAAAATGACGTGTCATGAATCCAGCCCCCTCGGTAATAGGCTTGCAAAACACCATGATACAACCCCAGAATTAGCAGCATTGTTGGGAAAAGGAGGGTTGCAAGAATCATTTTCTTAAATCCAGCACTCACTTTCACTTCCATGGCTCCTTAATTTTTTTGTTTGTGTTTTTTATTCAACAATGATTTTTGCTTCCATGTTTTGATGCCCCACACCACAGTATTCATGGCATCTGACGTA
This sequence comes from Chlorobiota bacterium, assembly GCA_013153515.1. Lineage (GTDB taxonomy): Bacteria > Bacteroidota > Bacteroidia > JAADEI01 > JAADEI01 > JAADEI01. Next base: position 7,865 of record JAADEI010000090.1, on the reverse strand, counting down.
ATAGACCCCGGGCTTGTCAAATTTATATTTTTTATAAGCAATCGCTCCCGGAACAGCCATCAAGTTCACATCAGTGCCCACTATTTGAAGACCGTGGACAACATCGTGCGACACAACATAAATGTCAACTTCTGAGCCAACAGGCAACTTAACTTCCATGGGCATGAACAACCACATCCGGGCAACATATTGAATTTGGAACCGGTTATCGTCAAGAGTGTCAACCTTCCCTTCGCTATAGGGCTCCACGTCGGTAACACAGCCCGGCAGGTCTACGCCACTCTGCGACTTGGCGTATAGCACAGCACCAAACAAGATGATTAAGAAGAAAATGCCCAGCGTCAACGCAAACTTCTCACTCCTGTCCATGGCTCACGACATTTTAAGCATTTGAAAGTAGACCCAGAACCAAATCAAACCACCCACGATGAGCAACAGAATGAAAAAGACCATTGCCCCTTTCGGCGTAAATTCTTCTTTGTTCATCGCCTTAAAAATTTAGAAATCCCGAGACAAAGTTAAGGCGAACAAATAAATTAACATTGACAAAAGTCATAAACATACATTTACAATAACTTGTTAACAAATATGCTAAATTTTATAACCATTTGGCGAAATCCAAGTTGCATCGTCCTAATGCATTCCTCACAACACATTGAAAGCCTTCCTCACTTCTGAAATTGTCAAAGAAAACCTGTTCAGTCACGGCTCATATCATTGCAACTCAATAAAGTGTGTTCTTACGTCATAGCACTTGGAGATTTTCTTTTGTTCCAATCTCACTCGCTTAGCCAGAACAGTTCGCTATCTTGATGCCACACTGTTGCTATTAATAGCAATTGGCAAAAACAAAAGAAAACATAGTTGTTCAGTTCAAATTTATAATTGTTTTGACCAAGAAATCAATTAAACAGTTATTTTCTTATGAGTTAATAAACCCCTCACTATGCGTTTTATCTATCTCACTACTTGAAGACGCTATTCTGAGACTATCGCTTGAAGTCCCCTATTCGCCAATCCATTTTTTCATAAATTTGCCTTATGAAGGTTGGGAATTTATGGATATGGCTATTGGGTTTAAGCATTGTTCTGTTGTTCAACAGTTGCGACAGGACTGAGAAGACCGAAGTTGAAGAGAACAAGTTTTCTGAGTATGTCGTCTCATATCCATCAGGAGTTATCTCTCGGGCTTCTTCCTTAGTGTTTGTGTTTAATAAGAATGTCCCAGAAGATGTTATTGCATCTGAAAAATTGTTAGATGAACTTCTTTCTTTTGAGCCATCTATTAGCGGGGAAGCCAAGTGGGTCAACTCATTCACGTTAATGTTTGTTCCAGACACGTTCCTGCCATCAGGACAACAATTTGAGGGAAAACTCTACCTGTATAAAATCTTCAAGGAACTATCCAAGAAATATGGAATCCTTGAGTTTGAGTTTTCCACGCCCCCACAGGATTTCACTATTATTTACGAAGGGGTTCGCTCAACACCTGAAATGAACAGAACAATTGTTCAATATGCAGGCAGGGTAGTGCTCAGAGACTTTGAAAGCATTGAATTAGTCAAGAAAATGCTAAAATTCATATATCCCACTAAGAATTTCCCTGTTGCATGGGAGGAAGTTGAGAAAAATAGAATTTTCAGGTTTGTGATTGATAGCATTCCAAGACAGAAAGACAGTTCAATCATTGTTGTTGAATGGGACGGGGAACCTATTAGGGTTGACCGAAAGGTTCGGGACACATTGGTAATTCCAGCAATTGGGTCATTTAAAATAGTTGATGCGGTAGTATTGACCGGAGAGGAACAGGGCATTAAAATCATATTCTCTGACCCGCTTGACCCAAACCAAGATTTCAGAGGATTAGTCAGACTGCGTGCAACAGACAAGTCAGAAGGACAGGAACTCAAAAGCCTGACTTTCGTTCCAGATGGTAATGTCCTATATGTCTATGTTCCCACAGGAATTGAAGGGACGTTCATATTAGAGGTTTCTTCGGCACTACGGAACGCCTTCGGCGACAAATTGGAAATTGAAGGGAAAGAAGTGTTTGAAAAGGAAATAAGGTTTGAAACGCTCAAACCACAAATAGAAAAAGTCACAGACGGATTCATCCTTCCCACTGGCAACGGAATGGTCGTCTATCCCATCTCGGCAATCAACATTAGCAAGTTGAAAGTCACTGTCCTGAGGGTCTATTCGCATAATGTCCTTCAGTTGTTGCAGGAGATGAGCATGTGGCAAATATCTCACGGGGAGCCCAATCATTGGTTTATGCCACGGGTCGCCGATACGGTATTCCACGGAACAGTTGAACTGCCAAACGCTACACTCTACAAAAACCAATGGAAACGCTACTATCTTGACCTGAAACAGTTGGTAAACATAGATCCCGGAGCAATCTATTTCCTGAGTATCTCAATGGATCCAGAAGGGTCGCTTTATAACTGCCCAGAGGGAATTAGCAAGTCCGACGATGAAGAAGACTACTACTGGGATTATAGCAATGACCCGTGCGAAGTTTCATATTACAGATACTATAAACGTCGGATCAATGCCTACCTATTGGCAACTGATTTGGGAGTTGTGGCTAAAAGGCTCAACCCTGATTCCGTTTGGGTAGCCGTTCTGAGCATAGGAAAAGCCAAGCCTGTTGAGAACGTAAAAGTGGAGGTCTATAATTACGCTCAGCACAAGATAGCGGAAGGCTTGACAAACGGTCAGGGAATTGCTAAAATTAAAGCCGATGTCCGAAAAGCCAGTTTCATCATAGTGAGCAAAGGGAAAGAAAGGAACTATCTTTCGTTGAAGAACCCATTGCCAGTTGAAATGTTTGATGTGGGAGGGAACACGGTTAAAGGCAACCTGCTCGCATTTATCTACGGAGAACGGGGAGTTTGGCGACCCGGAGACACAATCCATTTGACTGCCATAATCAGGGACGTTCGGAGCAGTGAACCGCCTGAGTATCCCGTCAGGCTTGAACTATATGACCCAAGGGGAAAATTAAAATATGAACTTGTTCAGACGAAGCCAGTTAATGGGTTCTACACGTTCCACATTGCTACGTCGCCAGAAGACTTAACAGGCAATTGGGAAGCCCGAATTATAGTGGGAGGGGCAAAGTTTTCTAAGACATTGCACATTGAGTCAATCAAGCCTAACAGATTGATGGTTGAAATCCAGCCCAAGGACAAACTTGTTCTGCCGGAGAAAAGAATCACGTATGTAGTCAAGTGGATACATGGCACGCCGGCATCGGGGGTTTCCGTTGAGGTGGAGGGCAGGTATGTGTCAGTAGCCCATCCATTCAAGAGGTTCAGAACCCATTTCTTTGTTGACCCGGCTCGCCAGCAATATAAAGACAAGCACTTGGTGCATTCCGGGAAGACAGACCAAGAGGGGAAAGGGTCGTTTGAATTGAAACTAAATGAGAAGAATCTACCGGGAATAATAGATTACAACTTGATTTTCACAATGCATGAGCCCGGTGGTGGAACGTCCATAGAAGCCAAAAGAATCAGAGTGTTTCCCTTCAAAAAGTATGTGGGCATATTGACTGGTGAGGAGTTATGGTGGGGCAGGACGGTGCAGGCAGGTGAAGAAAACCCTATATCGCTTGTGGTAATGGACCACAACGGCAAATTGTCGTCTTCAAAAGTCAAATTGGAAATATATGAGTTGAAGTGGCGGTGGTGGTGGGAAGAAAGAAATCGGGGAACAGGATTCTCATTCAGGGAAGGCAGGAATGCTATCAAGTTGTTGGACACTGTCATTACAGTTAACAAACCAACTGAATTCAAGTTTAAATTCCCGCCTGAATGGGGCAAATACTACGTTCGGGCAACTTGTTTGGAGAGCGGACACACAGCAGGACTGTTAGTCTATGGAGAATGGTATTGGCATTCCCTTCCAGAGGGCGAAACAAAGACAGCAAGCCTGCTAATGTTCTCATCAAACAAGGACACTTATGGCGTGGGGGATTCAATCCATCTGCACATTCCCACTGATGACACAGCACTGGCTATAATAACCGTTGAGCAGGGCAATCGCATCATCGCCACAAAGCAAGTAATGGTTTATCCGCCGGGAAGAAACATTTCCTTCCTTGCCACAAAGCAAATGGTTCCAAATGCCTACTTCTCTGTCCTGCTCATAAGACCGCATTCAAAGGACGCTACAACGCCCTTGAGGAAATATGGCATCATAAATGTGAATGTTGAAAACCCTGAAACACGTCTTCAGCCAATCATAACCGTGCCCACTAAAATTAAACCGGGACAGAAACTGACAATAAGAGTCAAAGAGAAGGAAGGCAAACCAATGACCTTCACTCTGGCAATAGTTGACGAAGGATTATTGCGACTAACTGGATACACAGTCCCAGACCCTTGGAAATACTTCTATGGCAAGCAGGCTCTGACTCTCAAGACTTATGACAATTATGATTACGTTATGGGATGGTTTAATATAGAGAAGGCAAGGCTTGTCAAGGTGGGCGGAGACAGGGGACCAATGGTCGGTGGCAAGGGAGACGCCTTCAAGGTCAAAGACCTTGTTTTCTTCAAAGGTCCTGTCCACATAAGTTCCGGAGAAGAAAAGAGTTTCACTGTTAAGATTCCAGATTGGTATTTCGGCAAGGTCAGGGTGATGGTTGTGGCAGGCGGGAAAGATGCTTATGGGTCGGCAGAGAAAGGCGTTTCCGTAATACAGAAATTTATGGTGGATGTTGCAGTGCCTCGCATCGTCAGTCCAAAAGAAGAACTCTTGATTCCGGTCAATGTTTTTGCTCTTGAAGAGGGAGTGAAAAGCGTTTCCGTGTCGCTATCCGTCAAGGGACCCGCTTCAATAGATGGACCAGCAACTAAGACGGTTCAATTCAATACGCCGGGGGTGGCAACGGTCTATTTTCCTGTTAAAATCAAAGACAGAGAAGGTTCTTTGAAAATAACCGTTAGTGGGAAAGGCTATGGAGAACAATTAACCAGAACCAAGGAGGTGGTCGTGAAAGTCAAGTCGCCATCAATCTCTCAGGTGTATGAGAAAAAGTTGGAACCGGGGGACCAATGGGTTAGCCAGATAACGCCTTTCCCTTACGGAGAGGACAGAGGGGTGTTCCTTGACATCACTGCATTCAAACCCATCAGACTGTCCCAACACTTGGGATGGATGCTCAGTTACCCACACGGATGCCTTGAACAGATTACTTCTAAAGCATTTGCAGTTCTCTACCTTGATTATCTAATCAACCTTGATGAAAGGGATAAAAAGAAGCAGAACAGAGTAATATCAAAGGTTTTAAGGAAGTTAGCCGATTATCAAACTGTGAGGGGTGGGTTCGCCCTATGGTCTGGAAGCCCGAAAGTCAACCCATATTTAAGCGTTTATGCAGGACATTTTATGATTGAGGCTAAGAGAAGGGGCTATCAACCTTCTCAGCATGTCTATGATGCATGGAAAAGATACGAATCGGAGCGGGCGGCATCGTGGCATCTGGGTGAAGGAAATCCAGATTTGCAGGCATATAGGCTATACGTCCTTGCTCTGGATGGAGACTTTAAACTCAGTTCAATGAACTATCTCAGGGGAATTAGCCATACCCTTTCGCCAGTTGGGAAATGGTTCCTTGCAACAGCCTACTGGCTAAGCGGAAACACTCAGGTCGCAAAAGAATTGGTTACTGATATAAACAAGATACATTCTGGAGAGTTCAGTAAAATCTCTTATGGAACACGGATTAGGGACATAGCAATGGTCTCAGAAGCAATGATTAGAAGTGGGTATTCCGCAAAGGAATTGTCTGCATTCATAGACACATTGGCAACTCATTTAAATAAGAACCGATGGATAGGCACGCAAACCTTAGCGTGGACATTGAAAGTCTTGGGGCTCTATGCTCAGAACTGGTTGGAACAGCAAAACCTTGACGTATCAATAACTTACGGCGGGAAGCCCATTGCACTGCCCACTAATAAAAACACTTATGTCCTGCGGGTGTCCCTTGATGCAGAGGGTGGAACCAAACAATTGAAAGTTGTCAATAAGGGGTCAATGCCAGTCTATGCACAGGTAGTTCTCAGGGGGGGGCCTGAATCCTTTGCTAACGTGTCTGCTCAACAACGTGGGGTTACGTTGAAAGTCCATTATGAAAGCCCTGAAAGGTATGTAGTTGACCCATCTGAACTGACTAATGGACAGAACATCTACGCAGTCGTTGAAGTCATGAAGACCGGCAATGTGCGTCGTGGAGGCAATGAGTATGAGAACATGGTTCTGGAGTTCGTCGTTCCATCAGGGTGGGAACTGATTCCAGAACGGTTGATGTCAGAAGCATTAGGGGAGTCTGGATATGTGTCCGACAGGGCTATGTATAAAGACATTCGTGATGATAGGGTTTACATATACTTCAACATGAGATATAAAGACAAGATGACCTTTGTTATTCCCGTTTCTGTTTCTTATCCCGGGTCGTTCTATATGCCGCCGGTAAGGGTTGAAGACATGTATCATAGCCCGTGGATTTATGCTAATACCATTAGCAGATGGATACAGGTCAAGCAAAAATGAGAATTCTAAAACGCATATTGTTAATTTCAGCCCTTCTCGCCGGGCTATTAGTGATTTTGCTTATTGCAACTGGATTATGGTTCGTGTCCCGATATAGTCCGGAGGATGCAGGTTGGTCATATAGTACTGTTGTCCTTGCCAAAGATGGGTCTTTATTGGGTGCTACCACTGCCAGAGATGGGATGTGGAGATTCCCGCCATTGAGAGATTCCATCCCTAACAAGATAGAAATAGCCACACTGGTTCAGGAAGATAAGCGATTCTACCGGCATTTCGGGGTTGACCCAATAGCCATAGCACGGGCAATGTATGTAAATGTGAAAGCGGGGAAGGTAAAACAAGGGGGAAGCACTATAACTATGCAACTGGCAAGAATCCTTATGGGAAACCAGCCCAGAACATTCTTTCAAAAGTTAAAGGAGATTCTACTGGCTATAGGCTTGGAATTAAAATACTCTAAAAAGGAAATTTTGCTTTGGTATTTATCTCTTGCACCTTATGGAGGAAATATAGTTGGAGTTGAAGCAGCCAGTTGGAGATACTTCGGTAAGCCACTTAATCATCTCACGTGGGCGGAAAGTGCTACGTTAGCAGTCCTTCCACATAGCCCTTCACTTATTAATCTTAGAAAAAATAGGGAACTCTTAGAGAAGAAACGCAACAGATTGCTTTACAAGATATTCAAAAACGGATATATTGATTCAAACGAATATGCTTTGAGCATTAAGGAACCTATTCCTGTTTACAAGCATCGGTTGCCAACGCATCTCATACAGATGTTTCCCAGACTCAGGAGAATGGTTGACTCACAAACAAAAATCAGAACAACAATTAATCCTTTCGTGCAGAAGAAAGTTGAGGACATTGTTTTGACCCATTACCAAACTAATTTATTGCCCAGTGATGTGCATAACATAGCCGTTGTTGTAGTTGATTTAAGGAGTGGGGAAGTTGTTGCTGCGGTTCCCAATGTGCCACTGGACACAAGCCAGACCATTGCTTCCCAATGGGTGGATATGCTTCATGCAGAGAGGAATCCCGGCAGTGCTTTGAAACCAGTGTTGTATGCCTCAGCACTCACAGATGGAATCATTCTGCCTTCTTCCCTGCTGCCCGATTATCCGATAAGCGTTGCGGGATATGCACCTCGGAACTTTTCAGGGGGCTTTCGGGGTGCTGTTCCAGCGTGGAAAGCCCTTGCCCACTCGCTCAATGTCCCGGCAGTCGTGCTACTGCACAGGTATGGAGTGGAAAAATATCACTTTGTTTTAAGGAAATTGGGGCTTTCATCAATCAAA
>JAADEI010000101.1 GCA_013153515.1 Chlorobiota bacterium | reverse complement strand
AATAGGCATATTTAAAATAACTTCCGAAAGCGGGGTGTCGGCAGGAATCAGGCGTATAGAAGCCCGGGCTGGAATGTCCGCTGTGGAACTACTCCAACAACAGGATGAACTCATTTCGCAACTCAGAAAGACTTTCAAAAGTCCGGATATATTAAAAGCCGTTGAGAACCTGCAAAATCAATTGAAGACACTCAAAAAAGAGAAAGAGAAACTCGCGGAAGAAATACTCAAAGCCCATTTGGAAGACATCAAAAACAAAGCGATTGACCTTGATGGCTCAATTCTATTCACAGGAGTTATCCCACTTCCGCCAGACCAAGTTAAAAAGGCTGTTTTCCAACTAAGAAAGAATCCTAATGCTATTGTTGTTCTGGGGTCCACAGGCGGTCCTAAAGGGAGTCTGTTCGTTGCCGTGTCGCAAGACCTGACTTCTAAAATTGATGCATCTGAATTGATAAAAGAATATGGTTCCAAGATAGGGGCATCTGGAGGCGGTAAACCACACTTTGCTCAGGCAGGAGGAGCAGACCCAACGAGAATAAATGAAGCAGTGGAACAAATAGCACAACATATTGTCAATCTCCTAAAAGCATAAAATCAACATGGACGCCTTATTCTGGAAGGACCTTATTACCGTAACTATGACCCTTTTCGCTATTATTGACATAATAGGCAACTTACCCATATTCATTGATTTATATCGCACATGGGGGTCACTTCCTCACATTAGAACAACTATCTATTCTGCTGGGTTCATGGTTGCTTTCTGGCTGGCAGGGGATTCAATCCTTGCCCTTGTGGGGATTGACGTTCACTCCTTTGCTATCGCCGGTGCAATAGTGATTTTCATCATCGCAATTGAAATGATTCTGGGAGTTCACTTATTCAAAGATGATGGTTCAACCGGCAAAGATTCAGAAATGTCAAGGGCAATGGTCCCTCTCACTTTCCCCCTAATCGCTGGACCGGGAACACTAACAACAATCCTGTCCCTCAAAGCACATTATAGCAACACAATCATTCTAATAGGTATCCTGATAAACATGGCAATAATATGGATTGTGCTTAGCCTAATTCCTCGCTTACAAAAATTTATTAAACCAGGAGTCCTAGCGGTGCTTAGAAGACTATTCGGTGTCATCCTCATGGCTATCGCCGTGAAAATGTTCCTTGGTAATCTGTTTCAATTATTGCAAAGTTTGTGAAGAGTTAAACCACAGTATCGCCAGAGTTTAGCACAACGGACACAGAGTATTAAAAAGTAAAGAGATTTAATAAAAATTTTATTCTACGCACACTGTGTTTTATGGCACACAAAACTCTTAATAAATTAATTTGCTTTCCAACCGACGCAGTGCAACAGCCATAGAGGGCAGGAAAAGGAACGCCAGAGCAACAGTCCTGTACCTGATTATGCTACCTGCATTATTGAATGTTAACCCAATGATTAGCATTACTGCAAGGGCAATAACAATCAAGTCAAGCATTCGCCAGTATTTATATCGCATTATGAAGAGCGTTAGGGCAATCCCCCACACCACAATGTTTTCCAGCAGGAACACCCAGCCTGCAATTCCCCCTATAACGATTGGGCTAAAAAGCACTTCTGGGACAGCCCGCACAATGGCAAGAGACGTCCAGTCCCACGTGTAGCAGATGGGATAAGTGGCGAAAGAAGTGTTTCCAAGTAGCATAAATGCCTTTGCTTGCTTGTGACACACGAACCAAACTGGGTCGGGAAAAAACACCAGCAATGCCAAGAACAACATTCCCAAACCAGCAACAATGCTAATGTTTGTCGGTCTTTTCAGTAGCCATATCAACAATCCCACAAATGCAGTTATTTCCAACTTCCATAACATAGCGAAAACAAGGAAAACAAAGGCAGTCTTCCATTTGCTACGCCACAACCACAACACACCTCCAACACTGTTGAGAAACAGTGCCTCTGGATGCAGCACACTACTCCAGAATACTAAAGACGGCATAAGCAATCCAGCCAGAAGGACATGCTTCTCTGAAACGTTAAATATCTCTTTGACTGCACGAACCCAGCCGAAGTAAAATACGATAAAATTCAATACAGAAAAAAGAAAAATAATAACATACCAGTTTTTGATAATGCCATATAAAAAAGCGAGTACAACAATCAATTGTCGCAAGCCATAGTCCCTCCAGAAGGCTTTAGGGACGCCAGCCCCCTGCGAAACAACTATTAAGTCCTCACGAGAAAGTTCATTAAGCAATAGTTTCCACAATAAAGCACCGTTTTCATATAGACTTTCTCCCAAGAATGAAGCGACTTTAGTGGCAACATAAACATCAGTAATGTTTAACTCAAAGGCATTGAGATATGTATAAACTCCGACGAGCCAGTGGATAAATATCCAAATTACGGAAATTAAGACTAAAAACCTGCGTCCTTCCATTAGAGATGGTATCCTTCAAGGATTTTCCCGTCAATGATTGTGTATAGCCTGTCGGCTATTTTTCTGAATTCTGGGTTATGCGTAACTATGACAAAAGAGTAGCCTTCTTCTTTACACAGTTGTTTGAACAGGTCCATCATTAGGCGGGTTTGTCTGATGTCAAGGTTCCCAGTTGGTTCGTCAGCAAGCAATAGTTCAGGGTTGTTGATGAGAGCCCGAGCGACGGCGACCCGTTGTTGCTCACCGCCAGACATCTGGTCTGGATAGTGTTCTATTCTGTGTCCGAGATTCAGTCTTTCCAATAGTTGGCGGGCTTTCTCCTTAGCCACCTCTTCGTTTTCGCCACCAATCAGTGCGGGAAGCATAACGTTTTCAAGAGCAGTGAATTCAGGAAGCAAATAGTGGAACTGAAAAACGAAACCCATCTTTTGGTTTCTCAACTTAGCGATAGCGTTTTGTTTCATAGCCATAACGTCCTTACCGAATAAGAAGAGTTTTCCAGCGTCGGGACGCTCCAAAGTCCCTATTATTTGCAACAGAGTGCTTTTGCCTGCCCCCGATGGTCCCATTAAGATAATGATTTCCTGCGGATAGACCGTCAGGCTAACTCCTTTCAGCACGTGCAGGTCGCCGTAATACTTATGAATGTCTTCAGCCACCACTATTGGTCTTGCCTCCGTCAATTCTCTTTCATTTTGATTTTCACCTTCAGTATCCTGTTTCTTGTTGCTTCCACAACCTCTATTTCGTAATCTTCATAGGTAAACTTATATCCTTTTGGCGGAATGAAACCCAGTTGGTTGATGATAAACCCTGCTATTGTTTCATATTCCTTGCTTTCAGGGAAGTTGAAGCCATATTCTTCGTTGAGTTCATCAATGCTTGCCGTCCCTTTGATGTAATAGGCATTTTCCTGTTCTGAGAATATGACTTCCTGCTCCTCCTCTTCTTGTTCGTCCCACAGGTCGCCAACCAATTCTTCCAGAATGTCTTCAAGAGTAACTATTCCAGCCAGTGCTCCGTATTCATCAACCACATACGCAATGCTTTTCCGTTGGGAAGTCAGGATTTCAAGGGCTTTGAGGACGGGCGTTGTCTCAGTGAACATAGGCATCTCATTGACAATTTCCTTTATGGACTTAGGGTTTTCAAGCAAAGAGAATATGTGTATATACCCCACCACGTTATCAATTTGTTCTTTATATACGACTATTCTGGAATGGCGTGTTTTCTTGAAAATGTTTTTCACTTCGTCAATGGAAGCGTTGTATTCCACTGCTTTGACGTCCACCCGAGGAACCATGCAATCCCTAACTGTTTTCTCATAGAGTTCCAGAGCCCTACGCACCAAATCGCCTATAACAGTTTTTTCTTTGGCTATGTTAACGTGTTTTTGAAGCAACACTTCAAGGTCAGCCCTTGAGATAGCCGTTGTCTGCTTAGCCTTCTCCTTAATAGGCAACAATAGCATCATTATCCAAGTGATGGGATAAAGCAGATAGTAGAACACTCTGAACAGTGGACCGAGCCATTTGAGCCACTGGGCGGGATATCTCCGTGCTATGTTCTTGGGCAAATACTCACCAAAGACGACTATGATGACCGTTCCTGCTATGGTCTCTATTGCCAATTGAGACGCTTCACTAAAATTGGTTATCGGGATGTATTGCCAGATGAGCATTCCAACAGCCATTCCGAACAGCACAAGGGCGAGGTTGTTCCCAATCAGTGTGGTAACGATGAATTTAGTTGGTTCCTGCAGTTTCTTTTCCCACCACGCTACTGTTCCTGTCTTTTGGGCATGCAAGAGCAATTCAAGGCGACTGACTGACACGAAAGCCATCTCAGTGCCCGAGAAGAACGCCGAGAGAATCAGCGAAATCAAAAATAGAATTATTGCATAGTCCATTAATCAAGATTTACTTTTATGGTTCCTTTCATTTTGGTTATGCGATATGTTTTGAAAGATGGGTCTGTTTCAAAGCCCTGTCCATAGATTACTCCTTCTGGCGTCTCCAAGCGAACATCTGAATAAGTGTAAATCCTTTCTTCTTCAAGGTCCCAAACAATTTCATCAGTGTTCAGTTTGTTGCCTTCTCTGGACCATAGGAAGACGTGTCCCTTCGCCCACATTAATTTATTTGGCAAGTCCACAGTCCCGCTATTTGCTTTTATCTTAGTGTAAACCCTTCCTTCTTTATCGTAAAGATAGAGATTAAAACTGTCAACTTCAATAAGTGGGTCCTGTTTTTCCCGTGGGATAATGGTTAACTCTTTTCCCACGAGTTTGAATTCCAGATACCCCGAGTCATAATACATCACTTCAACATCATAGCCTTTTTCTGGCGGGACCCCAAGGGACTCCTGCAATTTACTCACTTCTTCAATATCATGTTTACAGCCAGTGGGCAGAGCCAAAATCCCTAAAAAGCCCAAGAGAACCATTAATGATACACCCGCACTTTTGTTGATACTCCCATCCAGCATCCTATCTCATAGGTTTCGCCTTCCTTAAGCAAGTGGAAGTGAATGTCTTCTTTTGTTGGCGTGAACTCCTTGTATCGGGCTATTTTCTTGTTTGCTTCTTCTGCCACAGACGGGTCTATGCTCTTAGCCTTTTGATACATGTCTATAGCAGCCCAGAACACTGCCTTTGACCCAAGCGGTTGCTTCTTTATGCAGTCCAGAGTGCTTGATGCGGCATAGAGGTCTCCGATGAGAAGATAGGGTTCTCCCCAGTTTGGTTTTAGCGAAGCGGCTTTACGCGCCAAGTCCCGAGCCCGTGCGAAGTTCTTCCTGCATTTGTATTCCAGTTGAGCGGCAGTGAGGTATAGTTCCGCTTTCAGGTCGTTGTCTGGCGATTTCTCAGCACCTTTCAATAGCATCTCAATAGCCTTGGAACATTTGTTTTGCTTCTTATATGCTTTGGCGAGGCTAATAGCAGCCTTATAGTCCCCAAGGGAATCAACCAGTTTTTCCCCTATCTCAGTGAAGTATGGCGATGAGTAGCATTCAAGGGATTTCATGACGGAAAAGAGCAATTTCCAAACGAGCGTGTCGGACGGATTGGCTTTGTATCGTGGAATGAGCAATTTATCCACGTCTTCGCAGGTTTGAATAAGTCCTGATTTTTTAAGTTCTTCCGCCACTTTAACGGCAGCACTGCTATATTTCTGGTCTCCTGCGTTTGCAGCAATAATTTGTTGAATGCTTCCATAAATGTTAAGCAGACTATCGGCAGAGATGAGGTTTTTCTTATATGCCCTGACGGCATACCTAAAGTAGATTGGCAACAGATATGCAGATGTTTTCTCTTTCCCTTTGGTTATGGCGGTTTGCCCCAGTTCAAGCATATTTTCTTCGGTAGCCCGCTTATACTTAATCATGTAGTAGGCTTTTCTGGCAAGCACAACGCCTTCATTATCAAAGCATTCCACACGTTTATCAAAAAGCATGAGCAGAGTGTCAATGTATGCATTCTTTGTTTGTTCATCCTGAGCGTTTTTAATCATAAACTCCATTATCTTTTCGCCATCTGTGTATATTCTCTGTCTGGCACACGGAGCATTTTTGAACACGTAACGCCAATAGGGAAGAGCCTTATCGTATTCCTGTGTTTGGACGAAAGACCTATAAAGGGCATAGTTTTTAACGGCGGTAGCACTGTCTTCTCCCCATTTGCTTTTTTGTTGAGCCAATGTGATGATGGGCATCATTAGTAGCCCAATTATTAGCAAGCCCCATTTTTTCCTTAAAATCCTTCTCATAGCACTCATTTTTTATTCAAATTTACGACGGATGAACCAGCGTTCACGCAAAGCCACCGTCGCCGCCACGTGCCAATAAATGGCACTTAGTTGTGTGGTTCGCCACCGGTTGACCCCTGTTCTAACCGTCAGGGTTCCGGCGGTCCCCACACCAGGAATTGAATATGCAAGTTCTATGCCAATGTCTTGAAAGTCGCCAGAGACAAGGGTTCCACGTTGATAGGTCGCTGCCACAGAGAACGCCTTTTTAACAGGCAAATCCTTTCCCGGTTCAGGGAACCAAGAGATGGACACTCTGGAACCAAAGAATGGTTGAGGGAACATTGAAGCAATTAACACTTCTGTTTGGAACTGGTCTGTGGCAAAGCCCACTCCCATAAAGAACTCTGACACTCCATTCAAGACTGTGTCAGCAAGGAATTTCGTTTTAAGGACTGTGTCTGTGATGGAAGTGGGTTTCCATTTAACCGCCAACCATTGATATTCTTCCACAGAGGCGTTGACGGTTGGATTATGGTTGATTCCTGTTGCGAGTGAAATTGAGAATGTGGATAGACGCTTAGAAACGAGGAAAGAGGCATGCAAACCAAGGTCCCTAACTGTTTGTTTGGTCATTATAATTCTCATTAAGGTTTGGTTATATGTGGCTTTTCTCTTGAACGTGTCAATCATAATTCCTGTGAGAAAGAATGTTCCAGTTCCGAGACCTACCTTCCAACCTTTCCGGTCTACAACGCTTAATCCAGCGAAGAGGCGAGCCTGCAACAGCCCACCGTATGAAGAAAGGGACCACAACCCTGAATTTTCCGAAGAGACATACCTTCCTTCGTTATTGAAGTATGGATTTATCCCAGCCCCAATCGTTATTTTCTTATGCACTGGCAGGAATAGGTTTAATTCAGTGGGACCGGCATCAACAATAACGTTTCCGGCGTCCTGCCCTTGAACACCATATCTTGACAGTTGGACTGTGAGGTCTGCCCCCGCCCACCGTTGGTAAGGCAATGTAGCCCCAATGAAGGGATTGGAAAGCCCTGCTTGATTGGGTATGATCCCTACTGAGGAAGCCCCGACGGGCGAAAACTGTACTATTGAAGCATATCTCTTATAGGTAACTGGATTAGTAACGGTCTGAGCCAGTGCACCGCTACTTACCAACAATCCCGTAATTAATAAGTGTTGCCAACGCATATAGTTCTATAAATGGTTCAACGTGTAAAGGTAGTTCAGAATGTATGAACTGAAAGATTTGATGGTCTCCACCGCCTGCAAACACAATAATTTCAGGGTCGTGGTTTTTCCACCATTCAAGCATTGATTCTAATTCTGCTATAATTCCGTTAATGACGCCATTGCGTATAGATTCATTAGTTGAGCGTCCCAGCCAAGACCTGTTCCAAGCAGAGAGGTTTGCGTCCAATTTGGGCAGTTGGGCGGTTCCCTTAGCCAAAGTGTTGAATCTGGCGGTCAGTCCCGGACTGATGCTCCCACCTTTAATCACGCCATTTGCGGTTATGTATGTGGCAGTGATTGTTGTTCCAATGGTTAAGGCAAGCACTGGTTTTTTGAATATGAGGAATCCGGCGTAGGCACACACTACCCTATCCACACCTATGGACTCTCTGTTCTCATAGTCTATTTCAATTCCAGCACTTATCAAACCGGTTGTTGTTACTTGTTTTTCAGCAGGCAATTCAATTCCTTCCGGGACTGTGCCGACGCCCATCCAAGCCCTAACATCGTGAGAATCAAAGAAATGCTTGTATCTGCCTATGTCTGATTTATAAAAACGTTCTGCAAATACTATACTACCATCTTTGTCCAGCAAGCCTATTTTAACTGTTGTGTTGCCAATGTCAATAATAAGGTCGCCTCTTCTTATACCACACCCATTTTATGGACCACGTCAACGAGGGACTTAACGTGCTCAGCAGATTTCTTAACAAGTTCCATTTCTTCGGGCGTCAGGTCAAGTTCAATGATTTTCTCAACTCCGTTCCTGCCCAACAGAACCGGAACACCCATGAAGAATCCAGAGAACCCATATTCCCCGTTGAGATATGCACTGGTTGGGATAATTCTCTTTTCGTCTTTGAGGATTGTTTCAACCATTAGGGCGGCACTTGCTCCCGGTGCATACCAAGCGGAAACTCCCAAAAGATTGACTATTTCCCCGCCGCCAAACCGGGTCCTTTCAACAATCTTATCCAGAGTTTCGTTGTCTATGAACTCAGTTACTGGAATTCCGTTGATGGTTGTGTATCTGGGTAGAGGAACCATTGAATCTCCATGTCCACCCATCAGCATCGCTTGAACGTCCTTTGGCGAGACCCCTGCTGCATCGGCAATGAATGTCCTATATCGGGCAGTGTCAAGGGCTCCAGCCATCCCCATAACCCTGTTTGTGGGCAATCCAGTGGCTTTCCAAGCGACATAGGTCATCACATCAAGCGGGTTAGAGACCACGACAAGGATTGCATCGGGCGAATACTTAATTGCCTTCTGGGCAACTTCCTTAACAATTTTAGCATTTGTTTCAATGAGGTCATCACGGCTCATTCCCGGTCTGCGAGGCACTCCCGAAGTGATGACTACGACGTCCGAGCCCGCAGTGGCTTCATAATCATCAGTAACTCCATACACCTTAGTGGAAAATCCGAGGATTGGACCGCTTTCCCAAATGTCCAGTGCCTTGCCTTCCGCAACCCCCTTCTTAATGTCCACTAAAACAACTTCCTTGAGGAAATCCTTTGTTGCAAGGACGTTTGCCGTCGTGGCTCCTACATTCCCGGCTCCTATAACTGTTACCTTCATCGTGCGTTCTATTTTATGCAAACTTAAAGCAACGAAAGGTTATGGGTCAATGACCAAAGTCTTATTTTTCCTTATAGAGATACACATCAACCAATTTGACGGGTTTCCCAA
>JAADEI010000059.1 GCA_013153515.1 Chlorobiota bacterium | reverse complement strand
TTGTCAGACACTACAATACTCAGTTCCCTTGCTTCTGGTTGCCCAATTATAGACCACGTCAAAACACAACTTCCTTATGCTATTACCGTCGCTACGGTTGCATTAGTGCTATATCTCTTATGGAGTTTAGTGGGCGTATCGCCATACGTCTTATTAATTGTTGGACTGATAATGATTGTGCTTATTATCCTCACAATTGGAATCCCTGTTTCCAGTGGGATTAAAAGAAAGAAAGAATGAATGTGCGACCTTTCTCAGAAAAAACATAAAAGTTCTATAAAATTGTTTTTTAACTCTAATTGACATTTTCCCATCCATCACTATTATTGGATTCACAGGTTTTAAATTTTAAAGTTGCCAATAGAAGCACGAAATCATAAGCGAAATGCATTGAGGCGGCTGCCCAAAACCCAAAATGTTCGTACAACAAACCTAAAGCAACTGCGATGAACGTTACCAGAATGCCCAGAAGAGGCATAGCACGGGGCTTTGGGAAGTAGTACCCGTGTATAGCAACGAAGAGGATGGCTGTGGGAATCAGTCCGATTAACTCTTGAAGGAAAGCACGGAAAAATAGTTCTTCGCAGACGCCCGCAAACAAACTAACTAAGAAAGCGAACCAAGGGGGAGAAGAAAAGACTTTAATTGCAGGAATTAAAGTTTCTCTAACTTCCTTAAAAACAGGCAAAGACGAAATGAGCCCCATTATTATTGCAGAGATTATGCCCGTTGAAATTCCGACAATGAAATCCGAAGATTGAACCTGAAAGAGGAAGTCAAGGTCTGGGGAGACGAAAACCAAGCGTAGAGTGAGACCCAGAACGCCTATAGCGAGCAATAGAAACACTATTATTAATCGGAGTTTGTAGTTTGAAACCATTAGCATGCATTTAGGGACTCTTTGAACATATTTGCGTTAATCACGGCATTGGCTCTATATGTGTTATTGAAAATGACGAAAGCCTTTTGGGGATTGAGTTCTTTAAGCAAACAGGCATATTGATGCATGTCTTCTTCGGAATAGATTGAATAGAAGGGTTTTTCTGGACCATGGAATCGCCAATAGACATCGTCGGTCGTCTTAATTCGGGGGTCGGAATCCCATTTAATAGAGTGGGAAAACACAAACCCTATGCTTCTTGCCTTCAGAAAAGAAGTCACTTCTTCCGACATCCATGTTGAGTTCCTGCCTTCAAGAAACAAAGGGATTTCAGTTTTATACACTTTATCAAGCCAATGTTCAAGGAGAGAAAGGTCTGCTTTAAGGGAAGGGGGCAATTGCAATAGTAGTGCTTTGATTTTGGTTCGCAAGCCATCTGTCAAGGGTTGAATGAATTTGTTCCACGTGGAAATAACTTCTTCGTCAACTTTAAGCCTTTTCAAATGCGTGAAGTATCTATGAATCTTTGCTGTAAAAGAGAAGTTGTCAGGGGTTTGGTCATGCCATTTCTTATAGGTTGATTCCCTGACAAACCGATAGAAAGAAACGTTTATTTCCACGAGGTTAAAGTGTTGGGCATAGTATTCCAGTTGTTGTTTTGATGGCAGGTCTTCTGGATAGAATCTGCCTTTCCAGTCGTAGTAGTTCCACCCTGCTGTGCCAATTAGTAATTCCATGGCTGTCTTAAACAATTCCTTCTCTAATGATGTCGTGCATGTGCACCATTCCCAGATAATGATTGTCCTTATCAACTACGATGAGTTGAGTGATTTTGTTGTTTCTCATTTTTTCAAGGGCTTTCACTGCCAGTTCATCGGGCATAATAGTCTTTGGGTTTGTTGTCATTATGTCTTTTGCTTTGAGGGATTCAAGGCTTGATAAAGGGAATTTTTGTAGCATTCTTCTTATGTCGCCATCCGTAATTATTCCTAACACTTTATTGTCGGGGTCTGTTACTGCTGTGGCACCGAGCCGCCCTGAACTGACTGTTATTAGAACGTCCTTTATTGGGGTTTCTGGGGACACGGCAGGCTTCTCATTCTGCTTATATAGGTCATCAACCCGCAGGTATAGTTTTTTGCCGAGTGTTCCACCGGGATGGAACCGTGCGAAGTCCTGTGGAGAGAACCCTTTTAGTGTTAACAGTGCCACTGCCATGGCATCGCCAATAACCAGTTGGGCTGTTGTGCTGGCTGTAGGAGCCAGATTGTTAGGACAGGCTTCCCTTGGCAAATCAAAGATTATCTTGTAGTCTGCCTGTTGAGCAAGGAAGGAGTCTTTGCTGGATGTTATCGCAATGATTGGATTACCAAAGTTTTTAATCAAGGGAACAAGAACCTTGAGTTCCTGTGTGTTCCCGCTTTTGCTAAGCATAACCACTATGTCGTCTTCCTGCATCATTCCAAGGTCGCCATGGATGGCATCCGCCGCATGCATAAAAAGGGCAGGGGATCCAGTGGAATTAAACGTTGCAACGATTTTTTGTGCAATTAAGGCACTTTTGCCTATCCCTGTAAAAACAACCCTTCCTTTGCAGTTGTAGATTGCCTTAACTGCTGAAATAAAGTCTGAATTGATAGCCTTTTCAAGCAAGAGAATGGTTTCATATTCTATCCTAACTGTATCCAGAGCCGCTTGCCGTATTAAATCTTCCGTCATCATTGTGAAATAAGGAGTTTGTGCTATGAGTATCGCATTGCTAAGTTAATATGCTTCGTTTGTAAATGCCATGCAAAAAGATATGGGGGCATGATCATTTGGCTAAATCCACGGCTAAAAAATGGGAGTATGATTAAAACCTGTTTCCCAAGACCAAAAAGAATAATATCTTTGCAAAGAGAAGGAGGGACTAAATGGGTAGAGTTACCTTTGTGATGCTAATGATTGGACTGGGTCTCATATTGTATAGCGTTGTAGCGGGGTTGTTCAGTCCCGTTCCAGACCTGCCAGTCCTTCGCCAATCAATCAGAATGCTATATTTCCATGTTCCAATGTGGTTTGCAATGACTTTTCTTCATTTGATAGCAACAATTTATGCAATTCAGTATTTGCGAAAAGGAGATGAACGAAAGGCTTCTCAATTGCCACATTTTCTAAAGGTTGCTCTATGGGCTGGATTGATAGGCATCATTACAGGAATGATTTGGGCTAATTCCACATGGGGCACACCTTGGCATAACGACCCTAAGCAGAATGCTGCCGCCGCCACATTGCTAATGATAGCAGGATTCTTTCTTTTATGGAAAAGTTTGCCATATTCTAACAGGTATCGCATTGCTTCGGTTTATGTAATCGTTTCTTTTATTATGTCTGTTGCTTTGATCTTTGTTTTTCCACGTCTTACTGATTCTTTGCATCCGGGGGCTGGCGGCAACCCGGGCTTCAACGTCTATGATCTGGACGGTAAGATGAGACTTGTATTTTATCCTGCTGTAATTGGATGGCTAATAATCACCTATCTGTTTGCTAAGTGGGATTGGTTAATTTCGCAAAAGATAGAAAGGCATGGAAAAGTTTGATGTGGTTGTCAAAGGGTTAGTAGTGTTGTGGGTTGGTTGGTCAATTTTTGTTTTTTACCTTTACCTAAAACTTAAAAAAATAAATGCAAATGGCGGCAGTGAAACATAAGGATTATTCCTTTTTGCAAAGCGTTAATGCTTTTGTTGATGATGCTTCTCACTTCGTTAAGATCACGCCACAATTGCTCTATCAAATAAAGGTCTGCAATAGTGTTTTGAGAATTCGGTTCCCTGTCCGTATAGGCAAAGATGTAATGGTTGTGGAGGCATACAGGGCTCAACATAGTCACCACAGACTGCCTACTAAGGGAGGGATAAGATATAGCGAACATGTCAGTCAGGATGAAGTTATGGCTCTTGCCGCCCTGATGACTTATAAATGTGCGGTTGTTGATGTTCCCTTCGGAGGAGCGAAAGGCGGAGTGAAAATCAATCCATATAAACTCACGCCGTCCCAATTGGAAAGGGTTACACGACGATACACTTTTGAACTGGTTAGAAAAAACTTCCTTGGTCCCGGCATTGATGTTCCGGCACCGGACATGGGCACCGACCAACGGGTTATGGCTTGGATCCTTGACACTTATCTATCATTAAAACCAGATGACCCGCACGGATATGCCTGCGTTACAGGTAAGCCAAGAGAATTAAGTGGTATTGCTGGGAGGACGGAAGCCACTGGACTGGGAGTGATGTATGGAATCAGGGAGGCAGTCTCTGTTAAACAAGATATGAGAAGACTGGGACTATCCACAGGTCTTGAAGGCAAAACAGTTGTTATCCAAGGTTTCGGTAATGTGGGATATCACAGTGCCTATTTCCTATGGAAAGAAGGAGCGAAGATTATCGCTATCATTGAATATGACACTGCGATTTATAATCCAGACGGCTTTGATATTGACGATGTTAAAGCATATTGGGATGCCAACAAGAAATTAAGCGGCTATCCGAAAGCCAAACAAGAGATTCAACCCAAGGAGAAGGCACTGGAACTGGAATGCGACATATTGATTCCTGCTGCTCTGGAAGGTCAAATCCACACTGGAAACGTTGACAGGATTAAAGCAAAGATTATAGCCGAAGCGGCTAACGGTCCCGTTACATATCAGGCACACAAGAGACTTGTTGAACGAGGAGTGTGGATTATCCCTGATGTATATCTCAATGCCGGCGGGGTTATAGTGTCATATTTTGAATGGTTGAGAAATATAATGAGGGTTCGGTTCGGACGAATTGAAAAACGATTCCAAGAGTGGAGCAATCGCAGAATAATCAAACTCATTGAGGAAGCCACAGGTCGTAAATTCCCGGAAAAAGTTATAACTGAGGCTTCTGAGGGGCCAAGCGAACTGGCTTTGGTAAGGTCAGGACTTGAAGAAACAATGGCTACAACCTACCAAGAATTGAGGGATATCCTTAGGAGATACAGAAACATGAAAGATTTGAGAACTGCCGCTTACTATTCCGCCATAAACAAAGTTGCCACCACATACAAACTGATGGACATATTCCCGTGATGTTAAATAAGTAGTCATGCCAAAGGACAAGAGAGCCCGGAAGTTCAAGCATCCCATTACAATAGATGGGCACGTTTTACGACCTGAGAGTTTAATGATGTCCTATGGCTACAATCCAGAGTGGTCGGAAGGGGCTCTCAAATGTCCAATATTCCAAACTTCAACATTCGTATTCAAAACTGCTGAGGAAGGCAAGCGATTCTTTGAGATTGCTTATGGACTCAGGGAAAAGGAAGTTGATGAGAAAATAGGGCTGATATATAGTCGGCTCAATAATCCAGACCTTGAGATTCTTGAAGACAGGCTGACGCTATGGGACCAAGCGGAGAACGCTGCAGTCTTTGAAAGCGGGATGGCTGCTATTACAACTTCCCTGCTTTCCTTCCTTAAACCCGGAGATGTTATCCTGCATAGCACACCGCTGTATGGAGGCACGGAATTCTTAATTGAGAACATTCTTCCAAAATTCAACATAGACCACCACCATTTTTATGCCCGAGACCAATACATCCGACTGCCCGAATTGGCTGAACAATACGGTTCCAGAGTCAAAATCATCTATATTGAAACACCTGCCAATCCAACTAATGACTTAATAGACATTGAATTTTGTGCTGACATTGCTGAGCAGTTGAGCGAAAAGAGAGGGGAACCAGTCTATTTGTTTGTGGATAACACGTTTCTTGGTCCGCTATGGCAACAACCATTAAGACACGGAGCAGACCTTGTTATTTATTCCGCTACCAAGTTCATAGGGGGGCATAGCGATGTGGTCGCTGGAGCAGTGGTCGGTCCAGAAGAAATTGTAGACACCATTAAGTTCCATAGGTCTATTATGGGCACTATGGCGGGACCTTGGACTGGTTGGCTACTTATGAGGTCCCTTGAAACACTCAAATTACGAATGACCGCACAAATGAAAAACGCCAGATATGTAGCCCGATTCCTTGATGAACACCCAATGGTTGAAAAAGTGTATTATCTTGACTTGCTTCCCGAGGATTCTGAACAGTTCAAGATTTACAGGAAGCAGTGCACTGCACCCGGGTCTATTATATCCTTTGATATTCACGGAGGAGAGAAAGAAGCCTTTAAGTTCCTTAATAGCCTTAAACTAATCAAACTGGCTGTTAGCCTTGGTTCCACTGAATCGCTTGCCGAACATCCCGCCACTATGACTCATGCAGACATACCGCCTGAGAAACAAAGGGAAATGGGCATCACTGAAAAGATGATTCGTCTGTCTATCGGCGTTGAAAACCCAGAGGACATAATCAAAGATATAGAACAGGCTCTGGAACAAGCCTTCAAAGGATAAATTCCACTTGATTGAACGGCATAAGCGGATGGACAGTTAGGGTTTATGCAATGCCTATATACCACAATCATGTGTTAGTTCTGAAAGAAAAGATAGGCACTTTTGAAATAGTCAAATTCGCAGGAGGGGGAGTCAACCACGGGGAAGGAATCCTTAACGCATTGCGAAGAGAACTAAAAGAAGAACTTGGAATTAAAGAAATCACAGATTGGGAATTAATCTATGTTAACCACTTCTTTGTGCCATCGGCGTTCAAACAAGACAAGGAAGTGTTAGCAATTTATTATTCCTTTCCTTGCAGTGAAGAAACAATCAAAAAACTGCAACCTGTGAAGATGTGCGACTTTCAGGAAGCCATAAGCAAACAATCCCAAGTGTTCTTGGTTCCCTTAAAACCAGAAAAGGTTGAAATTTTTATGATTCCCACTGACAGAATAGCTTTTATTCATCTGTTGAAGAAGGTTCGCCAAGAATAAATCTCTCTTTGCCTGAGAAGTCCTTTATAACACTTGTTCTTTCATATCCCGCTTCATTCAGAAGTCTCAAAACATCTTCATAAATGGCAGGGCTGCCTTCAAAAAGCAGTAGCACTTTTTGGGGATTACCATATTGACTGATAATCTCACGGTAATAATACAATGGGTCTGAGGGAGGGGCAAGCCACGCTTCCTTGGGCTCATACTGAATTACCGACCTGTCAACCTGATTGAGTTCTTTGGGGAGAACATAGGGAGGATTAGAAATAACGAACGTTACATTATGCTTCAATAAGGATTTTGCTTTATTATAAAAACAACTTTCGCAAATTAAATTGACTTTTATGTTTAACCTTCGGGCATTCTCTTTAATTATCAGGCACGCCGTAGGATTTCTTTCCACAAGCCACACATCGCTCTCTGGAACATGCTTTTTTATTGCCAGTCCTATCGCACCTGAACCTGCACAGAAGTCGGCAACAACTGGAACGTCTTTATATTGTTTGATTTTTTGAATGGCTAATTCTACAAGTTGTTCCGTCTCTGGACGGGGAATGAAAACACCTTCCTTTATTCTCAAAGTCAGGTCAAGAAATTGCACCTTTCCAACAAGATATGCATACGGATAGCCAATCGCAAGAGCATCGTCAATTTTTCGCAAGAGAAACCATTGCGAAAGGCTATCAGAAGCAAGTTCCTGAATGTCTTCCGTTAGCCACTTTTCTGGAATATTGTGTTTTCGGGAAATTTCATTGATTAGTTGTTGAATATCAGAATCTAATAGATTATGTGTTGTTAATGCCGACATTTGCGTGAAGTATTGGTAAGTTTTACATCATCTCTGCAACAGTCTTTTACGTATCTTTGTTATGTTTAGATAGCACAAAAGTAAATAAGTTGTATAATGTCAAAAGCAGGTATTTTGCCATTGTTTGAGCAACAGGAAGTTAAGTCTAAGCAAGTTGAAGATTATGAGAAAATTATTGAGGAGTATTCAAAAGAATTTAGGAAAATAGTGTTGCCTGAAGGAGACACTATATTCGGCTTTTGGATGCAAACCCTTGCTGACCTTGACCTGCTTGATTTGGAACTGGGGGGCTTAACAGATTCATATACCATAGACCCAATACGTAGAACCGTTAAATTTTCAGGAGATCCTGAAAGATTGCGAAAGAGAGTAGCTCATTTAGAAAAAGTGAATGGAAAAACTACATTATATACAGACTTTGTTGATGCTTATGGAGATACAAATGCTTATGCATTCCATAATCTGTATCCATACAAAGGCAAATTTTATCCGCGAGTAGTTAGAACATTAATTAATGCTTTTGGCTTAACAGAAAATAGTCTTATTCTTGACCCTTTTAATGGTTCAGGAACTACAACTCATGAAGCTTCTCTCATGGGCATTAAAAGTGTTGGTATAGACATAACACCAATGGGAGTAATGATAACAAAGTTGAAAAACGAACTGCTATTTAAAAAGCCTAAGGACTTAGAATTCTCTAATGATGATTTAATTGCAATCTTGAATGATATTGAGCGTAAACAATGGAACCATGAAGACGAAACGATTAAAAATCTTATGTTGATAGTATACTTTGATACTATTGATGCCTTTGCCAGAACGTCAAGATATAGAAAGAAAGGCGAAGTAGGATTATTTATTGAAAAGTTCAACTATATAAAGAAATGCTATGAAAAGCTAATGACGATAAAGCAAAAGTATGGGCTTGAGTTCACAAAAGCAGATATTTTAGAAGACGATGCTCTTCGCCTTAAAGATATGGAAGAATTTAAAGAAAAGTTTGATGCCATTATAACAAGTCCACCTTACTACTTTTCAATTGACTATGTTGGAAAGGACAAGTTGGCTTATGAGTATTTAGGTCTTGATATGAAAAAAATTGAAGCTAAATACCTTGGAATGAAAAATTCTTTGCCCAAGAAGAAGATAGGCGGACTGCCCGCAAAAGTTATTCAATACTACGAAGACTTAAAAGTCTCAATAGAGGGCATGTATAACGCCCTTAAACCCGGCGGCAAACTGGCTATAATAGTAGGCGATAGCACTGTGTCGGGCAAAAAAATTCCAACTACCATAATGACAAAAAAATTTTGTGAAGAAGTAGGGTTTACTTTTAAGAAACTAATATTCAATCCACTATTAGGAGCGAGAAATAGAGCAATTAGAGGCGAAAGTATTATTATTTGTGAAAAGTGAGCTGATATGCCACTGGTCAAACGAAATATGCTATGCTTAAAAAACAAGGAAAATCTTGATTTAGGACACATCATATTATATGAGCCCTATAAAAACATTTTGCTTAGGTTTTATGAACTGGCAACTGACCCTAAAGCCGTTGAATTTGATCCTGTCTCAAGGATTTTTGATGGATTAGAAAGCGTTT
>JAADEI010000129.1 GCA_013153515.1 Chlorobiota bacterium | reverse complement strand
TCTTCTGTTGTGCCGTAGTAGTTTGCAAGCAGGACCCCCGGCTTATTTCGCCTGAGATATTCCCCGCTATATCCCGCTACTGTGGCGTGGAAAAATTCCAGTTTTGCTCCGAATGCAGCGATGAGCCGTTCGCCAGCCCGTGAAATAATAACATTTTCGCCGTAGATATATGAATTTCCAGCAAGAATACCGTATCCAAGCATGTTGTCTATGTGGACCTGATACAACCTGACTGCCGGTGCATCCTTACCTGTTGAGTCAACGATTAGTCCAGCGACGCCGTTTTTAATTATGGCATTTCTTATTACATTGTTTTGGGAAACGGGCAAAATAACTATTGCCTGCCACTGCCCGGGAATGTCCTTAAAGAAATCTTCCAGCCTGCTTTGTTGAAACACAACGGGTTTCTCAAAAGAACCGTCAACAATTAGCGTTCCAGCAATGAATAGAGCACTGTTCCGGTCCAGATGAATCCTTGCCCCTTCTTTTATTGTCAGCACGCAATTGGTGTCCACGAACACTGAACCAAGCAGCACGTGAGGTTTGTCAGAAGTCCATGTCATATCGCAAATGACTATGTTCCTGTAATAATGTGCATTTTGCCCATAGGCGGCAAGGACCACAGACGCTAACTCCTCCCCTTTCTGGTCAATAGCAACCAATCGGTCATATACCACGAAAGGCAGGTTTTCAACGGTGGGATTAATAGTTGCTTCAACGAAGATGAATATGCTATCGTTGGGTTCAATAATAACGTTTCGCACTGCCCTGCCCCCTTTCCCGTTGACATTCAACCTAAAAGGCGACTTGTCTGAATTGCTAAGAAGAATAGCAGGGATAATTATCCTGTCCTTTGTGGGATTATAGAGTTTCAAATAGTATGTGGAAGAAGAAAGTCCTGTGAATATGGTGTCTAACCAAAGGGTGTCTGTGTTGAAATAGATAAGCGAAGGTGGTTTAAGGTCAGGGACTTTCAGGCATGCAGCCAGTGCGACGACCAATATGGGTAACAACCTCTTCATGTATGCAGGACAACGCAATGGTCGGGACGATTATTTTTCATGTGAACCAATAATTCCCCTCAGTTGAAGGGCTTTAGTAACGACCTTCTGAACGTCATCCATTCCCGACTCAATGGCTTTCTTAACCAGTTTTCTGGCTTCCCGTCTTGACAGCCCGAGCATCTCAAGGGCTTTGATTGAACTGAGGATTAGGCTACTGTTTGCCTGTTCAGCCTTTAAGTCAAAATCGGGTTTCAGTTCATAAATGATTCTATTAGCAAGTCTTTCCCCAATGCCCTTTATGTCTTTAAGACTCTCAACATCTTCTCCTGAGACTATTCCAGCGAACTCAGCCGGTGAATAGGTAGACAGAATATTCCTTGCTATTGAAATTCCTACTCCCTGAATTCTCAGAAGCCTTTCAAACAGGTTCCGCTCCTCCCGGGAAAGAAATCCGAACATAATTAATTCTTCCTGTGGATTCTTGAAAACATAAGTAAAAATGTGCACTTGACTGCCTTCGGGAAGCAAATCTTCTGAATATGCGGGAATCTCAATCTTATAATAAAACCCTGTGTTATCAACGTTTAGCACTATCCATGTGGGACCACGCTCCCATACAATCCCTTTTAAGCCGTCAATAAAGTTCATTATCCAAGCAAATGTTAATTAATCAACATAGACGAGCCAGCCATGCCGATCGGGATATTTCCTACGTTTAATGCCTTCAAGGACTTCTTTCAATTTATTGGAAACTTCCCGTTTTTCAGGGCTTGGTAATTCAATGGTTCTCCTCTCTCCATTGGGCAGGATGTCCGTAATGCTTACAATGTGATGGATTGTAACGGCTGTTCCACTGCCAAAAGCGTCTTCCAGAATTCCTTTTTCATACGCTTCAAACAATTCCCTAACAGTTATTTGCCGTTCCTCAACGGGAATGCCCATATCCTTGCATAGTGTGATTATGCTATCTCTGGTTACTCCCGGAAGGATTGTTCCAGTGAGCGGTGGCGTAACTACTGTTCCGTTGATAATGAAGAAGACATTCATTGTGCCGGACTCCTCAATGTATTCATGATGGATTCCATCTGTCCACAAGAGTTGGTCAAAGCCTTCTTCCTTAGCGAGAGCCGTTGGCATCATTGCCCCGCCATAGTTCCCAGCAGCCTTGGCATACCCCGTTCCTCCGGGAAATGCCCTGACGTATTTCCTTTCAACCTTAACGTTAAGTGGCTTGGCATAGTAAGGTCCAACAGGGCTTGTGATGATAAACAGTTTATAAGTATCTGAGGGACGGACGCCAACGTATTCATCAGTGGCAATCATGAAGGGTCTGATATATAGTGCTACATCGTCGCCTGCTGGAACCCAGTCTTTGTCTATGCTAACCAGTTTCTTCATTGCTTCCATAAACCAATCAAAGGGAAATTCTGGCATAGCCATTCTGCGAGCCGAATTGTTCATTCGCTTTATGTTCTTGTCAGGGCGGAATATAGCCACTTTGCCGTCCACGGTCCGATAGGCTTTCAACCCCTCAAAGATTTCTTGTCCGTAGTGGAAAGCAATCAATGCGGGATATACGCTTATTTTCTCATAAGGAACGATTCTTAAATCTGTCCATTGCCCATCTCGGTAGTCAGCCACGAACATGTGGTCTGAATAGTGCCTTCCGAAAATGAGGTTATCCCAATCAACTTCATTTATTCTGGACTGCCCTACCCTTTGAACCCTTATCTCTGGCATCTCTTGAACTTGCATACCCAATGGCTTTTTAGCAAATTTAGGCATAATTTTACAATCATGAATGATTTTAAGTCTGAAATTTTGAAAGGAATATTGGAAAGCCAATATCGGGAAGGTGTAATAGCACATATTGAGCATGTTTTCTACCTTCCTACAAGTGTTGAGTATGAGATAACTGGTCAGCCAGTCCACACTCTGGTTATTACAAGCCATGACCAACAGCCTTACGAAGGGTTTATTGGAAAAATTTTGCTTGCAGTCAAGCAACAGCATTCCTCTTTAGTGGCATACTGGCAACCGGAAAAACCTTTTTCTTTCATAGCATTCAAGAGAGTTTTCCCAACGATTAAATATGTTCTTGTGATGGGCGTTCATCCCTCACTGATTGGGATTAACATAGACGACCCAAACAAGTTTGCATATAAGCCTTTTAATCTTTTAGATTCCGTTTGTTTACTCTCTCATAAACCTTCTGCAATATATAAAAACAGGCAGTTGAAAGCCAAACTGTGGGAAAACCTAAAAAGAATTTATAATGTGTCCTGAGAGGTGGGTTGTGGCAACCAGAAATCCACATAAACTGGAAGAATTACGTGCCATAATAAAATATACCCTTTCCATTGAATTGCTACCTGAGGGCTTCCCGCCGATAGAAGAACCATTTTCCACGTTGGATGCCAATGCATGGGCAAAGGCACATAAGGCTTGGCATCTGCTTAAGAAACCTGTTTTTGCCGAGGACACAGGATTAGAGATTGACGCCCTTGGTGGGAAACCCGGTGTTCACACTGCCCGATATGGCGGTGAGGACCTAACTATTTCACAACGCAGGCAACTGGTCTTGAAACAGATGAAAGGGATTACTAACCGAAAAGCACGGTTCAGAACAGTTCTTGTGGCAATAATAGACGGTGTTCCTCATTTCTTTGAGGGTGTTGTGGAAGGCAGGATAGCGGAAGTGGAATCGGGACATGGCGGTTTCGGGTATGACCCAATATTTATCCCTGATGGATATGAACAAACATTTGCCGAACTGCCTGCTGAAGTGAAGAATGAATTTAGCCATCGGGCTCGGGCAGTCAAGAAATTTCTTAAATTCTGCAGAAGCATCAGTTAAGAAAAGGGACCATAATAATTCCTGTCCGTGCTATCGTATTCAATTGAATAGTAATCGTTCCATCTGGGTGGCTTTGGAACATCCTTAACAAACAGTTTCCTGAGGAATATTCCGGCGACGAAGCCTCCCACATGTGCCCAGAAGGCTATTCCGCCAGCACTGCCAATGGCGAAAGTAACCATTCCAGAAATCAATTGTCCTATGAACCACACGCCTAAATAAACATAGGCGGGAATCTCAACGAAATATGCCATAAAGAACACAGGGATTAGTGTAACGATTCGGCTCCACGGGAACAAATACATGTATGCTCCCATAACTCCTGAAATTGCCCCGGAAGCCCCAATGGTTGGAATGGTGGAATCAAGATTTAACAGTATGTGCAGGGTTATTGCTCCCAAACCAGAGAGCAGATAAAATATAGCATATCTGACGTGTCCCATTACGTCTTCCACGTTATCTCCGAAAATCCATAGCGACCACATGTTTCCGATGATATGAGCCCAGCCTCCGTGCAGGAACATGCTTGTGATGAGCGGAATAAGCAGGGACAGGTTGGTGAACCATTCCCAGAAGGGAACAGCGGAATAATTAGCGGGAACAACTCCATAGGTCCTTACAAAAATCTCCCTTTCCACAGGTGAAAGGCTCAATTCATAGAAGAATGTAATGAAACACAGCACAATTATGATATAGTTAACGATGGGCTTTCTACGACTGGGAATAATGTCATATAAGGGTATCATTTACGCACTTTTTATGCAAAGATAAGAATATAAGCGGGTTTGTCAGCAGTAGTCACGCTATCTGTTCATGAGACAGTTCCTCATAGGTTCGTTTGTAAACATCATAAGTAGGTTCGTCGTAAAGAACCATAATCACTTTTCTGGGATATTCATTTTGGCTCAAGAAATCTGCAATTGTTTTTAGTGCTATCTTCGCTGCTCTTTCAACAGGAAACCGATATGCTCCTGTGGAAATGGAAGGGAAGGCGACTGTATCAAACTTTCGTTCACTGGCTATTTTCAGCGAGTTTCGATATGCACTGGCAAGGATTTCGTCTTCGTTATGGTTTCCGCCTCGCCATATTGGACCGACTGTGTGGATGACGTATTTAGCGGGCAGGTTATAGCCTTTTGTAATCACTGCTTGTCCGGGCGGCAACCCATCTGGATATTGTTCTCTACGGATTCGCTTTAATTCTTCTTTAAGTTGAGGACCGGCAGCCCGATGGATGGCTCCATCCACTCCCCCGCCGCCCATCAGCGACGAGTTGGCGGCATTGACAATCGCATCAACTTCAAAGGTGGTAATGTCTCCTCTGGCAATCTCAATTCTGTCCCAAACACTCATCTTTCCTCATTTTTATCCGATGTTCCAAACATCACGTCCCACAATCGGGTGCTCACTCCAAAATTAACGGTTGGGTCCTTATAATGGTGTATAACATGATGTTCCCAGAGCGGATGCCAGAACTTCGGAACGCTCCTTTTAGGCAGTCTGTGCTGAGCCCAGTGGAAAAATAGATAAACCAGATATCCAAAGACGAAGCCTGCAAAAAATGCATAGGACAAGTTGCCTAAGAGATAGTGGAATAATGCGAAGAAAATAGCGGCAACAAATATGCTTACAAGCGGTGGCATAGCGAGGCAAAGCGGGTCCTTCGGGTGCCTGTGATGGACATAATGAGCCCTGTCTTGAAACCTATGTAACCATTCCCATTTGGTCTCTGTGTGGTAGAGGAACCGATGAACCACATATTCAGTAAGGGTCCAAGTGAACCAACCTGCAAAGAACAGGACTGCCACGGACCAAATGCTTACGCCAACTTTAAAGATTGCGAAGCCAATTATCAAGGCAATGATTGGCAGGTAAACAGCCCAAGGAAGCCACACAGGTGTTCGGGCAATCCTGTTTAGTGTTGGATTCTTGTGCAGTTCGCATTCCCCCTGAGCCCTCGGTCGTAAGTATTCCGGAATCCTGTTTGTTTTAACTGCGGTTGTCATGGTTCGCATGTTTTTCAAGGGACAAAGATATAATTGTTGGGCTTGTTTAGATTGCATATAAATAAATTGCGATATAAAGCAAGTTGAAGTTTCTAAGGTAGAAAGGTAGAGAAGCTCTGCACGATTACTCCATAAGTAATACTTTTTTAATAGTTGTGTGATTAAGTTGCTTGTCCGTCAATTGGATAAAATAAAGTCCCGGACTCAACTGAATGGAATGTTTTCCTGCTGGAAGTTCTCTTTCAGCAATCATCCTGCCCACAGGGTCCGTTATGGTAAGTCGGTATAGTTGTGATGTTGTGATAATCACTTTGTTTTGCATTGTTGTAACTATTAGGTTCTCTTTTGCATCTTCAATCCCAGTATAGCATGCTTTAATGTTTAGCACTATGGTGTCCTGTGTTGTTCCACAACCGTTTTCTACCGTCAGAGTTACCGTATATATGCCTTGAGATGGGAATACCACGGGCACTATGGCATCTGTTGAAGTGGATGAAGCGACACCCGGAATGTCCCATGTCCAGTTCTGCACGAATTGAGAACCGGAAGCATCTAAAATGATTGTATCTGAGGCACAAAGCACGGATGTATCACTTATCACCTGTATGTTAGGCACAGGATATTGGTCCGTTACCGTGACTGTTACATATGCTAAGTTAGTGCATCCTTCGGCGGATGTCCCGACAACAGTATATGTGGTTGTTGAGGAAGGGCTTGCCACTACCATGCTTCCAGTGGTTGTGTTCAGCCCAGTGGAAGGTGACCATGTGTAGGATTGTGCTCCTGACGCGGTGAGGGTAACGCTCTGCCCGGTGCAAATAACTGGGTTTGCTGGGTTAATGGAAATTGTTGGTTTGGGATTGACAATAATAGCATTAGGTACAAATAAAGTATCATACGCAAAACAGGCATTACCAACAACCAACTGGACGTCGTAGGTTCCAGCATTTGGATAGGATGTGGCAACTGTTACGCCCTGTGCCGAAGGCATTGATGACCCTGGCAATGACCAATAGAACTCCGAACTATTTGAAGAAGCAGAGGCGTCAAAAGTTACCGTTTCCCCTTCGCAGATGGTGTCTCTGATGGGCGTAAAAGAAGCGTTTGGTAGTCCGGATGTGGCAAACAACCAGATGTAGTGGGACACATTGAGTCCCCAAGAATTAGTTGCATCCCCATAAACGTGCCATGAGCCATCCGACCATATCTCCCAAGCGGTTCCCGGTGCCGGTGAGTTGTTGTGTTTGTTAGTAAGGATTGCTACTGTGTCTCCCGAAGAATAGGTAAATGTAATGCCTGCATACACTCCGTTCGGTGGGATTGGAATTGGGTTAGGTAACGGTACGATTGTCACCCTGCCACTGTCAACATCTTGCTTGATTTTACTATAAGGAACTGGTACTGAAGCAAGAACATTCCTATTACTGTCCCACACTGTAACGTTGATAGAATTTCCATTGCCGCCATCTTTTCCAACTCCGAAGGCTATTGCAACCGCCGTTATATAATTAAATCCAGAAAGGGATGACGAAGAGAAGAAATCCATCTTGCCAATGTCTTGATAGCAGTTGTGTCCGGACACATAGGACAGGGGACCTGTTCCGTCACAGTTGGTAACGTAGAGGATTGGTGTATCTATTGGGAATGTATCAATGTTAGCAATAGTAACGCATGAAGGGATAGGTAATACAGTGATATAATTCTGTTTAGTCATGGTATCGCAGCCGAAGGCATTGCATGCTACCAATATTACGTCGTATGTTCCCGGAGTATTATAGACAATGTTTGAGGGGTTTTGTGCTGTTGAGGTTGCCGGCGTTCCACCTGGAAATGACCAAGTCCATGAAGTTGGTGAATAAAGAGATTGGTCAAAGAAATTAACACTCTGCCCGGCATATATGGTTGTCGGGATTCCGTAGAAATTAGCCACTGGAGGTTGGTTCGTTGCAGGTGGTTGACATGCATTAGAGGAGAGAAGAGGCAAAAGGAAATTTGTAACCACTGCCAAGGCTCTGGCTTTCTGGTCTTGAGTGAACAGGTTCATGCAAGCATCATCTGAATAGTCCATGTAGTTCATAAACATGATTCCTGGGTATGTTGGTGAGCAGGCATCCGTTTGAGGGAAAGTAGGACATCCTGTTGTTTCTTGTGCTTGGTTAGGAGTATCTTGACATTGATCATCTCCTGTACATGCTCCAAAATCGTCTCCCCAAATATGATAAAGATTAAGGCAATGTCCTATTTCGTGAGTAAGTGTTCTGTAGAGGTTGTAGGGAGCACAGGTTCCAGTGACGGTGCAATATTCAACAACAACGCCATAGGTAGTGTGAGACGATGTAATAACTGTTCCACTTGGGAATTCAGCATATCCCAATAGTCCCCCGCCCAAAGGACCGATCCATATGTTGAAATACCTTGTAGGGTCCCACGCATCCAGTCCCCCAGTACTAAAAAATTTAATGTCATTGTTATTGGCTGAGAATGAAGACACAGAGGTTTGTCTCCTTTCTATGCCTGTAGTAGGATTACCCCAGGGGTCCTGTTGTGCAAGGCAAAGTTCAATTTGAAAGTCTGCTGCAATGGATTTCCACACGCTTGGTGTGTTTGAGGTATCACTATTTAAGCGACGCAGGTCTTTGTTTACTGCATCAATCATAGCCTGAATCTGGGCATCTGTAGGATTTTGAGAAGGTGTATTATAGACCACGTGAACAACAACAGGGATCGTATAGACAACATTTTGTTGCAACCTGCTCAAATCCATATTTTGAAGCCACATATCAAATGCTTGAATGAACTGGCGACGCATAGCATCAAACTGAGGGTCATTAGACCTTTTCCAAGCATCATATTCATCAGTGGCACATCTAACATAATTGCTCTGACTGTTAGACGAATTGTTTTGTGTGCTATTAGGCAAGGTTAGTGTGGGCAATGGCTTCATTGCATAGCCCACTACGTTTCTCTGAGCAATAACAGGATTAAGCAATGAGAAAACAACAGCCAAGAAAGAAAAAATCCCCCCCTTATACATGATAACAAGATTTTTAACAAAGATACGAAAATTTATATTTGATTAACCTGCTTATTTTTCTGCCACAACAGGAATTAAACCCTGTTTCTCTGAATTTAAGACATCTTTTACTATTTCTACGAGACGTTTTGTTATAGTGGGCGTGTTCAATAAATCTACCCAACCTATTTGGAAGTCAATGACTGGCATAAAGGTTGCCAGTTGCTTGATTATTTCTGTATATCGCTTTTCTATGTTTTGCAAGTATTCAGTTGAAATTCCTGTTTCAAATGACCTACTCCTATATTTGATTTGTTTCAAATATCTTTCAACAGGTGCAGAAATTTTTATGATAACATCTGGTTTTTTTAGGCTTTTAATCATTGTGTTATAGAGCCGTTCGAAAAGTACGAATTCTGATTCTGGAAGGGTTACGCCTGCGAAGACCCAAGACCTAAAAAGGCTGTGGTCACTAATGACTACTTTTTCAAACAGGGAAGGTTGCAATAGCCTGCTTAGTTGCTCATAACGAAGGGCGAGAAAGGACAATTCAAGGGCGAGGGCATACTTGTCTGGGTCGTTATAGAACTGTTTCAGAAAAGGATTTTTGTCAAATGGTTCAAGGGCAAGTGTTGAGTTTTTCCAATATGGTGCTATCAAATGGGCGAGTGTGGTCTTTCCCGCCGCTATGTTCCCTTCAATTGCTATGTGTTTTGTTGCCATTATTACACATTAAACCAATAGACCAATTTGAGGTAAAAAGAATTTTGCATTGGTTGGGTGTTATCCAGCCATTTGTCCGCCCGCCAAACAAGGAAAATATCGGACATAGGGGCGAAACGCCATTGGAACCTACTGAAGAAGGTTGCCCTGTTGAGCTGCGTATTATACTGGATAATGTTTGTCCAATAGAGGGTGGTAGTGAAGGTAATCACATTATCAAGGCTGACAAGCCACAAAGGAATTATCCGACCATCCAGTACTATTCGTTCATGCCACAGCGTAGTGGAAATTGTTGCATAAGGCACGAACCGATAGCCCACTGTTGTTTCAAAACTTGTTCGCGTGCCAGTGTAATAGGTGCCTGTTCCCGCTGATGTTTTCAATGTGAGTTTGAATTGTGGTGGTGTTTCATACCCTATTTTTCCTTGCCATTGCTGATAGGTCCCGGGACTAATACGAGTAATTCCATATATGTATGTAGTGAAGGGAATCAAATCTTCGGTTAATTCAAGATTGAAATAAATGTTATCTCCCCTAAAGGGTCTGATGGAATAGCCAGCACTAATGAGTTTTCGCCACACTTGGTTGTTGCTTGTGAATGCTGAGATAGAAGTCTCTGCCCCTATTGCTTGATTAATTTTTTTTCCATAGAAGGTTCTTTCTCCACGAAAAAAAGAACTGTAGTATCCTTTTCTGACGAGTTGACCGGTGGAATCAGGATGATATTGTCTTGGGATGAATCCGAGTCGTGGCACGAAGTTGTCGCCCACATAAGCATTTTGGGTCATAAACATCCATTTTCTGGTTCTGTATCTCACATAGAATCCAGTGGCGAAGTTGTCTTGATCCGGAACATAGGTGTCTTTTGTTATAGCGAAAAACACTGTTCCCCGCCAAATGTCGCTGTTGGTTCTCAAATTGTATTCAATGCCAAAGGTGTGATTTTCTTCTGTGGCTGAAAATCTTTCAAAGGACTGTCTTCCAACATATTGGATTCTGAAAAACGAAGGTTTATTAGCCATTTGTTGAATAGAGAACACTTCATGGGTGTAAGGCTTTATTCGGATTGTGGTATCAGAAAGGCTTATTTCCTTAGGACCTGTCTGGACAAGCATTATTCCAAGTCTTGTTGAGGAAGTTACTGAACCACTTAGTTTCAATCCAACCCAGATAGGGACTTGTTCATACCAATAGGGTGCCAGTTCATACATTCCCACTGTGCGTGAGAAGAAAATGTTTATTCCCCAAAGTCCAAATGAAGAAAACAAATCCCTGTTCTCTAAGAAAAACTGTCGTCTCTCAGGGACGAAAACCGAGAAGCGAGATAGGTTAAGCACTTGCCAGTCCACTTCAACCTGAGAGAAGTCGGGCAGTATAGTGGCATCAAGGGTCAGGGAAGGTGTTATCATGAATTTAAGGTCTCCCCCTGCTGAAAAGGTAATGCTATCCGTGTATGCCGATTGGACATAAGGGATCACTGACAGGTTGAGACCTTGAGGTGGCAATGCCGTGTCCCATTTAAGAAATCCAGTGAATAGCAGGTTGCTTATGTTGTGCACATAGGGAACTGGCTGCCATGTTGACCGTTCCTGAACTTTCCAGTTAACCCGTGCTGCATTGATTCTCCACAGCGTGTCGCTCTCCCGATAGCGAAGGGTCTTAAATGGTATTGCCATTTCTACGAACCAGAAAGAATCGTTTTTACTAACTGCCGAAAACCATTTGTTATCCCACGCTGTGCTAAGCCCCCACGCCCCTCCATTGACTATCAAGCCTTCCCGCTGGGACCCATATGGGCTGACCGCAAAACCAAAGCCATACTGTTGGTCTCCAGAGGGATTAAAAATGATTTGCACGGCATCGGTATTGCGTAATGAGAAATCCCGCTTTAAGTTCTCTGCAACAAAATATGCCGTTGAGGAGTCTTGACATTTGAAGGCAACATAAAGGAAATTGCGATTATATGCGAGGGCGAACCACGTTTGGTATCTGGCATATCCACTATCAGTTGGATAGTTCAGATGGAAAGAGTTGTGGAAAGGTGTTTGTTGCCATACTTGTTCAGAAAGAACGCCATCTACTTTTAACTTCTCATCAGTGAATTTAATCTCTATTGTGTCCTGAGCAATGTTAATGGCGGGTATTAAAAGAAGTAGTGATTTGCTTTTTATTAACAGTGTCTGATTCATGCATGCTAAATTATGCCACTTGGAATTTGTGAACTCCATTATGTAATTTAGACTATCTTTGCAAGAAATTGATTATTATGTTTGGATTGTTTGGAAAGTTCAATGAAATACCCAAGAGGTTGAAGAACGCTCAGGAAAGGGTTAGGCAGTTGGTCATTGAAGTGCGTAGTGAGAACGGCATTGTGTATGTGAAGATAAATGGATTGCGAGAGATATTGGAACTCAAGATAGATGAAGAGAAAGCCAAAGAATTAAGCTATGACCAACTTTCTGAAATAATCAAGGAAACAATTAATGATGCTACAAAAACACTGCACATACAGATTCAAGAAATTTTTGAGGACGAGCTTGGTGATATAGCCGATGGAATTCCCGGATTTGACATAAAGAAGATGATGCCTTTTAATTGAAGATCTATATACAGATTCTGAAACAAATTATCAAAGAAGGCATAGGCAAGAGTTGAGCATATTTCCTAAGAAAGAGTGTCAAATAGTAATCTCTTTATAGCTGAAACTTTGCCTCAGGTTCTCAGTGCAATGTATCAAGTTATTAAACAACATACAACACCCCGGCGATTATGGCGGTCATAAAGGATGCTATTGTTCCTGCAATCATTGCTTTAATGCCCAACTGCGATAGTTCTTTCCTTCTGGAAGGGATCAAAGCCCCTATGCCCCCAATTTGAATCCCAATTGAAGCGAAGTTGGCAAACCCACATAGGGCATAAGTGGCTATCAGAAGTGAGCGGGTGTTGGAAAAAAGCCCTGCCTCCTTTAATTCTCCAAGCTGAGCATAGGCATAGAACTCATTGAGGACTGTTTTTTCTCCAAGCAATTGCCCCACAATGATTAAATCATTGGGATGGACTCCGAGGAGCCAAGCCACCGGTGCCATCAACAAGCCAAGGATAAATTGCAGGTTGAACTCCTTATACTGTCCTTCCGTGAACTCTTGAACCCATTCATTGAGGTTAAACCATTGTCCGGGACCGTGGCTAACGGCATAATTGAGCATTGCTATCAGAGCGATGAAAGCTATGAGCATTGCCCCAACGTTTACCGCCAGTCGTAAGCCGTCTGTTGTCCCGTTGGTTATGGCATCCAGAAGGTTTGAACCAATGTGTTTGGGTGGAACAAATAGTTTCCTGTCGGTGTCCTGGGTTTCCGGAACCATTATTTTAGCTGCTACGATCGCTGCCGGGGCTGAAATGATAGATGCCGTGAGAAGATGGGTTGCAAAGAAAAGCCTTAATTCAGGGTCCTGCCCCCCGAGGAATCCCACATAAGCCGCCAAGACCCCCCCCGCAATAGTTGCCATTCCCCCACTCATCATAACAAACAGTTCAGAGCGGGTCATCTTGTCAAGATATGGTCTAACAAGTAGTGGTGCTTCCGTCTGTCCGATAAATATGTTTGCTGCTGCGGTGAGGCTTTCCACACCGGATAGTTTCATTGTTCGTTGCATTAGCCACGCAAAGGCATATATAACCCTTTGAAGAATTCCTAAGTAATACAGGATTGCAGATAGTGCCGCAAAAAAGATTATGGTTGGAAGAACTTGAAAAGCGAAAATAAAGCCAAAGGTGTCTATGTCCGTAACAAGCGAACCGAACAGGAACACGCTTGCTTCGTGAGAGAAATCAAGAATCTTCACAAAAAAATATGAAATTGCCTCAAAAACATCCCTAACGCCGGGAACATACAGAATTAACACGGCAAGCACTAATTGAAGGGCAACGCCCCAGATGACCAATCGCCAATTAATGGCTTTTCTGTTCTCACTGAGCAAATATGATATACCAATTAGAACAACCATACCCAATATGCCCCTGATAATTACTGTCCAATCCATTTCCTAAGAGTCCTGTTGACGTCTCTCCAATTCTGCATGAATTAAAGCAGCTATTTCATACATCTCTTTTTTCACTGCTTCATCAAGCAGAGCTTTTAACTCCTTATCAGACAAATTCTTAATGTTTTCAGGCGTTAGGTCCTCCAAATTTATTTTTGAGGTTTTTTCGGCTTTTGCCGGCGTGGAAGACTTCTTCTCAGAAGAACTACTCTCCTTCTCTTCCGTTTGGGTTACCATTCCTGCTTCGTCAAGCACGAACCTGTGAGCATAAATCGGAGCATTTGTTCTAAGGGCTATAGCAATGGCATCCGAAGCTCGAGAGTCAAACTCCTTAACCTCCCCATTTTCGTCAACACAAACTATGGTTGCATAAAAGACACTGTCTTTAAAATCGCTTATAATCACTTCTTTCACAGTGATATTATAAGCAGAAAGTATGTTTTTCAACAGGTCGTGAGTGAGAGGTCTGGCTGTAGCAACCTTTTTTAGAGCTACATCAATCGCATATGCCACTGCCCCATCTATCATTATGGGAAGATAAATGTTTTCGTCGGGCTGGACAAGAATAACCACATAGTGTGGATTGTATTCATTGGTCTTCAAGAGAGTAACTTCAAGGACCGACATTGGAAGCTTATTACTTCTCTTACTCATACCCATAAAATTATAACGAATTAAAAAAATAAGGGCATCCCTTCCGGGGAAATTTCCCCCGAATGCTCAGAGATGCCCCTCAACTGTACACTATCCGCCTGCCTGTTTCTTCTTGAATTCCCTTATTGCTTGTGTTAATTTAGGGACGACTTCAAAGAGGTCTCCGACAACACCATAGTCACATGCCTTAAATATAGGTGCTTCCGGGTCCTTGTTGATGGCTATGATGTATCTGGACCCCGACACACCGGCAAGATGCTGAATTGCACCTGAAATACCAACTGCGATATATAAGGTTGGTCTGATTGTTAAACCTGTCTGTCCAACGTGTTCAGTGTGCGGCCTCCAACCCATGTCGGACACAGGCTTTGAGCATGCGAGAGCAGCCCCTAATTCCTCTGCTAACTCCTCCAATAGATGCCAGTTCTCAGGACCTTTAAGACCGCGTCCTCCTGAAACAACTATGTCTGCCTCGGTGAGAGGAACTTTTCCTGTCGCCTTTTCCACCTTTTCAACGATATATGAGCCTTCTCCCGTGGCTTGTCTTACTTCCACCTGTGCTGCTCCTTCTCCCAATTCATAGTCAAAGGAATTTCTCATGAGCATGATGACTGCTCCATCCGTGTTTACTTGATAGTCTGCGAAGGCTTTTCCTGAATATGCATTCTTCTTGAAAATGAGTTTCCCGTTTTCCTCTCTTGGCAGTTCCACTACGCCTGGCACTAAACCATATTTCAGATGAGCACTGACCAATGGTGCTATTGCCCTACCGCTATTGTTGGCTCCGAAAACCACGAATTTAGGAGATGTTTCATCTAATACTGATTTTATGTTTTCAAAGAAGAGTTTTGGGTCCACTTGCTCAGTGCCTTCCCCTTGGAAATTAATCACTTTCTCTGCCCCGGCTTTTCCTAGGGTAGCCAGTTCTGAATCTGCTATGTTGCCGAAAGAGACTGCAATGACTGGTCCTGCGTTGAACCGTTTTGCCAGTTCAGAGGCGTACGCAGTCAGTTCGTAACTGGACCTTTTCACTTTCCCATCTTCGTGTTCTGTGTAGACAATTACTGCCATGACTCTTTTATTTTTAACAGGTTAGGGTTTAGATTACTTTGATTTCCTTGTGAAGGATTTCGACAAGTTCCTCTATGTTTTCAGGGTCAATGAGTTTGCACTCTTTCCGCTGAGGCGGTAAGTAGTGTTTGACTGTTGTGGTGAGTGGCTCAATTCCTGTCGGTTGCTCAACAGAGAATGGCTTTGTGCGTGCCTGCATGATTCCACGCATTGAGGGAAGGCGAGGTTCTGCGAGATATTCAACGGCTGTGATCACTGCTGGCATGGTGGTTTTTAGATATACCTTCCCGCCTTCTATTTCCCTCACTATATCCAACTTTCCGTCGTCCATTATGCTAAGTTTATATGTTTCAGGGACGTATGTGTATCCAAGCAGGCTGGCTATATATCCGCCGACCAGTCCGCCGTTATAGTTAATGGTTTCCTTTCCAGTGAAGATGAGGTCAAACTGCTCTCCACTTTTCTTAATCCATTCCACTATTTCTCCTGCTGTTTGCCAAGCGTCCTCAGGCTCAATGTCAATGCGAACTGCTTTGTCTGCCCCGACGGCGAGGGCTTTCCTGAGCAACTGGTCTGCTTTATTTGAATCCACGGAGATTACAGTTACTTCCACATCTTGTCGTTCGTCCTTGATGTCCATTGCCTTGGCGAGGGCGAATTCGTCGTATGGATTAATGATGAACTGAACGCCCTCCTCCTTGTATTTCCTGCCGTCATCAACGAAGTCTATTGGTGCCGTTGTGTCTGGCGTCCGTGCTATCGCTACCAGTATCTTCATTGTTCTGAATTTTACATTTAGTTTAGTGCAAATATAGGCAGGTTAAATGAAAGGGCTTATGTTGAATGTTGAGGTGTTTCGGAAATTTATTTTTGATGAGGGTTTGCTGTTCAAAGGGCAACCTGTTTTGGTGGCTGTCAGTGGCGGTGTTGACTCAGTGGTGCTTACTCAATTGTTTTATAAATGTGGCGAATTCCCTTTTGGAATAGCATATTTCAATCATCATCTCAGGAAAGACAGCTATAAAGACGAGTTTTTCATCCGTCAATTGGCATTCAAATACAGGGTTCCGTTTTTCATCGGTGGTGCGGATGTTGAAGGTTTCGCACGTCAGGAAGGAATGTCCATAGAGGAAGCGGGCAGGCATTTGAGATATCAATGGTTGAATGAAGTTCGCAGGAAACACGGCTATCACTTTGTTGCCACTGCCCATCACAGGGATGACGTTGCCGAAACAGTATTGATGAATCTGATTAGAGGCAGTGGGTGGCGAGGGATGAAAGGCATTGTCCCCAAACGAGATTTTCTCATCAGACCATTATTGTTTGCTTCAA
Organism: Chlorobiota bacterium; assembly: GCA_013153515.1. GTDB lineage: Bacteria > Bacteroidota > Bacteroidia > JAADEI01 > JAADEI01 > JAADEI01. The sequence continues at coordinate 15,710 of JAADEI010000129.1, read as the reverse complement.
AGTCAGAAATAGAAAAATATGCCTTGGAAAAAGGTTTGTCGTGGTTGGAAGATGAAACAAACAGAGACCTGAGATTCAGGCGGAACTTCATAAGGCATCGTGTAATGCCCGTTTTGAGGGAATTGAATCCAGAGGTTGATGTGGCAATCTACAACCACGCCCGAATAATGAGAGATTTGGAATGGATTGCCGAAGTAACACTGCAAAGAATAAAAAACAGGGTCTTAATTAGGAAAGATGGTGAAGTGTGGATTCCCTTCCGAAAGGTTTTGTCATATCCTGCTTATAGAACCATTTTCTATGAGATTTTGAAAGAATTTGGCTTCAATGTGAATCAAGTTGACCAACTGATTGACTTAATTAGAGGCGAAGAAATAAAGGTCGGTGCCACTTTGGAAACAGAGAGGTTCAAACTGGTGATAGACAGAACTCATTTAATTATCACAGAAAAAACAGAAGAGTCGGAACCGTCGGTCGTCCCAGTGCCTGAAATCCCTACGGTAATTGAACTCTCCGAAGGGAAATATGTCTTTGAACTGCTTCCTGCAAAGGATGTTAAGATAACTACCGACAAAAACATTGCCTATCTGGATTATGACAAACTGGAAAGCCCTATTATGTTGAGGTTCTGGCGGGATGGCGACTACTTCTACCCCTTTGGGCTAAGGAAAAAGAAGAAAATAAAGAAGTTTCTCACTGACGAGAAAGTGCCTGCTCATTTGAAGAAAAAAGTCAGGGTTTTGCAATCTGGCGATTATATAGTCTGGGTGATTCCCTATCGGATTGATGATAGGTTCAAGGTCACTCCACGAACCAAGCGGGTATTAAAAGTGTCTTTTAAGCCCCGTCAGGGCAAATCAAAATAGTAATACTGACAGTTGAGAGCGAAGACGTGCCCTATTGAGGTCGTGGTGGACATGTTTCCAGTGGGCAATGTGGGATAGTCAAATGGATTGTCAAGGGCATCATCGGCATTGTCCAATTCTTTAAGGTAATCATAGGACTCTTTGTCTAATCTGCACCAAGCAATTTCAACTTTGTCTTCTGAATAGAACAGTTCAGGTGCTGTTTCGTGAGCCCTGTCTGCACAGGTGCCCGGCGTTATCTTCCAAGCCCATCGTTTGCCGTCAATAGTCCTATCTGACCAATATCTACCCATGCAAAATGGAAGATTCAAGTATTTGGTGTAGTAGATGCCATAGTCTTGTGAGCCGGGCGGGTCCCTGAAAAAGGCTATCATGTAATACCTGCCCTGTTGCGGAATGGGAATGATGCTGTCCAGAGGATATGGGCTTTGTGGAATTTTAACAGTTGTTTGATAAATTTGCTTATTAGCATAAATAACAAATTTCCATGATTCGCCCGGCTGACCAGTTACAATCCTATCCCTTGGCACTGAGTAGAAATAAAGAGGTGTTTCAATTCCTGTGAAGTGGATAGCAAGCATTGAGTTAAAAAGTTGCCATAGCAAACCAGTAAGTGTATCTTTATTGTATTCCACAAGCAAGATAGTGTCCGTGTTTTCCCTTATTGCCAGAACTTTTGCATTATGAACAAACTGAATGTCTTCTGGCTTGATTGTGTCAAATGCTGGGTTGGGCAGGGATAACGTAACTACCGGTGGCTTGTCAGTAGCAATGTTTCCTTCAATTATGATAGGCATTTCTTGAGGGTAATATGGCTCTATAACAAATTCTTTTTTGCAGGACATAGTTATAATGGTTATTCCCAAAGTCCAAATTAACGTTTTGGGCATCTTCATCTTAAATCCAATTTAACAGTTATTGCGGGCATTATGGGAAACAGAGTATATGCTTCCGTTCTAAGGTATCTTCCAGTGGCTATAAATCTGCCCTTTTCATCAATCACTAATTGATGGATGTTTTGCCTGTTATAGGCGTTATAGAGTGTGAAGGACACTTCAAGGTCTGACCTGTGTCCAAGGCTTTTTTGCCAAGAGACGGACAGGTCAAGCCTGTGATATGTTGGAAGCCTATAATTATTTCGCCAGAAGAAAGCGGTTTTAAGTTTAGTTGCACTGATGAGCCAGTAGGAAGGCAAAGTGAGTAGTTTGCCAGAGGCAATAACGAATTTGAGGGAAAAAGTCCACTTGCCCTTCGGACGGTCTATGAATGTGTAGGAAGCAGTAAGGTTTCCGACATGAGGGCGGTCTTCGTCTGCTGGGAATGGGATTCCTTGGTTTAGGGTTGGGAAAAATCGCCACGACCGGGAATAGGTGTAATTCCCGTTTAATGAAAGTCTTTTGTTTTCATACAGGAAATAAACGACTATTCCATAGGCTTTTCCAGTGCCACGAGTCAGTTCTGTTTCCGAGACGACTCCCGGTGCCGGGACATAGTCCTGTTTGAATTCATAAAGGTTCCACAAGAGTCTATAAAACAAATCAATTCCTATGGCGAGGTTGTTTTTAATGAATTTGATTCCCGGCGTGAGGTCGTAGATGTAAGAGGGTTTAACGTTCACTGTTGAGGGAAGCCAGAAGTCCCAAGGTGTGGTGACCAAGCCCTGTGAGAGTTTATGTACAGGTTGCCAAGCGAATCCAGAGGCGAGAACTAGTTGGAACGGTGTGTCTGTGTAGGTTACCCTAAGTCTGGGCAAGATAGCGAAGTATGAAGCCACTATTTCGTTAGTTCTGAAGACGAAGGTATCGCTTCTGGGTCTGGAATAAGGACCTATTTGCGTGAAGTAGTTTGCCCTGATTCCTGAGACAATGGAAAATTTTCTTATATCAAATGCATGGCTAACAAAGACTGCTTTGTGCCAAGCGTGATAGAGTTGCGATTTGCTTTCAAATTTAAGAGTATCTGAGAAGGTAGGTTGATAGAACGTCACTTGTTCGGTCAATGGTCTAATCCACAGTCTTTCAAGTTGTAGTCCTAATTCTGTGTTTCTGTGTGTCAAGATGGTGTTTAAGCCTGCACTGAAATGGTATGTTCCAGTTGATATAGCGAGCAATCTGCCATCATCATATATTTTGCGGTAAAACACTTCGCTGGAATTATTGTAGTAATAGAACGTTGATTTGATGATGGCTTCCTTGTTAATCTTGTGTCTTATTGACAGAGCGGATGCTATGCCGGGATTAACTACGCTCCCTACGGTTGAATCGTTTCTTATGCTTTGGTAATACCAATCAGAGGCTGTCAATGTCCAAAACCTAACTACTGTTTTGTCTTTGTGTCTGAAAGCCAGTTGCAGGAATGCATCTCCAAAGTCTGCGGTTAATGGTGTTTTGTGAATCGCCTTTATTAACCGTCCAAGATAACTATAACGCAGTGCCGTGGTTACGTTGAAAACATTTTTTGTTATGGGTGCTGAGAGATACAAACCCGTTGTGGCTGTTCCAGTCCAGAAAGATAAATGTTTACGTGTCCACTCTCCTGTTTTGAGCGAGAATTCGGCTATTGCTCCTAACCTACCGCCATACTTAGCCGGGAACGCCCCCGGATAGAAAGTTATGTCTTTAACTATCTCAGGATGAAGCATGGAAAACATTCCGAAGACCCTGCCGGGAAAGTAGAGAGGCACGCCATCAAGCAAGATGAGTGTGTGTTCCGGTGCTGTTCCCCTGACGGCAAGCCCTTCCTGAGTCTCCGAAACAGTGGTTACTCCCCCAATGCTTTTGAGTTGCGTGATGGGTTCCCTTATTCCAAGCAATGCCGGACGCCTTGACAGTTCTTGCATTGAGATTTTTGTTATCCCGCCGGGTTCTATTGATAATGAGTGTTTGTGTATGATCGTAACGGGATTGAGGTTGACTTGCGGAATTATTTTTATTTCCAGTGTTGTGTCATTGCTTAGTTTGGGAATAATTATTGATTTTCTTGTTCCGAAATACGTTATTTCAATGGTCAGGTTGCGGATGGTTTGAGGGCATGCCTTGAATTGTCCGTTTATATCTGTTTGTAAAACAATTGAATCAGGATATATTCTAACTATTGCTCCAATGGCTGGTTCCCCAACGTTGTCATACACTCTCCCGCTAATGCAAGGTTGAGAAAGGGATGCCAGAGAAACAATCCAACTACTCCATAATTTCAAGAAACCTTTGAATGTCATCTTTATGTCCCATTATAATAAGAAGGTCTCCTTCTTGGAATTTAAAGTTTGGGCTTAGGCATCCCACAACAATATACTCCCCCTTCTCATTTTTTCTCTTCACAGTGATTGGCGTTATGTTATACTTTCCAATGAAATTTATATCTTTAACGTAGCGTCCCACTATTCCGGGCGGTGCTTCAATCTCCACTATCTCATATCCGCCGGGCAAGGGAATGTAAGCCTTAAACGTTGGGTGAAGCAGTTTTTCTGCCAATGCTTTGCCGGCGTCTTCTTCTGGTGACACAATCTCATGAACCCCCAGTTTCTCAAGAATCATACGTTGTGTTTGGTTAAATGCCCGTGCTATAAGCCTTTTGACGTTTATGTTAAGCAGATGGACGGTGGCGAGGATAAGGTCTTCAAATGTCTTGCCTATTGCTACGACTACCCCATCCATCTGATCTAATTCCAGAGCCCTCAAAGCTTTCTCTTCCGTGGCATCCACAACAACAGCTGTCGCCACTAAGTCTTTAATTTCCTCAACCCGTTCTTCGTTCTTATCTATTGCAAGGACTTCTGCTCCTTCCTCTGCGAGCTTGACCGCCACTGCCCTGCCAAAACTCCCAAGTCCAATAACTGCATATCTCAACCGCATAGTATCAAAATTAAGACATATCAACAAACCCTTGTAATGAACCTCTCTCTCCTTTTAACCACAATGAACACGGAGTTATGCACAGTGGACACAGAGTATTGAATAGGGTAGAGAAATTTAATGAAAACTCCGTAGAACTCCGTTTTAACTCTGAGGCACTCTGTGACCTAAAAAACACAATGTACTCAGGGTCCAACTAAAAACTGTGAAGAATGTTTGCTTTTTCTTTGGGTGCTTCTTGAAATAATAATACGGATAGATAAGACCACTAAAATCAATAGGAAATTAAAATTGTGGGATGATGATCCGTTATCTGAGGTTGTGCGATAAAGGTTCCTGAGGGCAGGGAAAATACAGTGTTTTCGGGGAGACTTCCTATTAAGCGACCGTCCAAGGAGAAGATAGTTAGGGGAGATAGTGCGATGAAAGTATTTGAGGTCAATCTTTTTATGAAATTTGTCTGATGGTGAGTTGTTTGCGGGTGGTTGTTTCCGGTTACATATATGTTGTGAGTATAGATGTATTTAAAAAACCTGATTATTTCGGAACTTGCGTGGATGTCTCGTGTTGTAACGTCATAGGTGAAAGAGGCACCGGGCCATGTGTGCCCGCCATACAGGACTTTAAAGAATTCCAAGGGGTAATAATTGCCTGTTTTATGTTTCCATTTGTAACGGATCACCTGTGTCCCGTCGGTAGTATCTCTGTCAATAAAGTTAGAATCTGGAGTTTCAAGACAATAGTTTGTCTTTTTCCAGAAGTTGACGGTCCTTTCAACGGCAACGAATGAATCTTGAAGTGGAGGGATGAATCCGCCATTGTAAGGCACTGTGTTGTCTGCCGTGCCGTGGAAATGTATAACTGGGGTAGGATTTGCGTTGCAGGGAAACCAACTTGCGAGGGGTGTTCCGGCGACAGAGCCGATTCCTCTGATCTTGATTTTGCCGAAACAAGACATGTAGTAAGACATAATTCCGCCGTTGCTTAGTCCACAGAAGAAAACGCCATGTGGGTCAACTCGTTCGGTAGTGATCAGGTGCTTAACAAGGGAATCAAGGAAGAAAACGTCATTAGCGCCAATTGGCGAAAACCCTGCATTCCAATATCGGTAGCCTGTCGTGTCCTTAGTTCCGTAGGGATACACAACTATAAATCCTGATGTATCGGCGAAAGCATTCATGTTTGTGTATAGCATTTGTTGAAGGGCATCAGATGTGTAGCCATGCAGGTTAATAATTAAAGGAAAAAGTTGGGTTTGATTTGTATCATAATCCTGCGGTTTGAATATGATGAATCGTCTCCATAGAGAGTCCACACGTATTGAATCAATTTGTGTTTGCTGGGATAGAGATTTTAATGTGAACACCAATGGAATGCTTAGCAGAATCAAACGTTTCATGAGGCATGTATTTCTTTTGCGAAGTTACTATGTATCCATTTTAGCTAATCTTCCGTATATTTGTTATAAAATACTTACAACATGACCAGGGGTAAAGGAATGAAAGGGTTAGCAGTGGCTCTGGGACTATCTATATTATCTCTCAACGCACAGGACTTATTCTATGTAGTTGGTGGCGATGTTTACATCCAACCTGGGGCAGATGTCTATATCTACGGTGGGCTTCATGCCACTAACTCCACCTCATTGATCCAAAACAATGGACAGATATTTATCAGGCTTGACCCTGCGGCAGGTAAAGAAAACTGGACGAATAACGCAAGCCCTAACTTGCTTACAGGAACAGGAACAGTATATATGGAAGCCGATGGTCCGCAGGAAATAACGGGAACGTTCCCCACCACATTCTATGATCTTGTCCTTGGAGGGGCTGGAACAAACGAGAAATGGCTTCGTGGCGTGGACATGTACGTCCAAAACACCCTTAATTTAACTGACGAAATCCTTTATCTTGACACCAACACTGCCTATTTGCTCAATCCCTCTGTTACGGCACTATCAAGGACAGGAGCCATAACTCCCAATTTCTCTGACAACACCAACCAAGGCATTATAGTTTCGAACCATTCCACGAGGGACCGAAGGCATAAAGGCTATTTCGCCCGAGCTGTTCAAGCCAATCAAACTTATTTCTTTCCCGTTGGGGACACCACTCAGACAACCAAACGGTTCAGACCTATTTTGTTTAAACCTGTGTCTATCCCTTCTGGGCGGACCCAAGACACCATCTTCGTTCGGTTCGTCAACATCCCACCCGCAACGGACCAATATGACCCTAACAGGTATCAAGATCCCATAACAACAGTAGGGAATGTTTTCTATTGGCTTATTCATTCCAATGGGGAATCATTGCCGAGGAACGACACAATAACAGTATTCTATAATGATTTAACAGATGGCGGATATTACAAAGGTTTCGCACACTGGAACCCGGACAGCACTGATGTGAACACTAATACAACGCCTGCTTGGACATACAAAGATTTCCAAGGTCCCTGCACAGGTTGTAATGTTAATAATGCAGGTCCGACTCTTTCATACATATACCAAAACTTCATAGGGCGATACGACCCCTTTAACTATGCTACCAACAGTAGTGGGCAGGGAGCCTCTTGGGTGTTCACTCTTGTCCAAGACCCAATCCTTCCTCTGGAATTCATCTTCTTAAAAGCACTACCTAAAGCAGACCACATTCAACTTCAATGGACCGTTCCTATGGAAGGAGACGACGTGATTGACTATGAATTGTACCGAAGCGATAAAATAACGGAAAAAGAGGTCATTCACAGACAAAGTGCATTGGGGGTTATTTCAACTCACACTTACACATATGAAGATCATAATGTTGAGAAAGGTGTTCTGTATGAATATGTAGTCAAGGCAACTCTTACCGACGGCACTCAAAGATATTCTAATGTTGCTACCGCAATGCTTGGAACACAAGACGGAATTGCCTCGGCTACATTAATGGACAACCGATTTGATGGTGATTTATCTGTTTTGCTCACTGCTTCTGAACCCACTATGGCACAAATAGCTATTTATGACGCCACGGGACGCCTAGTTTGGTTCAAATCAGATATTTTGGTTAATGGTGGAACCACGGTTAAAATACCAGATGAAACTTTAGCTCGCGGAATGTATAATTTACAGGTCCGATTTGATAGACAAGGTGTTGTAACCATGAAAGTGTTACGTTAGAATAAGAACCCTTTGAAGTAATGTTGCGTATAACATAACAAAAACAAACATGTTAATGTTGTTGATTAAAAATGATAATAATTATAACTACTACATAGATTTCTGTCAAATAATAATAAGCAAGTTAACCTGTGAAATTAAACATAGCCATGAGGGAAGGCGGAATAAATCCAAATCTCCACATTCATAATCCCATCACTTTGATTGCTCAAGCTAAACCAATTGACAAAGAGAAGGTGGACACACTCCCTTTCTGCAAAGAAGACGTCCTACCTTCAGAAGAGGATCGCCAGAGGCGACGGTGGGCACTAAACAGAGCTCTCACGCTTGGTAATATATTTAAACACAAAGCCAAAATTTATTTTATGACCGACAACGGTCCGTTTTATGTCTATACAACCATTTGGGCATTGACTGAGAAAAACGTGTTGCTAAAAGCACAGAAAGCAATTCCGATTTGCTCTATTTTTCACGTTGAACTGGTATAAAGACTTACAGGAAGTATTACACGTTTATTTCTTTTCTCTTTAAAGAGACTAAATGATGGGCGAGCCGAGTTGGTTCAGGAAGTCTATATTTTAAGCAAGACTTCAAAGTCACATCTATAGCCTGCGATAGATTTATTAAATTTCCCGGAGACACAAAGATTGGTTTAACACCTGTCCTGCTTCTTAGCACAATCCCTATCTTTTCACTTCTATCATACAAAAATGTTTGACAGCCTTTCTCTTCACAAGGCATTTCATAGGTCCCGACCAGTTTCTTTTTAGCCACTCCGATAGTGGGTATTCCAGCCCAGATGCCTATGTGTACGGCTATTCCAGCCCTTCTGGGGTGGGCGATGCCATGTCCATCAACCATTATGAGGTCTGGCTTTTCAAGATGGAGGCTTAACTTAGTGATTGCAGGCATTTCTCTAAAGGCAAGTAGTCCGGGAATGTATGGAAACTGTACTTTTTCAACAACGGTTGTTTGAGAAACAATTTTATTTGTAAGGGAATCCCACACTACACCGCCAGCAACTATAAATTCTCCCTCCTCTCGCTTTATAAATGCACAGTCAAATCCGGCAATAAATCTAACTGGTTTCTCTAAGGGCTTTAATTCAATGGACCCAACTAATTCTTTTTGTAGGCGTATTGCCTCTCTGGGACTGCCCAGCCACTCCCACGGTTTACCCCACACTACTTAATCAATTCATAATCGTAAGATACGGGGACGGCGGGGCGTACAGTAAGAACAACGGAACAATACTTTTCCATTGTTAATTCAAGAGCCTTTTTAAGTTTTTCTTCGTCTATGTTGCCCTTGATAATGAAATGGACATGAATCTTTTGAAAGAGAGTCGGCTTACTATTAGGGATTGGTTCGGCAGTAACGTCTGCTTTTATGTCTTCCACTTCCTGACGCATCTTGCCAAGGATAGCGACGACATCCATCACGGCACATCCACCAAGGGAAACAAGTAGCAGGTGCATGGGTCTGAACCCAGCCCATTTGCCTCCGAATTTTGGAACTGAATCCATATAGACTTCGTGTCCTTTCTCGTCTATGCCTTTTAACAAGAAGGGAGGTTCCTCTCTGATTATCTTAACTTTTACCATCTGTTATATAATTTTGATATTGCGAAGTTAAAAAGGAGAAATGATACAGGAACCTGTTTTAATCAAGGCGGGGGCACCGGCACCGGACTTTGAAGGGATTACCGATGAGGGCAAAAAATGGAGGTTGAGGGAGCAAGCAGGTAAATATGTCGTTCTGTTGTTTTATCCTAAGGATTTCACACCCGGATGCACTTCCGAGCTGAAAGGGATAAAAAACCTTGACCCCATGGTCATTCCTCAAAATGTAGAGATAGTTGGTGTTAGCAGGGACAAGCCTTCCTCTCATAGGAAATTCAGGGAGAGGCTTGGGTTTCCTTACACTTTGATTTCAGATGAATCCGGTGAGATTTGCAGGAAATACGAAGCGTTAGCGTTTTGGGGCTTACCAAAGAGAAAAACATTTATTATCAGTCCGGAAGGATATATTATTAGGATTTATAATAAAGTGAAGCCGGCAACACACTACAAAGAAATACTAGCTTTCTTGAGGAACATCAAGGCAATTGAACAGATAGAGAAATAGCTTATTAGTTATGGAGATGCCCGAGAAATGGCAACTGGCTGAAATAGATCAAGACAGTATTGAACAGTTAAAGAAGGACCTTGGAATAGACCATGATGCCATTGCCAGAATGCTTATCCGACGGGGGATTCGGACAAGGGGGGACGCAGAAGAGTTTTATAAACCCTCTTTGAGCAATTTGCATCCTCCTGCATTGCTTCCTGATATAGAGAAAGCTGCTGAAAGGTTAGCTAAGGCGTTAAAAACCGATGAGTTGATTGCCATTGTTGGGGATTATGATGTTGATGGTATTACTTCAACTTCTGTTTTAATAAATTTTCTTAATCGTGTGAATGCTAAATTCGTTTATTACATTCCCGACAGAAAGGTTCACGGTTATGGCTTGAATGTGGAATCTGTTCAGTGGGCGTTGCAGCAGGGTGCTTCACTACTTATTGCGGTGGACATAGGCAGTAGGGATTTTGCCGCGGTCAATATGGCTAAGGCTCACGGTTTAGACATAATAGTTCTTGACCATCATGAGACAGGAGAGGTTTTGCCTGACGTGTATGCATTCGTAAATCCACAGGCTCCACACAGCCAGTATCCCAATAAGAGGCTATCTGCCAGTGCTGTGGTATTTAAATTTGTGCAATTTTTTAGTGAACGATTTAGATTGAAAAAATTTGATCCGTACTCTGTTTTGGACCTTGTAATGTTGGGGTTAGTTGCCGATGTGATGCCTCTTGTGGGAGAAAACAGAACCATGGTTGTTCATGGACTCAGGTTAGTTGCTCGTTATCAGCGTCCTGCAATTAGAACTCTTTTTAGGCATTTTAATGTGGACATAACTGATTCTGAGGGTGCCCTACAGCTTGACCTGAGAGATATAGTTTTTAAAATTTCTCCTCTGCTCAATTCGGCTGGACGCATTGCCCATGCTCGCACAGCCCTCAACCTGTTGCTTTCAAATAATGAAACGGAGGCATCTTTCTGGATGGACCAATTAATAAGGCTTAATAATGAAAGGCGAAAGCTGACAGAAAAAGCAGTGGAGGAAGCCATTAAGCAAGCGACTAAGCAAGCAGCAAATGATATTATCATAGTTGTTGGAAGGGATTGGGAGGAAGGCATTATGGGTATTGTTGCTGCCCGAATTCAGGATTTATTTAAGAAACCAGTTATTGCCCTTACAGACGTTGGGTTCGGTGTATTGAAGGGGTCTGGCAGGTCTCCAGAACATGTTAATTTATATGATTTGATGAGTCCCTTAGGTTCTGAATTTGTTAGGTTCGGCGGACATGCCAATGCAATTGGAATAACTATAATGAAAGATAGGCTTAACGTTTTGGAGCGAATCAGGACCAATGGTTCCACAGAGGGAACAAAAGCATTGACAATTGATGGTTTTTTGAACTTTAAGGACCTAAAAGACGAAAAGATTCTTTGGTTTATTGAGAACAGTGCACCGTGGGGAGAAGCCAACCCCATTCCCTTGTTTGCCACTTCGGTTATTGAAGACAGCAGCTCGGAAATTGTCAAGGAAAAACATCTTCGCCTTTCTGTGTCGGACCAATATGGCATCAGGGAAAAAGTTATGTTATGGGAAGGTGCCTCGGAGGTTCAAAAACTCAGAGGCAAGAGATTTTGGCTGTGTTATTATGTCAAAAAACGCAAATTTAACGGTAAGGAATACCTGAATTTATACGTTAAAGATTATGACCTGTTATGAAGACTCAAAGCAAACTATGGTGTGAAAAATTGGTAAAGAAGTATAGGAAACGACGTGTTGTTAATGAAGTGTCTCTGGAAGTGAAGCAAGGTGAAATAGTTGGCTTATTAGGACCTAATGGGGCAGGAAAAACAACAACTTTCTACATGCTGGTTGGATTTATAAAGCCTGATAGTGGGAGAATATATCTTGATAATGAAGATATTACGAGGGAGCCGATGTATAAGCATGCGAGGCGGGGAATCGGATACCTGCCACAGGAAAGTTCCATTTTTAGGAAGTTGACAGTTGAAGAGAACATTTTGGCTGTTCTGGAATTTCAAATAAAAGATAAAAGGGAAAGGAGGGAAAGGCTGGAGGAACTACTGGAAGAGTTTGGAATTGCAAGAGTTCGCAAAACAAGGGGGGACTTGCTGTCTGGCGGTGAGCGACGCCGAACGGAGATAGCCCGGGCGCTAGCGGCAAACCCGAGATTCATGCTTCTTGACGAGCCATTTGCTGGGATTGACCCAATTGCTGTTGAAGATATTCAGAACTTGATTTTGCAACTTAAAAGCCGTAACATAGGGATTTTGATTACTGATCATAATGTTGACGAGACATTATCCATTACCGACAGGGCATATTTGCTGTTTGACGGTAGAATTTTGAAACAGGGCACAGCAGAAGAGTTAGCGGCTGACGAGCAGGTCAGAAGGCTTTACCTCGGTAAGCATTTTCAATTGAAGCGAAAAGTTTAATCCACAGGTGGACAAGCTTAACATTATTGTTCATGATAGGTGGCAGGCAATAAAAGCCATGCTGCCAAGATTTCATCATTTAACTGGTTTGTGGACTTCTTATCACTTATCACGATTGTTAAAAAGAAATTTCATCTGGGGGTTGCCTGTTGCAATGAGCATAGAACCAACGACGTATTGCAATCTGAGATGTCCGCAATGTCCCAGCGGTTTGAGATCATTTACCAGACCAACAGGTTCCATATCTCTTGAAACTTATATAAATTTCCTTGAAAAAATAAAGTCTCACGTTGCCTTCTTAACCCTTTATTTTCAAGGCGAGCCTTTTTTAAACCCACACTTTATACAAATGGTCAAGGAGGCAAGGGACAGGAACATGTACGTAATGACTTCAACCAATGGGCATTTCCTATCAGAAGCAACGGCTCGAGAGGTCGTGCTGTCAGGATTGAACAGGATTATCTTCTCAATAGACGGCATTACGCAGGAAACCTATGAAAAATATAGAGTTGGAGGTGATTTATCCAAAGCCTTGCAAAATCTCAAATTGCTTTCAACCGTACGTGAATCTCTTGGGAGAAAGAATCCGATTATCGTTTTCCAGTTTATTGTTTTTAAACACAACGAGCATGAGTTGGGGAAAGCCCGGGAGATAGCATATCAACATGGTGCTGACATCTTTGTTATTAAATCAGCTCAGATTTATGACGAGAATAAGGAACCCTACTTGCCCGAAAACACCCGTTATTCCAGATATGTCAAACAACCTGACGGAACATTCCAACTCAAGGGAAAACTACTTAACAAATGTTGGAGGCTGTGGCACAACCCGGTGGTTACATGGGATGGCAGGTGGCTACCCTGCTGCTTTGACAAGGACGGGAAATATGTTATGGGCAACCTGTTGGAACAGGAGCCCGAAGAAATCTGGAATAGCCCAAAATACAAACAATTTAGAGAAGTGGTTTTAACAGACAGGAGGCAAATTGATATTTGTCGCAACTGTTCAGAGGGACTGCGGGTTACATTCTTTGATTAAGCCATTTCTCTTGCCTTACATAACTTTGCACTATGGCATTCCTATTTACATCAGAGTCGGTATCGGAGGGACACCCGGATAAGATAGCAGACCAGATTTCAGATGCAATCCTTGACGCCTTCCTTGCGTTAGACCCGAATGCCCGGGTAGCTTGCGAAACATTTGTAACCACAGGGTTGGTTGTAGTAGGTGGCGAATTCAGAAGCTTAGCAAAACTGGATATTCAGCCCATCGTTAGGGAAGTGATCCGACGAATCGGATATGTCCATCCTGAACTGGGCTTTAGTGCAGATGCTTGTGGAATAGTGAGTGTCTATCACGAGCAGTCGCCAGACATAGCTATGGGCGTTGACAGGGACGACGACGAGATAGGGGCAGGAGACCAAGGGCTAATGTTTGGCTATGCCACTCTGGAAACACAGAGGTATATACCCTTGACCATTGACTTATCTCACGTCATAATGCAAGAATTATCAAACATCAGGAAGCACGAGCCTGAATTAATGCCCTACTTAAGACCCGATGCCAAAGCCCAAGTAACTGCGAGATATGAAAAGAGGCTTAAGCCGGTGTCCCTTGACACAATACTTATTTCCACGCAACACGAAGAACCAGCGAGACTCTTCCCGGATTCATCTAATCCAGACGGTGCTTTCCTTAAAAGATTACGAAGCGATGTTATAAATATCTTATTGCCCAGAGTGCTTGAAAAATATAAAGATTCCCCGGAAATCTACACGTTAATAGCAGATTTTATTCAGCGTGCTAAAAATGGCAATGCCAAACTATTGTTAAATCCTACTGGTAGGTTTGTAATTGGAGGTCCCCACGGAGACACAGGACTCACAGGAAGGAAAATAATTGTTGACACATATGGAGGCTGGGCACCCCATGGAGGAGGGGCATTCTCTGGGAAAGACCCCACTAAGGTGGACCGTTCCGCCGCATATATGACCAGATACATAGCCAAAAATATGGTTGCAGCGGGAGTCGCCAAAGAAGTAACCGTTCAAGTGGCTTATGCCATCGGAATAGCAGAACCCGCAAGTGTTTCAGTGCAATTAAACGAACCAACAGAGGGAATAACCACAGAAAAAGTGGAGCGAGCAATTAGAGAACTGTTTGACCTCAGACCAGCAGCCATCATTAAAACCCTGCAACTCAACAAACCAATCTATTTCCCCACAGCGGCTTATGGACACATGGGCAGAACCCCTGAAACCAAACAAGTTAATGTGGTGGTTGGAAACGAGACTGTGGCAGCCGAAGTAACACTGTTCCCATGGGAAAAACTTGACAGGGTGCAGGATATCAAAGATTTCTTAAAAATTCCCTAATTTTCTAAGAATGTGATTTTAGCTAATGACTAATGACTTGTTGCCTGATTATACAACAATGGAAGTGCCCTCAACTTATCGGGCTTCCTGTCGCTGCCGTGTCGTAAACCTGTATAAACCTATCCCACACAATGCTCGTATTTATGGACGCATTGTTCGCATATGCAAAATTAACAAAATTTCCATTAAGTGATGCAACCCCTCCTTCAATCGGTCGGCTAAGACTGTCGTATTTGATGAAAGAAACCTTGTTTTCGGCTCGCTGTCTTGCATCCTGTGTTGCTATTGGTCTGTCGGCTGGGTCATACCATGTTAAATCAGTGCCTCGGTCCGGGTGGTGACGCATCCAAACCTGATTGCTGGCAGTGTAACGCCACTGAACGACTTTTCTGTGTTTCGGTCTAAGGGTGTCGCCCATTGCTCGGGCATTGGGAACCATCGCTGTGCTGTCGTCGGAAAGCATCTCCACGCCATCAGGTGGAACAACTGCCACGCGGTTGTCTGCCCTGTCATAATAATATAATGTAAAGGCAAACTCAGGCTGCTTTATCCTCCACCAAAGGCTGTCCGTCACGCTCTGGCAAACAGACTCTATCTGCGGAACTATATACCGCCTCACTGAATCCTCCAACCGCTGACGATTATATGCCCAAACCCACGACTGCTGGATGGTCGCTAAATCATTGCAAAACGTGGGCGTGTCCGGTGCCATCGGCGGTACATACGGCGTTACCACTCCGCAATATATCTTCGCCCTTGATGTGTCCTTGAACTTGCAACATTGACCCGTCGTGAACGGCAACTGAACTAAAACTGTGTCATACTTGCCACTGTTCTTATACTCATACACCACCCACATCTCTGTCCCGCTTACCGCTA
>JAADEI010000045.1 GCA_013153515.1 Chlorobiota bacterium | reverse complement strand
ATGCATGATGGATTTATTTTTAGGACAGGTGGCGGCCGAGGTGTAGTAGCTATAGACAGTTTAGGACGAATGGGAATTCGCACATTGCCGAATGCTGATGCCTGGCAACACATTAATGGGCGGCCTTCTCTATATGTGAACCATAGGATAGTGGCAAGGCATGTATTAAATTACCCATCTGATGGTTCAGAGCTTCCTTATTTGCCATATCACGTACCATGCAATATATTACTTCATGATACTACTGTTGATATTGGGGATACTGCAGGGTTTTGGCTCCAAAGGTGCAAGTTTGTTACTTTGATTTTGGATTCGGGAAAGGTGTATAGATGGAACAAAAGAGTTGCTTTGCGGGAATTTCAAAAGTTTACAGTGTATTGTCCGGCTACATTTCGCCCCCCTCACCCTCATCCAGGGTCTGATTCTACAAGATATGATTGCATTATTAAAATGGATTCAACACCGGGATATTGTGATGTCCTTCCATCATGTGTGGGGAAGCGGGAGCCGGGGCGTGTGAAAGTTGTGAGGGGAGCACTATTCAGGATTAATGGCGTCAAGATATATGAAACAGCCAATGACACAGCTCCATTAACCCCGAGGTCATATTGGGCAGGTTTATTTTCAATTTATCAAGGTGGAGAAATAGTTATTTCTCATTCTGTCATTCATGCCACGGAAAATATCGTTAATGTTGGTGGATGGGGCACCCATGCAGTGGTTCAGTTAAAACGAGCATATTTCCTGAGTAAAACTAATCTAAGAAATATTTATGTTGTTTCTACTTATTCTGGTTGGAACATAACGGGTCACGGGGGCTTTGTGCATAGGACTCTGCCGGAAATTAGGGTTGGTCCGGGAGTTTTATGGGACACTACTGGGCGATTAATTTATTTTGATTAAGAATCACGAAGTTATAATGAACGTGTAGTGGAGGAATTTGCTAGCAAAGTTGTAGAATCTTTAAATAGAAATGTGCTATCGTGCGGTGAATTAGTGCAAGGTTGACTTTAAGCGGTTCATCTAAGAAAAATCGCTTCTTCTTACAAGGGCATGATAAATAAATGATTAGCGAGAACGAAGTTTTTTATCTTCAGCGAAATATAAGTATTTTTAGTCAGTAATTAAGCAGGACGTGATGTAGGAGGGCAATGAAATTGTAAGAAGAAAAACTCTACTTCCTCTCCTCCCTCGTCTCACGAGTCCCAAAGACCCTGTCCCAAAAGTCAAAGGTTACGCCAAAATTGGAATCTGGGTTCTTGTAATGATGAAGAAGATGATGTTCCCACAGAGGTTTTAGGAAATCAGGCACTTGTTTCATGGCAATAAAATGCTGTGCCCAGTGCATCATCACATAAAATAAGTATCCGAAGGCAAAGCCCGCATAGAAAGGAATTGACTTAGGTCCCATGAGGAAATAGAACACTGAAAAGACAAGCAATGCCAAAAGGGCACTGAATAGGACTGGTATCTCAAAGCATTGGTCGTCCTTTGGATGGCGATGATGTTGCCAATGAGCTATGTCCAGCATCTTGCGAAGAACGGGATTCTTAGGCTCTGCGTGCAGAACAAACCGATGAAGAATGTATTCAGTTATTGTCCAAGTGAACCACCCCAAAAGGAACAAGCCAACAACCAGAGGTAGGCTAAATTCCAACTTAATAAAAGAAAGGGTTAAGAGGATTCCTACAATTGGCAAATAGACCATCCACGGCGTAAAACTGGAATTTCTCAATAGATTGTTAAGCCAAGAGGTCTCCGTGTATTCACAATGTCCCCGAGGCATAGGTTTTAAGTGAGTAGGGATTTGCCTCATCGCTAATTGATTTTTCCTATGTTTCACTTACAAATATACATTAAAAGAAACAATCTGGAATTATTGTAATCCCCAAGTGTTATCCGAATTGCGTGATAGGGCAATAAGGATCTGTTTGGCAGGATAAAATATATCAGAAGGCACTATTTCAGAATCCGCTAATTCAGGAAATTTATCTATTATGGGCTTAACCAATTGTTCATTTAGTTCTGGATGCAGCGTATGTCCCTTATTAGCCAGCATTATTGCTCTGGTCGCTATGACCAATTCCCAAGTCAAGACGTCATATATTGAATCAATTGCTTTAAGTAGCCGGTTTGCCGACAGCGGAGCGTAACTAACGTGGTCTTCCTGTCCCGCCGACGTGAACGCTTGATTGCCCGTTATGGGATTGACTAATTGTGTGAGTTTTGCCAGTTGATATGTTGAATTATAGTGTGGAATCATTAATCCTGAGTGCAGTCCGGGTTTTATTGCAAGGAATGGCGGCAAGCCCCTATTTCCGGAAAGCAAGTGCCACTGCCTCCTCTCGCTAACCTGAGCAATACGTTCCAGAGACCTCCTCACCGAATCTGCCGCTATTAACAACGGCTCAGCGTGGAAATGCCCGCCAGACCACAGGTTGCCATCAATCAACAACGGATTGTCGGAAACAGATTCCATTTCCCTTAAAAGAATTGATGAAGCGAATTCCATAGCATCAGCCACGGCACCCATCACATGCGGAACACACCTGAATGAATAAGGGTCTTGAACAGCAAAGGGTTCTGTTTGTTCGCCCCAGAATTTCCTTATTATGTGAGCACTTAAAATCCTTGTCCTGTGATTTGTTGCTTTGTCAAGGGCAGGGTCAAAATGGTCATATCGGCAATGAAAGGCTTTCATTGAAACGATTGCAATTAAGTGTGCTATTGTCCAGAGCCTATAAGCCTCCCAAAGCCCCTTGGCTAAGATAGCCTGACTGACCTGTGTCCCGTTGATTAGTGCAAGCCCCTCCTTCGGATTTAAAGCAATTGGCTCCAAACCCCATTGGGAATAAAATTCACCTGTCGGAATCCACTTATCATTAATTTTTATTTTCCCCTCTCCGATTAAAGACAGCGATAGATGGGCCAGCGGTGCCAAATCGCCACTCGCCCCAAGACTGCCCTCTGACGGAACATAGGGAATAATGTTGTTTTCATAAAAGAAAATGAGTCGTTTAACTGTTTCCATACTTACAGCAGAAAAACCCTTAGTAAAATTTTTGATTTTTAAGTATATGACCCCTTTCACTATATCATCGGGAAGCGGTTCACCTGTCCCGGCAGCATGCGACCTCAACAGGTTATATTGCAACTCTTCCAGTTCGTCGGGCTTAATTCTCTTGTTCCATAACGCCCCAAACCCCGTGTTGACGCCATATATAGCCTTGTGGGAAGTTTTCAATATCTCCTGTAAAGTCTCAAAAGATTTATTGATACGTTCTTTCTCCTC
Organism: Chlorobiota bacterium; assembly: GCA_013153515.1. Taxonomy (GTDB): domain Bacteria; phylum Bacteroidota; class Bacteroidia; order JAADEI01; family JAADEI01; genus JAADEI01. Next base: position 6,122 of record JAADEI010000045.1, on the reverse strand, counting down.
TGCCGATAAAGTGATATTGTTTTGAGAAATAATCTGTTTCCACCTGTGGGTTGCTTCAATAACGTTAGGAATGATTTCCCTGTGGTTAATATGGTTCTTCTTCATGAAAGCATGTTTAACACTGTTTCTGCCACTTTCTCAACAGGGATGCTCTCCTGTTTGCCCGTTTGCATATCCTTAACACCCCACTCTGCAGTCTCCACCTCCCTATCGCCTATGATAATAGTAATTCTTACGTTTTTATTATTGGCGGTCTTAAACGCTTTCTTCATTTTCTTCTGTGGCAGAATTTCCACTGGAATGTTTTGAGCCCGTATATCAGCAACCACTGAATTAAGTGTTTTCCAAGACACCTTATCTGTCGCAAGAATTACCATCACTTTGTTCGTGTGATATGTGTCCCACGGCTCAATTTTAAGCATTTCCATAGCAGTGAGAATCCTGTCTGCCCCGAAAGAGATACCTATTCCCGGCATGTTCGGAACACCAAACAGTTCAGTTAGGTTGTCATATCTGCCTCCTCCAGACACACTGCCCACAGGCGCCCCCTCCAAAACAACTTCATAAATGGTTCCAGTGTAATAATCCAGTCCTCTGACAAGGGACGGCGTCCATTCAACGTTAGTTATGCCAGGATCCTTTATTTGCTTTAATAGTGTAATTATCGGTTTAATAGCCTCGTCGTCATTAATATATTTCCTTGCTTCTTCAGGGTCTTTAAAACCTAACCATTGTTCAATGTTTGCTATTTGGTCAGCGGAAAACCCTTCTGATTCCAGCAGTTGCTTGACTTTGTCTATGCCGACCTTGTCCAGTTTGTCAATTATTCCAGTTGCTTTTCGGAAGCCATCTCCTTCTATCCCGAAAGTTTTAAATACCTCTTGAAGCAGTCTGCGGTCGTTGATTAAAATCTTTCTGTGGTCTCCAAGCCCTATCTTCCGAAAGCCTTCGTCTAATAAGAGAACCATCTCAAAGTCATAATAAGGGTCATAACTGCCTATGACGTCTGCGTCGCATTGAACGAATTCCCTAAACCTGCCTTTCTGTGGGCGTTCAGCCCTCCACACTGGTTGAATCTGATATCTCTTAAAGGGCAATGTTATTTTGCCCCTGTTCTGAGCAACATATCTTGCCAGCGGAACAGTAAGGTCATATCTCAAACCTTTGTCTGAAATGTGTTTCAGCCATTTCTTATAGTCGTTTGTTTGTCGGATTTCCTCGGGAACGTCTTTTAGGAAGTCGCCACTGTTGAGTATTCTAAAAACCAGTTTTTCAGCCTCCTCGCCATATTTGCCCAGCAGTATTTCAAGCAGTTCAACAGCCGGCGTCTCAATAGGGTCATAGCCAAACAATTCAAAGACCTGTCGCAGTTGAGTGAATAGCCAGTGGCGACGCCGACTCTCCTCAGGCGAAAAATCCCTGAATCCGGAAGGAACCCGTGGCTCAACCCTCTGCATAGTTAGTTGTAAAATTTTCTTGGTTAGAAGTATTTTTCAATCACTTCAGGGACGCCCTCAGTAGCCCGCTTCTTAACATGTATGACTTTATTAGGCAGGGTTGGAAGCATCACGTCAGCCGGGTCAACAACGTATATGGGCACTGATGGTCTGACGTGAAAGACTATTCCGGCGGCGGGATAGACAACAAGGGAAGTCCCCACAATCATGAATTTGTCTGCCTTAGATGCCCATTCAAACGCTTCATCTAAGTGTAGGACAGGCTCCCCGAACCAAACCACATGCGGTCTTAGTTGATAGCCGTTTTCACAAGTGTCCCCAAGGTTTATGTCTTTCTTCCAAGGGATTATGTGGTTACAAGGTCCTGTGCAACGGGCTTTTAAAATTTCTCCGTGAACGTGTATAACTTTTGAAGACCCTGCCCGCTCGTGTAAATCATCAATGTTTTGCGTTACTACTACAACGTCATATTTCTTCTCAAGGTCTGCAATTGCTTTATGTGCCCTGTTGGGTTGGGCATTGAGAACCTGTTTCCTTCTTTCGTTATAGAACCTCAGCACTAACTCTGGGTCTCTCTGGAAGGCTTCCGGCGTCGCTACATCTTCAATGCGATATTGTTCCCAGAGTCCATCACTATCTCTGAAGGTTTTCAATCCGCTTTCGGCACTGATGCCTGCCCCAGTGAAAACAACAACTAACTCTTTGCTCATTGATAAAGGATTTTCCATGCTTGGTCAATGTATTGTGCCAGTTGGTCGGCAGTGAAACTTTCAACACTGTGGAATTGTCGGGCTATGTCGGCAGCCAGCCCGTGCAGGTAAACCCCCAATATGGCAGCATACTCCTGAACATAGCCTCGGGCTAACAAGCCAGCAATCAAGCCAGTGAGAACGTCGCCACTGCCACCGGTAGCAAGGATTTCGTTACCTGATGAGTTGAAGAAGAATTCTTCGTCTGGCGTAGCAACCACAGTATATGCCCCTTTCAAAACAACTATGACGTTGTGTGACTTAGCAAATTCAGCAATGTGTTGTAAATCCTCAAAGGATGTTCCTGCATTTCCTGTTAAGCGTCGCCATTCTCCGGGATGCGGCGTCAGGATTGAACCCTCTGGAATGAGTTCATGCCACCCCTCCATAGCAATTATGTTCAGGGCATCAGCGTCTAAAACCAGTGGTTTACGCCATTGTCCCAGAAACGACTTAACAAACTGCCTCACTGGAAAGTCTGTCCCCATACCGGGACCCATCCCACAAGCATTGTATCTCTCTGGATTGTTCACCGGCAATTCAACAACTGACGGACCGGCGATTGACGCCATTGCCGGCGGGACAACGCTATGGAAAGCAGATAATGCCGATTGTGGAAGATGGGCAGTAACAAGTCCGCAGCCCGAAGACAACGCCCCCATAGTAGCCATAATAACCGCTCCCGCCTTGTCTATTGAGCCTCCGATTATCAGGGCGTGCCCCAATGTTCCCTTGTGGGCAAAGCGTTCCCTGAGAAGAAGCATGTTTCTCGCCTCCTGTTGCGTAACATAGAAATATCTTGTTTCAACCTGTTCAAGGAATTCAGGCAGAAGCCCAATGTCAACAACCGTAAATTCCCCGACAAACCTCCCTGTTTCTGGAAATAGGAAACTCAACTTGGGAACCTGAAAAGTGATTGTCCAGTCTGCTTTGAAAGCGGGACCCAGCAATTGACCTTCGCAGGGCAACCCTGAAGGAATATCAACGGAAACTCTCAGAGAATCATAAGAGTTGAGCCTTTCAATTAGTTGAGCGGCAAGCCCCTCAAGCGGTTTGTTTAAGCCAGTTCCCCACAAAGCATCAATTATAACCGCATTGGCGGGAACCTCCGGAATGTCTTCTTCCGATTCAATTTTGCTATATGCGTTTTCTGTTAGTCTCAACAGGCGTTTCCTGTTTATTTCATTATCCGGCGAACATTTGTCTCTTAACCACAATTGATAGACTTTCACTGTATATCCAGCGTGGATAAGCATTCTGGCTATTGCCAAGCCGTCCCCGCCGTTGTTTCCCTGTCCTGCAAATACATATATTGGTTGGGAAGGACTAATCACCTGTGTGAATTCCTGTGTCCATCGTCTGGATGCCCGCTCCATCAGGTCAATGCTCCGAATAGGCTCGTTCTCAATGGTATATCTATCCCATTGTCTTATTTGTTCTGCCGTCAGCAACTTCATATTTCAATAATTCTTTTAACGAATTTAAGGTAATGGGTATATTGTCCGGGATTGTCTAACTCAAAGATTCCTGTGTTGTCCAAGCCGGACAAGTGAACCGTTCCGGATGCATGAATAATCCTGCCTCTTCTGAGAATTATGCCCACGTGCGTAATCCTGTCGCTATCCGGTTCCTTGGAAAAGAAAGCCAAGTCGCCGACTTGCGAATCCTCAAGCGGAACTTCCTTGCCAACGGTCGCCTGTTGACTGGAATTCCTTGGAAGCATGATTCCAACAGTTCTGTAAATAACCTGTGTTAATCCGGAACAGTCAATGCCCATTAATGTCTTGCCTCCCCATAGATAAACAGTTCCCAAGAATTGATTGAGAAGTTCATATACTGCCGTGGGTATATCTCCCTTATCAAAAAAATTCCCTAAGAACCTGTATTGCTTGCCGTTTAAATAAAACATTTGATTTGCATAAAAAGGGATTAGACTTCCGGCGGGAAGCCATATCTCTCCTGTCGGCGACCCAGCCGTTTGAATCAACGACGCCGAAAACCTCGCATTGTCAAGGTATTCCCCTACGTGATGGTCCAATGGCACAACCAGTTTGCTATCTGCCCAGCCGGGATGCCCGCCAATCAACGATTCCACACGTGTCCATCTCCCTTTCTCCCCAAGAACCCGATAAGGCTCTCCGAAAAGATATTGGTCAACAAGTTCCGACTGTTCCTTCGGCTCGGCACGAACAGGCAATAGACTGGTTGTAACTACGCCATGCACAGCCCCTCCTTTTCAGAAATTTTGCCCCTGACTGCAATGCTTTGCTTGAATGGTATAATCTCTTCAAGCCGGATGTTCACTATGCTCTCTGTCCCTTCTATCTCGTCTTCTGGCAGTAAGACTTTAATATAGTTGTCTGTGAATCCGGGAATGAATCCGTTAGTTGGTCGTTCCAATAGCACTGGTCTGCTTTGCCCTATGAATCTTTTGTAAAAACCTAATTTCTTTTCTTCGGATAATTTCCTGAGAGTTCTAACTCTTTCTTTGCGTGTGCTCATTGGAACTTTTCCGTCCATCTTGATTGCATCAGTGCCGGGTCGCTCAGAATAGGGAAACACGTGCAAATAGGTTATGTCCAGCGACTGAATGAACTCATACGTTTTCATAAATTCTTCCTCTGTCTCTCCGGGAAACCCTACGATTACGTCCACGCCAATGGCACAATCAGGAATGTGTTCCCTAATCATCTGAATCCTTTCCCTATATAGATTTGTGTCATATCGTCGCCTCATCAGTTTGAGAATCCTATCCGACCCGCTTTGAAGCGGTATGTGGAAATGTGGCATCCACTTGCTTGACTCAGCAACAACTTTTACAATTTTTTCGGTCAGCAAATTAGGTTCAATAGACGAAATCCTGAGCCTGACGCCATCAGGCAACGACTCCTCAAGGGCTACTACCAAATCGTAAAACGTGTGTTTGCGACGCCTACCTACCTTACCGAAATCCCCTATGTTTACGCCCGTCAGAACAATCTCCCTCGCCCCTTCTTCAACAAGCCTCTTAGCCTGATTCACTATTTCCTCAACGGACGGCGACCTGCTCTTTCCCCGTGCTATCGGGATAGTGCAGAAAGAACAACCGTAGTCGCATCCATCTTGAACCTTTAAGAAAACACGGGTTCTGTCCCCCCAAGAATACGATCCTATGAAGACGTCTTCCCCGGCAGTGCACGACAAAAAGCCATCACCATTGAGAACCTGCAGGACTCTATCTGGTTGCAACCTGCCCATGGTAGCCACTACCCCCGGCAACTTCAACAGTTCATCCCCCCGCAATTGGGCATAGCACCCCGTTACAATTATTTTTAAATCAGGGTTTTCACGATGAAGCCTCCTGATGAGGTACCTGCATTGCCTCTCGGCTTCCTGAGTTACCGTGCAACTGTGAACAATATAGTATTGGCTTTTAGTCGGGTCGTCACAACGCACATATCCCTCCTCTTGAAGGCGTCGTGCCATACTGGATGCCTCAGCAAAATTCAATTTGCATCCAAAAGCATGAACTCCAAAATTCACATTTCTTTCCTTCATCTCTCTTATGAACCCCTATAAAACAAACTATGTTCCCGTTGTATCAACATAAAAGTGATTTGTTACACCGCTGCTTATAGAACAAAAAATAAGGAAGTAGGAAAAACCTTTGTGAAATTTAACGACCTAAGAAATCACTGTGTCGCATAAAACTCTTTTTTGAAACCACGGTGTAACATAGAATTCGGCACAATGGACACAGAGTAATAAAAAAGGAACAAGAAATTTAACAAAACCCTCTGTGTTACTTCGTTTTAACTCTGTGCAACACTGTGCCCCAAAACCCCACTTGTTCGGTTTGTCAGGATTTTGTATCTTTGTAAACATAAAATTTTAGAGCGATGAGGAAAGGAAACAAGGCGTTGAGGCTTCTTCCCAG
>JAADEI010000066.1 GCA_013153515.1 Chlorobiota bacterium | reverse complement strand
TCTATAAAAAGGCACTTGCTTTGAACGATGACCTCTTTGATGCTAACTATAGCCTTGGTGCCCTTTACTATAACAAGGCAGTTGAAATAACTGAAAAAATGAATGCTCTGCCAGTGGACAAGATGGATGAATATAACAAACTCAAAGAAGAACGGGACAAATGGCTCAAAAAGGCATTGCCATATCTTGAGAAGGCTCACAAACTCAAACCTAATGACCTGAATACAGTAGCTGCCTTGAGAGAGATCTATATGAGACTTGGAGACACAGAAAAGAGCAAGCAAATGAAGGAATTGTATGAGAAGCTCAAAAGCATTCAATAAAAATTAAGAAGGAACTAATTAGCCTTTGCCCTTGTTTAATAATCAAGAATTTGAGGTGGTGCGGTAGCTCAGGAGGTAGAGCACCGGACTGAAAATCCGGTGGTCGGCGGTTCGACTCCGCCCCGCACCACAGAGCTATCTACAATTTTTGACGTTTTTGTTTGAGTGGCATTTATAAGAAATGCAAATGTGTATTACCTGTCTTCGGTTAACTACGAGTTTTGGGGATTACTGGCAGGAACTAGATATTTTAAATGACGAGTGAAATACTGAAAAGGGTTTGATATAATGGGCAAGACTCTTTTAAGTGTCTTTAGGCTACATCTATTGAAATTTCCCCTTCTTTTAAAAGGGGTGCTAACTTATCCGAATGGATGCATAATATATCGCCCCCTTTAAAAGACTCTTTCATATCGCTTAGTGGTAGTAGTTTTTGGTGTCCTGATGCAATGAAACTTTGGTAACCTATAGATTCTAAAGGTGAAAGAATTTTGTCCAAATTCTTTTTCCAAAGTTCAATTAGCATAATTGGCTTATATTTTCTTATTATAGGCATTAGCTCTCTGATTACATTAACCTCATATCCCTCAACATCGCATTTTATAAAGTCGACTCTTTTTAAGTTCTTAAATACTTCACTGCCTTTCTTCATGTTAACTATAAACAGAACGTCTTTCTTTTTCTGCAACGGGTCGGTTATTATAAAATGAGTTCCACTGGAAACAAATCCTTTATTTAGATAGGCTAAGTTGCTCATTTCTACTTGACCATCTTTATCCCCTATGGCAAAAGGCAGTATTTCCACATTCGTATAATTTTTTGTGTTATACTTTAAGATGTCTATGACTGGTTCAACAGGTTCTACCGCATACACTTTCCCTTGCGGACCGACTAATTTTGAAAGTAATACTGTGTAGTGCCCCATATTAGCACCAATATCAATACAGATGAACCCGGGTTTTATAAGTTTATTAATTAAATAAAAGTATTGACCATCTTTGATAAATCGTAATAATCGGGTTCTGTAAGCCATAAAAAAGGCAAAATTCATCAAGCGTAGGTATGTCTTATAGGGCAATAGAAAGGCTAAAAATTTCTTAATTGGTCTCTTTCCTGCCATTTAATTTGGTTTTGGGCAACTACTAACTTATGGAAGAACGATAAAATATCAGGGTGTATTGTAAACTATAAGTTGTAATATAAAGACATTAGCAAAAACAGATATATATAAGTTACCATAAATTCGTGTTAAAAGCATATGATGTATTAAATTGCTTGAAGTGTAGTTAGAAATAGTGGTTCACGTATCGTGGAATTATGCATCAATCATTTTGCCCTTGAGCATTTTGTTCCAATACATCCAAGGTAAGAACTTTGTCTTTAACAACCACATTAGATAAGAAGGTTTGCGAGTGTCAATTAGCCATCGTGGGAAGGAGGGAGCGGGAACGTTGTCGTAGAGGAATTCAGCCATTACAACCTTCCCGTAGCCCACAATGAATGGGCATCCTGCATAGCCGTCATATTTTTTGTCATATTGAGTTCCTTCCAGTGAAGCAAGGATTCTTTTGACCACCTTACCAACATGCTTCCTAATTGCCGCTCCCGACTTAGCAAATGGCACGCCACACACGTCCCCAACGCCATAAATATCATGAAACTTCTTATGTTGCAAAGTGTATCTATCAACGTTTAGGAATCCCGGTTGTTCAGCACCTTCCACAAGGTCATTGTTTTCTCTTATAAATAAATGTGGAGCCTGTGGCGGAACTAAATGGATAAAGTCATATTCTTCCTCAACTCGTTCTCCTGTTTCTAAATGTTCGAATGTTGCACCCCGAACATCTGGCTTAACTTCCACGAGTTTGTATAAGAAATTGCCTTTGATTCCTTTTTGATTGGCTATTTCCGTAATGGTTTCTTTGAATCCCGGAACGCCGAAGTATACTGTTCCGGGAGTGTATAGCACAACTTCTGATTTTTCCCTTACGCCATTTTTCCTGAAGACCTCATCTGCAAGGAACATTATTTTCATTGGACCGGCACCGCATTTGTAGGGAGTGTGTGGCACTGTGAATAAGGCTTTACCTCCTTTGAAATTCCTTAGGAGCTCCCATGTTTTGGGTGCATAGTTAAATAAATAGTTAGAACTTGCATAGGGAGTGTCAAGGGCTTCTTTTAAGCCGGGAGTCCAGTCATAGACATACTCAACTCCCGTGGCAACAATTAAATAATCATAAGTTAAATCTTTTCCTGATTCTGTGGTTACTACCCTATTGTGCGGGTCAATTTTAATAACCTTCTCTTTGAACCACGTTACCCCTTCTGGAATAAAGTCTTTCTGTGGTCTCCTCGTTGCTTCAGCAGAATAGACGCCACCGCCAACTAATGTCCACGCAGGTTGGTAATAGTGCCATTCGGACGGTTCAACAAGTCCAACACTGTATTTTCGGGAATTACGCATTAGGAAAGCGGCAGCACTCAAACCGCCTGTTCCTCCTCCAAGAATCAAAACGTTAAAATGGTTAGCACCCATGGCACCGTTATTTTAAAAGTTTAATGACTGTAAAGGTATATAATTTTCGGTAAATCATCAAAAATTAGATATTAAAAGCATCGCAAACTATTTGATTTTTCTAAGAAACCGGGCGGGATTGCCAACCCATAATTCTCCCGGTGGAACATCCTTGGTAACAACGCTTCCAGCACCAATCATAGCCCCCTCACCAATGGTTATACCCCCCAAAATAGTTGCATTTGCCCCTATGGACGCTCCTTTTTTTATCATCGTTTCTAAGAATTTTTCCGGGAATTGTTTTGAACGTGGATATTTATCATTCACGAAAGTGGCGTTTGGGCCAATAAAAACATCGTCTTCTATCCTTATTCCATCCCACAGGAACACACCGTTCTTAATCGTTACGTTATTCCCTATAATCACATCATTTTCTATGAAGCAATGCGAGCAAATGTTACAGTTTTCACCAATGACAGCACCTTCCAGAATGACCACGAACTGCCAGATTCTCGTTCCCTTCCCGATCTTTTTAGTATGAACTTCAGCACTGGGATGGATAAAAACTTTTTCCTGCATCTCTAAACCAATTTTTCATACAATTTTACGACCTCTTTTGCATATCGGTAGTCAAACCTTTTCAGTACGGCATCCCGAAGTCGTATTCCCATATCCTTGTAATTTTCAGGGTTTTCGTAGACATTTCTAATCACTTCTTTGAGTTTTTCTTCTGTGTTTTCCAGTGGCAATAGGAACCCATTGCATCCGTCAATTATATATTCAGTGAAGTCGCCGACGTAATCAGGCACAGCCACAAGTTTTCCTAATAAACCCATTTCCTTAGCGGCTGAATTACTGGCGTCGGTCATAGATGCAGAGACGAGCATATCGCTTGCAGCCATGTAGTTGACTAAATCTGTCTTAAATCCAAGCAGTATTATTCTGTCACTTAGATCGTGTTTCATAATCCAATTTTCAAGTTGTGGACGCATAGGTCCTTCGCCTGCCACCAAAAGACGTATGTCAAAACCAGATTGGACTAATTCTTTGACCACAGAGAAAACAAGCATAGGTCTTTTGAGTGGGATGAGCCTTGAAACCATTAGGAGCCTCAATCGGGCAGGAAATTGCTTCTTTATATTTTCCACTTTTTCCGTTGAAGGTTTTGGGTATTTGGAAAAATCATATATATACCTAACAACCAATATCTTTTTAGAATTACGTTTTTCGTATTTCACGATGCCTTCTTTAACCGTTTTTGAAGGAACGACTACGATAGGTGCAAATGTGTGAATCACCCAATCAAAAAATTTTTCTTTCCAATTCGCTTTGATTCCAAATGGGCGATAATGATGCCTGAATGCTACCAGTTTAACAGGGACAAATAGGGATGCTATCGTGGCAATAAAGTTTGGGCGTTGCACATGGGAATGAACAGTAGTAACCTTATGTTTCAGGACAAAACGCACTAAGTTAAATATGTGTTTTAAATAAAAAATTATTGAGTTCGTTTTATTGGCTGTGTAAACATATACAGGAATGCCTTTTGCTTGAAGGGCATCATGCAAAGGTCCCCATTCCGCAGTTATTAAGGCAAGCACTTCATGACCCTTTTCTTTTAACAGCGACAGATATGTAATAAGCGAATTGCTATATTTATTGACTTCATAGTAAAAAAGTATCTTTCTTTTCTCTGGCATGTCAAATTATTGTTTTATATAAGTTTTCGTATTGCCGGGTTATTTTGATAGGGTCGTGATATTTTTTGACAAATTCAAAGCCTTTATTTTGCAAATCAGGGAAGGAATCTCTCATTTCAAGCAAATTGACAAGTTTCTCTTTTATTTCCCTTGAATTAGGTCTAACATTTATGATAGGACATTCTTGCGGAGAGGCACCTATTGCAGCGAGGGCTTCTGGCTCGGCACCACTAAATACAATTTTTCCAAGCGACAGACCTAAAAGGGCATTTACGCCATAAGAATAACTACTCGTTTGGTCTAAAAGAACATCTGCATTTTTCAAGATTTCCTTATGCTTGTGATATGGCTGTTTTTCTTTTACGATGAATTCAAAATACTTACCATACCTTGACCGCTGAAGACCCCTGATAGCCCGCAAAAAATAAGGCACACCTTTGAATCCTATCCTTGTTATGCCAAGATACACAACAATCTTATCCTTCGGTTTCCGTGGCTTGAATTCATCTTCTTTTACAGGAAAGGGAATAGGGATTAAATGATTCTTTTTGTGAGAGGGAGTGTTCTCAAATGATTTGTAATACTCATAATGGCTTGATACAATGGCTTGAACTTTCTCATATACATATTCTTCAAAGGAAATCTGCCTTTCTATTTCGTGAGGGCATACTGATGATTTGTTAATGTGAGGCAAGTCATGTATCTTACATAATTGACAGGGAGAGTATTTAAGACTTCTAACAAATTGATTGTAGGGATAACTGCATGCGGCGTTGAACAGCACAGTGGGTTTGTTACGATTCAGGATATACCTCATAAGAAAACTATTAATGCGATGATGAAAAGGAGAATGTGCAATCAATTGAATAATATCCCAATTTTTCCATAGGTCTGGAATAATCCTGAGTTGAGAAGTGATAACTTTGAGTGATGCTAAATACTTGTTTTCATTAGGTTTTGGAGAATAAAATGCTTTATCAGTGGGAATTTGCTTGTAGGCGTCTTTGTTTGAATACAGCAAAACCTTATGCCCCAACGATTCCAAGGCAAGTTTTAAGTTGTAGTGAGCCGCACTGAAATCGCCAATAAGCAGAATGTTCATAATTGGTTCGTTTGTTCAGTGTAGCAAAATTAGTTTAGTATGTTTAAAAGCCAATAAATTTTTACTTTATGACTACTTTTTGCTCTCTTGTTATGAACTCAATTATGCAATTCTTACATCGTCTATTGAAACGATGATTCCCCTTTCCACTAATGTGGCTATATACTCTGCCATCGTAAGATATCTCACGGACTTCCCATTTATTTTGACTGACAATCCTGCATTCCGTTGATGAGCATATAATTTCTGTGTTATCTGCTTCTGGGAAAGTGGGAACCTGCACGACTTTGAAAGAAGAGGTGATTGTATGACATCCGATAGGATTATTTCTCATATCCACTATGCACATTCTGAGCGAATCGGAGCCCCACGCCTCAATGAGTCCGAAAGCAGGGAGGAAATTGTCGTTGTCCACGCCTTGGGCTATGTCCCAAGGTCGCATGTGAAACATTGAATCAAGCCTTTTGGCTAAGCGGGAATTCCATTGCCCTAAGTTGCCTGCAACCACTTCATACAAGCCACCGCGCCGGGACGTGTCTATTGCCGAAGTGTGTATGTCTCCACTAATCACTACCGTGGAGCGCCGTTTGCCTAGGGAATCCAGCAGGGATAGGATTGCCCTAGCCTGATGCCTATAGCCAGCCCAATGATCCGCTAATGCAATTGATGCTAACACCACCGAATCACCAGCTAATGTCTGCCAAACCAATAAACTTACAATAAAATCTTTAAAAAACTGCGAAAACAATAGAGATGACCCTATGACAATCCACGGCTCACGAGATTCCTTTAATTCCTGCATTAACCATTGCCATTGGGCAGAGTCAATCATCAGTAAAGGCAATGTGCTATCGTAACGCCACTGGTTCCCTGATTTATAAAATGCAAAAAATTGGTGTTGCTTAGTGCTTCTGGTGTCAAGCATTATGACCCGCAGAGGGCCCAAAACAAAAGAATGATAGATGGCGTCATCGTTGGCTAATGAATAATGAGGAAAGAATTTCTTATAGCCGGAAAGTGCATTTTGTCGGGTTTGGGAATCAATGGGAATCAATGTAACGGACGGATTGGAACCACTTGTGTTATAATATGCCGCATAGTGCCGAGACCCATCTGTTGCCACATAATCGTGATCGTCCCAAATGTAGTCAATTGGAATAGCTGACAATGCCTTGTCCTGCAAAGGAAATTTATTATATCTTCTTATCCACGATTGTTTAACCACGTGGAACGAGTCTGCGAAGAATACAGTGTCTTGAAGAGGGTAGCCCCTGTCCGGATAGTCCCAATCGCCAAGAAATAGCAATACGTTGGGACCATGGTCTTGAACTGCGAGAAAGACAGAGTCAATAATGTCAAGGCATGACCCAAAAGCTATTTTAACATGGGCGGTGTCGCCCAGTGGAAAAGTCCTAATGCGTAAATGCTTTATTGTATCTGAATTGTGAAAAACAGTTATGTTGTGAAGAGTATTTGGCAACAGTTTTGGGCTTTGCCACTTCAATGTGCTATCCGAATTGCATTGGACCGTGTCATAAAAATCATATCCTGAACCTTCAAAATGTATAGTAAATGGGCTGTCTGGAACACAGAACCAGAATAGGTGAATAGATGAATCTGTGACAGCCCCTGCAACGGGTGGACTTAAATCCGCCTGCCCCTTAATCAGTTGACTCGTCAATAATAGGGTCGTCCCTATGAGGAACCCAAACAAGTTTAAAGAATTTCTGTTCATCTCTCAGGATTTTTTCAGGTACATTTTCAATAATTCTCTTTGCCCATTGTTCTATTTGTTGCCCCACTTCGTCGCCCCACTTTATAAAAATTTCTCTCTTGTAATCAAAGGGGGTATAGACTTTTCCGGCAACAAAGGGTTTGCCATCCAAAGCAGCTAGTTTGAAAACGGAATACTTTTCCCAGTCAAGGTCTTTGTATCGCTCTGTAAATTTCTTCCGTTCTGCTTCCCTGTATTTCCTTTCTGAATGAGCCAGCCTTTTGAAAATGGCGTATTTAACTGCTTCGGCAATCCCTATCGCCTCAGCCTCTTCTTCCGGATAACCCAACTTCAATGCCCTGAACTTCTGAAGGGCAGCCATTTTCGGGAACCTATTAATTCGCATTTACTACTTTATTCCACTTCAAAGATAATTAAAATTTATATTTTATCAGCAGGCAAAATCCGTTGCAACACAATAATGAATATCGCACCTGCAACAAAAAGAAGAGAGGCATAAAGCACCTCGCCTTCGGCAGGAAGCACAAACTTCCCGTTTTCCCTCCAAGGCCAGAACACCGGCAACACGCCAATCATTAAGCCAGTGAGCACAGCCATAGTCCAATTGTACGCCTTCCTGAGAAGATAATGAAGCAACCTAACGAAAGATAGAAGGCCTACTAAAATTCCCAGCAGAAAAGCCCCTATGTGAATATATGCCCACATGGGAGACCCAAAGGGATTAGAACTAATCATTTTAATTAGGCTCATTATGTGTTCATACTGGTTTAATATAACCAGCACGGTGGAACCAGAAATCCCCGGAAGAATCATAGCACAGATGGCTATGGCACCAGAAATAAACACGTTCAATGCAGTGTTGGGCAGTTGACTAACCCCGGAAGACATTATCAAGAAACCAAACACTAATCCCGGAATAGTTCCTGTTAACACCACCCGCCATGAAAATTTAACTTCCCGTGCCACTACATATAATGAACCAACCACTAACCCCGCAAACGTCGCCCACACCATAGCCCGATAGTTTGCCAACAACATAACCATCGTATGACCCATTACGACAACAGCGGAAACGATTCCAGCACCTAAGGAAATAAGAAACAGCCAGTCTAACTCTTTGAACAAAAACTTGAAATTCAGTTTCCATAAGTGTTTCTTGAAGAACTCTGAAATGATATAAAGATTATCAATCAAACGGGTGTATATCCCAGTAACAAACGCTATCGTTCCCCCTGAAATGCCAGGCACCGAATCAGCCAAGCCCATCAAAAAACCACGAACATAATAGCCTATTATCTCAACAACTCTCATAAATGCAAAGATATTGCCGATTTTTAAAACCTGAATTGTCAAGGAATGAAAGGTTATTTTAAAATGTTATCTCTGCATTGTACTGAATTAAAGTAGGTTTGATTTCCCCGCATTTGAAAATCCTTTTCGCCTACACGCGTTTTTCAGAAGTAGTGGAAGCAAAACGAAATCCGAAACGTATAATAATTAATTCTAAAATAACCCAGTATTTTGTTAGCCACTGTTTTGAAGGCAAAATTCAAGAAATGACTGATTTTCAGGGCACTATTTTGACGAAAATGAGCGAAATGTCTGCCGCCCCTGACCCATTTTCTCAAAATGTTTTATATTTGTATCCAGAAACTGACGGAATGATGATAGGGGCTAAAAAGTTGGCTCTGGGAGTCACGACCAAGGTAATTGAGTTCATGTATAGCATATTTAAGGCATTAACGGAAGTTTTATACACACACACACACACACACACAATAAATCAAGGGTTTCTGGCAGACTAAGTGAAATTTTGCTAAATGTATGTTTCTGCCTTGAAGCGACTCAGAGCGAGCAATTGTCAAAATCAACAAGATGCTTTCTTTACGGCAGATGCACGTTCTGGTGAAGGGGGGAGCAGTTTTGGAGACCAGTTCCCGCAAATTGTGTCAATTTTTAGTAACCAACAGGGAACGAGGTCTCCCGCAGGTGCGCCGGACTCCTGTGTTACTCAGGGCTTTTCCCGTCGGGGAAGGCTCATTCGGAGGG
>JAADEI010000087.1 GCA_013153515.1 Chlorobiota bacterium | reverse complement strand
CTTGCCAGTTGGTTGGAAGACTATTACTTCCCACAAGGCTATAAATCATTGATAGGTTTCCGCCGATGAAGTGTCCACTGACCGTTCCGGGGTTAAGTATGAATCGTGGCTTCCATTCAAAGGAAGGAGGAGTCTCTGTTAGTTCAAGCAGGTTAAGGGCTTCCTTAAGGTCTCGCATTACGGGTCCGTGGATAGTAACCAGCGTGTAATTAGTCCATAGATGCATCAACACAGCAGTTATGTCGCTATAGCCCATTATCCATTTGGGTTTTTCTGCCAATCTGAACCACTGGATTCTATCAAGAATAGGCAATGTTCCCAGTCCACCTCGTCCTGTCCATAGCATAGAAATTGAGTCATCTTGCAATTGTTTATTTATGAGGTCTGCTCGTTCGGCATCTGGTAGAGGATACTGATAGTAGTGTTTCCCGACAGCATGCAAATCGCTAATTCTTAAACCCTGACTTTTCAATAGCTGCAATACAAACCCAATGTCTTTGAAGTCAACTGATCGGGCGGGCAGGAACACGGCAACTGAGTCCCCTGGTTGTAAAGGTTTAGGAACAACAACTCTCATCATTGTAATTTAGCGTTAATTATGACAAAGAAAAAAACATTTAAGCGGTTTCTGGTTACATCGGCTCTACCATACGCCAATGGACCAATCCACATTGGACATTTAGCGGGGGCATATCTGCCGGCTGACATCTATGTGAGATACAGAAGGTTGAAGGGCGACGATGTTAAGTTCATTTGCGGTAGCGACGAGCACGGCGTTCCAATAACCATTCGTGCCCGGCAAGAAGGAATTTCCCCTCAGGAACTGGTTGATAGATACCACAGTTTGAACAAGAAAACTTTTGAGGACATAGGGATTTCCTTTGATATATATCATCGGACTTCCGACCCATTGCATCACAAAACCGCACAAGAGTTTTTTCTAAGGCTTTATGAACAGGGCATTCTGGAGGAACGGGAGACCGAGCAGTATTATGACCCGGAAGCCAAAATGTTTCTCGCAGATAGGTATATAGTAGGAACCTGCCCCAAGTGTGGATATGAAAAGGCTTATGGGGACCAGTGTGAGAAGTGCGGGACTGCCCTGTCCCCAGATGAACTCATTAATCCAAAATCTGCCATCACAGGTTCAACACCTATTAAGAAGAAAAGTAAGCATTGGTTCTTCCCATTGAATAAATATGAAGATTGGCTAAGAAAGTGGATTTTGGAAGAACACGCTAAGGATTGGAAACCGAACGTTGTTGGGCAATGCCGGTCATGGCTTGACCAAGGTTTGAAGCCGAGGGCTGTGACCAGAGACCTTGATTGGGGTGTTCCTGTTCCGTTGCCCGACGCCAAAGGAAAGGTTTTATATGTGTGGTTTGAAGCACCCATTGGATACATTTCAGCAACAAAAGCGTTGGCTCAACAGGAGGGCTTTGACTGGCGGGACTACTGGCAGGACCAAGAAACCGCCATAATTCACTTCATCGGGAAGGACAACATAGTTTTCCACTGCATCATCTTCCCTGCTATGCTCAAAGCACATGGAGATTTCTCTCCTCCTGAGAATGTTCCAGCAAATGAGTTTATGAACCTTGAAGGCGATAAAATTTCCACGTCCAGAAACTGGGCAATATGGGTTCACGAGTATCTTCAAGACTTCCCTAATGAACAAGATTTGCTCAGATATGTCCTCACACGAAACATGCCTGAATTGAAAGATAGTGAATTCACGTGGAGGGATTTCCAGACGAAAGTGAACACCGAACTGGTTGGAAATCTTGGTAATTTTATACACAGGGCATTGACGCTTATTCATAGATATTTCAATAGTGAAGTGCCTTATAATCCACGAGATTTTGTTTATGATTGGATTTCCGAAAGCAAGAAATCAGTTGAGGAAAGCATTGAAACATTCAGGTTCAGAGATGCTTTATGGACGGTTATGGAATTGGCACAGAAAGGAAATCAGCTCTTGTCGGAGGAGGAGCCGTGGCGAGTGATCAAAAACGAACCAGAGAAAGCGGGGCAAACCCTTTCCGACGCAATACAGATAGTGGCTGCTCTTAATATCCTAATGCAGCCGTTTTTGCCCTTCACTGCTGAAAAACTCAAGCAAATTCTAAACATCAACTCACTTTCATGGGACATTCTTTCTCAAAAACCACTCATCCCTAAGGGACATAAAGCAAATAAACCCAAGCAGTTGTTTAGAAAAATAACGGATGAAGAAGTTGAACGACAGATCAAAAAACTCAAAGGAGACATGCAAACACAAGAACAGAAGCAACAAGGTCAACAGCCAGAAAGCAAACCTTTGATTGATTATGAAGACTTCAGTAAGTTGGACTTGCGAGTTGCCAAGGTCATCTCCGCTGAGAAACATCCCAATGCTGACAGACTCTTGGTTCTAAAAATTTCTCTTGGAACGGAAGAAAGGACCATTGTTGCTGGAATAGCCCAACATTACTCACCAGAGGAGTTAGTCGGCAAAAACATAGTAGTTGTAGCGAATTTGAAGCCTAGAAAACTGAGGGGTATTGAATCGCAGGGGATGCTGCTTGCCGCCCACGACAGTGGTAAAGTTATCCTTTTAACCACTGACAAAGACGCATCGCCAGGAGCCCCTGTCTCATAGGGACGTTGCCCCCTCGGCATCCAATAAGCAGTATTTGGGGACGTAGAAAGTTTTTTTCGTCAAAAAAGTTGTATAACTATTCTCTTTCTTTTCTGTGCATAGCCCTGAATCTCTCGCTATAATTTATAAAAACGTCAAACATTTGAGAATGTTGCCTATTGGCACAACGCATTTAGATAAATTCGTTAAGTTAGTAGGATGGCAGTGTGCGAATTCCGTGTTGAAGGGATGGATTGCCCGTCCTGTGCTAAGAGTATAGAGACTTTTTTGAAATCCAATGGTGCTGAGGAGGTTTATGTGGATGTCATAAGAGGATATGTAAAGGTGAATGGTCCGGGCGATTGCTCTAAATATGCTGAACACATTGAAACTTTGGGGTATAAGGTTCTGAAAAAATCTGAAAAGCCACGTTTTACCTTGTTGCACTACGCCATTTTTGCTACTGTTTTTACTCTTCCGCTCTGGTTGGCTATGTTCATTCCCGCTTTACGCAATCCTTGGTTACATGCCTTCCTTGCAACCCCTGTGTTCCTCCTCGGTTGGTATTTGATGGGTAAAGCGGCATATAAGTCGGTTCGGGTAGGTGCACCTAATATGGATGTGCTTGTATTATTGGGCACTACGGCAGCATACATATATAGCTGGGTAATGCTTTTCAAAGGTGGCGATATATATTTTGAAACAGCGGCAGGAATAATCACTTTAATTCTATGGGGCAAGTATATTGAACATCGGGCAACTGCTAAGACGAGGGATGCCATTGAGCAACTGACTGCCTTATTGCAGGGAAAAGCGAGGGTTCTCCTTCCAGATGGCACAATTAAAGAAATTGATTTTGAGGAGGTCAAAGAAGGAGACCGAATTATAGTTGCTGAGGGCGAGAAGGTGCCTACCGACGGAGTGGTGATTGAAGGTTCCGCTCTCGTTGATGAGTCTTTCTTGACTGGCGAAAGCACTCCAGTACTAAAAAAAGTTGGGGACAAGGTCTATGGAGGAACGGTGGTAGTGGATGGTAGCATAGTGATGGAAGCCGAAGCAGTGGGGTCTAAAACAGTTCTTGCTGAAATAATTAGGATAGCGGAGGAGGCACAACAGACGAAGCCTTCGTTGCAACGGCTCGCCGACCGCATCAGTGCGTGGTTCGTGCCCATAGTACTTCTTATCTCTCTTATTGTTTTTGGAATCTGGTATTTCTTATTAGGTAGCCCCATTGACAAAGCTCTCTTAAATGCTGTGGCGGTTCTGGTCATTGCATGCCCCTGTGCTCTGGGCTTAGCAACACCGGCAGCCATAGCGGTGGGAGTGGGTCTCATGGCTAAAAAGGGCATACTTGTAAAGAATGCAGATGTGTTTGAAATTCTTCCGCACATTAAAAGGGTGGTGTTTGACAAAACGGGAACCCTAACAACCGGGAAATTTAAGATAACCCATTGGGAAACAAACATTAATCCAGATGAATTTAAGAGTCTTGTAGTAAGCATAGAGAAACACTCTATCCATCCCATTGCTAAGTCAATAGTTGAGGAATGGGGCACTGAGGTGCAAACATTGGTTGAGTTTGAAGAGGTTAGGGAGGAGCGAGGGGAGGGCATCTATGCCCGGTTGAAAGATGGTAAAAGAGTGTTTGTGGGCAGGACACATAGCGACAATGGACACGCAGACATATCCGTGCAATTAGACGGCAAAGAAATAGGACACTTAAAAATTGGGGATGACATAAAACCAGAGGCAAAAGAAGTTATTGATTGGTTTAAGAAAAAGGGAATTGAGCCGATCTTGTTAACAGGAGATAAGAAGGAGAAAGCATTGATGGTCGCTAAAAAACTGGGAATAGAAAAGGTGTATTATGAGACGCATCCCGGCGACAAACTGAGAATCATTCAAGAACTCAACCGGGAAGTGCCCACGGCAATGGTGGGCGACGGGATAAATGATGCTCCGGCACTAATGGCTGCAGCAGTCAGCTTCTCATTCAGCTCGGCAACGGACATAGCACGAAACTCAGCACACATAGTGCTACTATCAGATTCCCTATTAAAAGTAAAAGAAGCTTGGATTCTGGGAATAGCAATCTATAAAACCATTTGGCAAAACCTGTTTTGGGCATTCGCATATAACTCCATAGCTATTCCCATTGCCGGTGCCGGATACCTATCGCCAACACTGGCAGCCCTCTCAATGGCTTTCTCAGACGTGGTGCTGATAATAAACTCTGTTAGACTCTATAGATATAAAAACAAGATTATATAAATTAAATCTGTGCATAACTCCGTGCGACACTGTGGTTTAAAAGAACTCTGCGTCCACCGTGGTTTTCAAAAAAGAACTCTGTGCCTTTTATCTAACTTTTCTAAGTTTGATAATTATGCGATGGTGTGTGTTTTTTACACTGGCAATTTTATCTTTTAGCCATGGTTTTTCTCAGCATGCAGTTATTACGGGCATTGTGAAGGATGCGATTAGTGGGGACCCTCTTGCCGGAGTTACAGTGAAGCTATTGAAAGACTCAACCCTCGTTAAAGCTGTTTTCTCGGATGAAAAAGGAAAGTATAGGATTGACAATGTTTCTCCGGGCATTTACCGGCTTGAAGCTGTTTCAGTGGGATATGAACCGTTTGTCTATGAGCGTGTTGTTGTGAGCGGCAGACAGGTTGTTCAAATAGATATTTTGTTAGAACCACGAAGCCAATCTTTAAATACGGTGACCATAACAGTAAAAATGGAAAAAATCCCTGTGGCTGGGAGCAGCGTGGTCTTTGACCTTGAGGAGACGGAGCGGTTTGCAGGCAGTCGGGGCGATCCGGCTCGGATGGCATCCACCTATGCAGGCGTTGTAATCAACAATGATGCTTCCAATGACCTGATTGTTAGGGGCAATTCGCCACTGGGCGTGCTGTGGCGCCTTGAAAATGTTGACATTCCTAACCCTAACCACTTTGGTGTTCCGGGAGCCCGGGGCGGTCCGCTCAGTATGATTGCCCCTCAAATTCTTGCCAATTCAGTGTTCTATGCCGGGGGGTTCCCACCTCGCTTCGGCAATTCAATTGCTGCGGTGTTTGACCTAACTATGCGACGGGGCAACTCAGAAAGACACCAGTTTCAAGGGGAATTTGGCTTTCTGGGCGTGAGGGCTCTGGCGGAAGGTCCCATAAATAAAGGAATGGGGGCTTCCTATCTTGTCAACTACCGCTATTCAACAGTGGCTATTTTCCACTTACTTGGCATAGACATAGGCACCGATGCAGTGCCTCAATATCAAGACCTAGCATTCAAGTTCCACTTCCCTCTCAAATCAAGGACTTCCCTTAGCATCTGGGGGCTGGGTGGAACAAGCAAAATAGACATTATCAAAAGCAACAAGACAGACCCGAACGATATTGATTTATATGGAGCCGTTGACCTTGATGAATACTATCGCACAAGAGCGGGCGTAACGGGAATTAAATTCACCCTTCCCGCCGGGAAAAATGGTAAAATAGAAGCCGACTTGGTAGCAAGCAATGAAATGCAACAAAACCATCAATTAAGAATATATCGCACTGTTTTGACAGATACGGTTATTGTGGACTCCCTCAAAAGCTACTTAATCTATCGGTTTAATTACGACCGCCTCGCTACTTACCTCCGCTGGAACAAAAAGCTTTCCAAAAGCGTCAGTTTCCTCATTGGTGGCGACGCCTCCCTATTCTTCGCAAACCTCTATGATTCCATATATCGCGACTATCTCAATGACTTTGAAGTAAGACAGGTATATTCAGGCAAGTTTTGGCTCACCAAACATTACGTTGAACTCCACTGGAAACGCAACAGGACAAAGGTTGTCGGCGGATTCCATTCAATGCTCTTCTCCCTAAACAGGAAAGTTTCTTTTGAACCGAGAGTATCTATCCGACGCGAACTGTCCCAAAACTTATCAGGACACATAAGCGCCGGGCTCTATGCCCAAACAATTCCTTTTTACTTATACACCGCCAGAACTCTCACTGACTCAGGATATCACTACTTGAACACAAATGTTGACTTCATGAAAAGTTCACACTTCATCACCGGACTTAAAGGAAATAAAGGACCATGGAAATTCCTCATAGAAGCCTATTATCAATATCTTTTTGACGTTCCAGTGGAAGAGAAGCCATCTTCTTATTCTATTGTCAACGAAGGATATGACCTGAACAGGTTCTGGCCAGACAAATTAGTGAACAAAGGGGTTGCCCGAAACATAGGAGTTGACATCGCTCTGGAATACTTCTTCCACAAAGGCATATACACGCTAACCGCCGTCTCCCTTTATGATTCAAAGTATCGCGGGAGCGATGGAAACTGGTATAACACAGTTTATAACGGACGGTTTGCCTTCAAGCAAGTGGTAGCATGGGAAAAAACATTCAACAGGGGCAAAACCACATACACACCAATGATAGGGCTCAGATTCACTGTCCTTGGAAACAAGAGATATAGCCCCATTGACACCGCTCAATCCCTCGCAAAAGGCGAAATAGTATATGTTGACTCATTGGCATATACGCTGCAACTACCCCCATACAAACGGTTTGACATCAAACTCAGGATTCGCATAGACAAAAGCAAAGTGGGACACGAAATAGGGGTTGACTTAGTTAATGTGTTCGGATGGAAAAACGTCTTTACCATAGTCTATACAGGCGGAAACCCTCCACTGAGATATAGCTACCAATTGGGCTTCATGCCTATATTTTACTATCGCATTTTCTTATAGACACAAGCTATTCAACAAAAGAACCTTGGGACGAAAAACCTTAAACCCAGCAACGTTAATAAGGGGCTGTGTCCTTGAAGTTCAACCCCAATTAAACAATATATTTATTTGTTTTTCTATCAATATACAACAAATGGGATTGTTCTTTTTGAACCAGTGTAATGGTCGTAAACCTGAATGAAATAACTCCCTGGGGGCAAACTGCCCAAAGAAACAGTGGTTGTTTGGTTTCCGTTTAATTGATGTGAATATGAATTAAGCAATTTACCAGAGAGTGATAGTATGTTCAAGTTGAGTATTACAGGTTCCCAAGCATAAATAACGATTCCTTTTGTTCCCGTGCTATACGTTATGTCTGCAGGGATACCGTCATAAGTGCCACGTAAGGTTATTGTATTGCTAAACACAGGTTGTTCCATACCTTCTTGATAAGCAACGACTCTATAGGTTGCTACTGCCATACCCTTCTCTGGATAAACGATATATGTGAATGTGTCTTTGTTTTCAATAGGCACTTCTGTAAGAACTTCCATTCTGCCTGACTCTGGGGAATATCGCTCTATGGCGAAAATCCCGTTGACCTCGTCATTTTCAGTGATTATGGTCGTCCATTTTAGAATATGCTCACCATTTGAGGAAACCTTGCCTGTTAAAGAGATACCTTCTAAAGGTAGAGCCCCCGGTTGCCAATTAACTATTTCAAAATCACAAACGTCACCTGCATAACCATCAACCATCAAAACATATACTTGCCCAGGGATTAATCCCGAAGCGGTAACAGTTCCGTTTGTTTCCGTGGTTGGATTCCAGCAATTGGAAACACTTGTGAAAGTTGGACTACATAAATTTCCTGATACTGAATACACTTCTGCCTGTACGCCCCATGCATTTGTACAATTAGAAACTAAAAAGTCAAAAGTTACTGTTGAGGCAGGCGCATTAAAACAGAACCACTGATTGTTGTCTGTAGAACCACAGAATTCGGAGCCGAAATTGCCGGGTTCATCTTCGGTATAAGAAGAACTAGACTGCCCTATAAAATTTGATGGTCCAGGCTGAATGCAGTGACAATTGGGGAAGTTATCATTTGAAGAGGTACAATTATATTGTATATTTTGTGGTACAGGCGGATTATTATCAAACACTAGGCACCATCCTTCAATTGCACCGTTGTCTCCACCTAAATCATCACACACTTCCAGAGTCCACGTTCCGTCGGCATTTTGTCCATTATTGACTGCTCCAAGGCATCCTTCTGGTTGATAAGTTCCTGTTGCGGGATCCGTGCTTCCCCATGATGTTATAGAAGTAGTGGCGTTTACATCAAAGCACAGCATTTGCCCTGTGGAACAGCCTGTTCCGAAGTCATCGCCCAAGCTACCATTATCAGTGGATAATTCTATCCGTGTTCCATCGGGAGCTACAAGATACATGTCTATATCCGATCGCCAAGTGTGGGTTATATAGACACAAACCTGAACCAGCCCGAAGGTGTTGTCTATGGTTCCAACTCCTGTTACGTTAATTGTTGAAGTTGTAGGTGTTGGGCATCCTCCATCTGGAATGGATATTCCGGAAGGACAGCCTCCGGAACAGATTGTTGTTTGAGCGCTGGCTGGAATCCAAGTTATTAAAGAGCCAAGAAGCCAAGCATTGACAACATTTCTAAGGAATTGTAAGTGTCCCATGATTTATTATTTTGCTCTTGACATGTCCTTTATGTATTAGTGGTGCAAAAGATGTATTTGCCAAAGTTATAAAAAATTGATATACAAACAAAATAGTATGAGTTGCTTGAAACAAAGAAATTTCAATGTTTTTACGTAAAGTGGTATAAAGACTTGAAAGACTTTAATAGACAATTGGATTTTTAAAATCAATGTAATCAACTAACTTTGTTTTTAAAACAGACTCATGAGGAAAGGGATAATGGCTGCTTTATTGACCTTATTCACGTTGACTGTTTATGGGCAACAACCTTTGCCTGTGGTTAAAGAATTTGAAGCTGGAACCTTTTGCATAATTAGCATATACACCTCCTTTCCCTTTAGGTCTAATTTTTCAGGTTAAAGTTTCCGAAATTGAGACCGTGTAATCAGCTTTTCAATCATAGAAAAGTGCGTCAA
>JAADEI010000030.1 GCA_013153515.1 Chlorobiota bacterium | reverse complement strand
TAGCCATACTTTTCTTCCTTATCACTTTGCTTGAAGACACGGGCTATCTGTCCAGAATGAGTGTTCTGAGTGATTCGCTATTTAGGAAATTAGGTATGGAAGGTTTGAGCATAGTCCCTCTGCTTAGTGGATTTGCCTGTGCAGTGCCCGCTATAATGTCAACAAGGATAATTAAGAACAAGAGGAGACGACTGATTACTATGTTCGTTACTCCGCTAACCAGTTGTTCTGCCAGATTACCTGTCTATCTACTCATTGTGGGCATATTGGTTCCCAATGTGTATGTGGGACCTGTTCAATTGCAAGGGCTTGTCCTGTTCGGGATATATATGTTTTCCATCCTTGCTGTGCTCGTTTCCGCTTGGATAGTAAACAAAATCGTTCCTGCTAAAGACGACAAACCCATTGGGAGCATTATTGAATTGCCAGATTATCAAATTCCTTCCCTGAGAAACGCTTTATATTCCACATGGCTTAAAGTCCTAATATTCATAAAGGGCGTAACTAAGATTATTATCGTAATGACCATCATTCTTTGGATTCTTGGAAACATAAGCATTCATCAGTTTAGCACCTTGGCAGACGGCAAATTGGAATACGTTGAGCCTGCAAGTGTTGAGGAAAGCCTATTAGGACACATTGGGAAAGCCATCCAACCTGTGTTTGAACCCATTGGCTACGACTGGAAGATCACCGTAGGGATTTTGTCTTCCTTTGCGGCACGGGAAGTGTTTGTGAGCACTATGGCAAGCCTGTATGGATTAATGGACGAGAGTGCCATTGAACACCTGCATGATTTCCTTGCCCATGATGAAGCGATCACAACACCCGTCCTGCTATCCCTACTTGTTTTCTACATTTTCGCTATGTTGTGCATGAGCACGCTGGCAATTATGAAACACGAGGCTGGCTGGAAAATGGTTCTATGGGAGATTGCATACACTTGGACTCTTGCCTATCTGTTCGCCTTCATCGTATATAGAGCATCAAGCCATTTTTTAGTATAATCCTTATCGCTTGATTTTTTGATACTTTTTCATTATTTTTTCTTGAAGCCAAGAAGGAGGGGGCACACGCAAATAGTCATCTATCGGAATGGCTATCACTTCAGTATTAGGAAGGGCTTCTTCCAATTGCTTAACCAATTCATCCGTGATAGTGGGATTATAACTAATGTCAAGCAGTTCAAGTTGTTTCATTTGAATTAAAATGGGCAGTACCTTTTGGAGGTCAAGGGGCAGATTATAACTAATATCAAGGATCCTAAGTGAAGCAAGTTGAGGCATTGTCTCAGGCAAATCTTCCAGTTCATTGGCTTTCAAATTCATTAATCTTAAATTTCCCAATTCATGAATGTCTTCTGGCAGATGCTTAAGCAAGTTGTTTCTAACCCACAGTTCTTCAAGATTTGAGAGGTTAGTTATTGATGGGGGCAGGTTCCTGATGACCTGATCGTTCAAAGACAAAACTTTTAACTGTTCCAAGTTTCCTATGCACGAAGGAAGGCTTTTGACCTTAAACTTGGCAGGATGGAAATAGAACCCGTCAAAGATTAGCGTGTCCAGATTAGTTAGCCTACATATAGCAGTGGGGAATTGAGAGAACTTGTTCCCACCCAGATTGAGATATGATATTTTTTTCATTGAAGATATTCCTGCTGGGAAGCGAGTTAATTCGTTCAGAGACACATCTAAATGTTCCATGTTTGTGAGTTTCTTAACTGATGCCGGCAAAGCCTCTAACTTGTTGCCTCTCAAATCTAACTTCCTCAATTTCCTAAGGTTGCGTATGCATGATGGAATTTTTTCTAAATAATTCATTCGTTCGCCAAAATTGATGTATCCCAACAGAAGGACTTCCAAGTTTTTTAGTTCACATAAGCCACCACTGACTTTAACCATATTATTTGACCTGAGGTCTAGATATTTCAAGGGTTTCAAGTTCCCTATGTTATCAGGCAATTCCTTTATGTCGCATTCACTAACTATGAGGGTTTCCAGAGATTTTGAATTGGCGAGGGCGTCAAACACCTGCTCGGCATTAATCCACACATTTCCACGAAGGTTTAACCACTTCAAGTTGGGCAAATCGCTCAATGTGGGAGGAAGTTTAGTTATCAGATTGTTGTTTAGAGCGAGGAATTCCAGACTGTGCAAGTCTTTAACATTGGCAGGGATGGAAAACAATTGATTAAACGACAGGTCAATTGCAAGGAGCCCATCACAATTGGAAAGTGTGGAGAAAACATTTTCAACATCTAACATATATGTTCTCTTTAAATGGATTGCTTCCAGAGGCACATTACAGATAGCATCGCTAATGTGATTGATAGCCTTATTGTCATTCAGTTTCAGAACTTTTAAGTTGGTTAGGAGTCCCACTTCATCAGGCAAAGAAGTAAACCGATTCCATGACAAGTCTAAATACCATAATTTGGGCAACTGAGCAAGTTCCCTTAGAACCTGTTTCACTTTTAGAGCAGGATTTTTCCTGAGGATAATAGCCTCAATGTTTTTAAATTTTAGAATTTCGGGAGGTAACGTAGAAATCTTGGCATAAGACAGGTCAAGAATTTTCACTGAATCAGGATGTGCATTCTTTAAATCCCTCAATCTATATACTTTTCCTTCTGGCAAACGAAAGAAAAATTCTATGGATTTCTGTGAGAAAACAGGAAGGAGGGGTATGGCAACCAAAAAGATGATAACTGCCTTTTCTATTGCTTTGAACAGAGCTTTTTTCATAACACGGCTAAATTACTCAGTTTGATGATTCCAACCTTTTCTATATTTAGACCGTTTATAAATAGCGGACGCAAAGCCTTAAAATCAACTAACCATGATGAAGCAAATCCTACTAACTGCTGGTTTGACTACAATGCTACTCATTGGCACTTCTTGTGGCAGTGGCAACGGACAAATCATGTGGCAGGATGTGGGAGAGTGCATCGGCGGAGACGTTACAGGAGGGGGAGCGGGAGCCAACCTGTCCGAGGAGAGGTTGTGGCAGAACCCTTCTGAGCTGGCAGAGGTCAACTTCGATTTAACTACGGCAAACAAAGGGGAATTGAGGATAACGATTACCGATGCCAGTGGAAATGTGGTCTTTGACCACGGCTTGACCAAGGACTCTGGCGACGACACATTCTCTGGAACAACCAAGAGTGGCACGCCAGGTCAATGGACGGTCAAAGTTACCCTTAAGAAGTTCAAAGGAGATGGTTCATTTAGTGTTTGTCCTGTAAATTAACAAGCCATGAGGTTTCTATTTACAACAGTGATGATGGCAGGGTTTCTCTTGTCCTGTGCACCAACTGCCGATTGGAAATGCTATTGCAAAAACAAAGACACCGGAACGGAATATCTCACTTCCATAATAACAAATGAGAAATCTAAGGATGCGGAGGCAGTGTGCAGGATTGAATGTGAAGTGATTGACGAGGAACTTTACTCAAGAGTGGAGGAAATAAAATAGGAGGATCATGACGTGGAAAATGATTAAAGTTGGGGCATTAGGATTCTTCCTGACAATAATAGTTGGTTGCTATCCCACCGATGACTGGTTGTGCCAATGCACAATAACCGATAAGTGGGGAGATGTGTGGACGGACTATGAGATAATAACTAATCAGAGCGAGAGGGATGCTTCTGCTATTTGCAACACATTAGGGGATAACATACAACAAGGGGATCCAGAAATTTCCTCTGTGTCATGCACAATAAATCGCATAGAATAACGTTTATGTATATGATGGCTAAATTCTGACAATTCTCGCATCAGCCCCGCATATCGCTCCGCCCAGTGCCGGTGCTCGGGGGTTACCTCGGGTGCCGGCTTTTTTATTTTGTAAAAAAGTAATCAACATATTGTGCAAAGAGCTCATTAGATTTTGCAGGAGCCGAATAGAATGAATGGCTTCACTAACTGCGTTATCGTACGTCTATCTTGAAAAAGTCCTTAAAGGTTTTTGTTAATGCTTCTTCAAGGAGGGAAACTTCCAGCGATGTCAACTCTTCAAAAGAGATGTTCTTAGGGACGTTTTCTCTGCATAGTGAGGTTTCAAACACTTGTTTTCCTTCTTTTAAGAGTTTAAGTTGAATACAATATGCATCGTCTTCCCAATGATATTTATAATCAATTTGGAAGTTGTGTTGTTTAAGCACTTCTTGGAGGACAAACAAATTGGTTTCAAGGGTTCCGTCCTCTTTTATAGAGAAGAGGAACGGCTTTGACTCCTTTAATTCTTCAACTGTTTTTTCAAATTCTTGTTTTGACAACATGTGCTATTAAATTTTAGCCTTTTATTACTGCCCATGGTCTGAGGCGAGCCACTCGCCTCGCTATTCCCACTTTATCAACAACCTCAACCACTTGGTCCACGTCTTTGTATGCTAACGGCGCCTCTTCCGTAACGCCCTTCTTGCTATGCGCCTTAACAATTATGCCTTGTTTATCTAAATCTTTTATCAATTCCGATGCATTAACAGACTCTCGCGCTTTCCTCCTTGACATTTGTCTTCCTGCCCCATGACAAGTTGTTCCCCAACTTTTAGAGTATGAAGTTTCGGTTCCGGCAAGTACGTAGGACGCTGTTCCCATACTGCCTGGGATCAAGACAGGTTGCCCGGAAGAGCGATATTGAGACGGGATTTCGTGGTGATGAGGACCGAAGGACCGGGTTGCCCCTTTTCTGTGGACTAAAACTTGTTTTTTCTTACCGTTGACTTCATAGGTTTCAATCTTTGCTATGTTGTGTGCAACATCGTATAAAATTCTTAATTGTCCCCCTGCCGAACCCATCACCTGTTTCCATGCCTTCCTCAATTGATGGGTTATTAATTGCCTGTTTGTGAAGGCGAAGTTTGCCGCCGCGTTCATCGCCGTTATGTATCTCTGACCTTCTGGGCTGGAAATGGGAGCACATGCCAATTCCCTGTCTGGTAAGTCGATGCCCCATTTCTTCAGGTTAGCAACCATCAGTTTGATGTAATCAGTAGCCACTTGGTGTCCAAGCCCCCTGGACCCGGTGTGAATCATAAAGACAACCTGTCCTTCAAACAGTCCAAAATCTTTGGCTATCTCGGGTTCAAAAATTTTCTCAACAATTTGAATTTCCACGAAGTGATTGCCACTGCCCATGGTACCCAATTGGTCGCTACCCCTCTCTATTGCTATTGAGGACACGGCGTCTGGGTCGGCATTGGGGAGCTGTCCCTTGCTTTCAATATAAGGCAAGTCTGAATCGGTTGCCATTTCGTTATCCAATGCCCAACGAACCCCTGTCTCCAAAACCTTTTTTATTTCCTTTTTAGATAACTTGAATTTACCGCCTTTTCCGACCCCTGCTGGAACATATTGGAACACAAGGTTTGCAAGGGCTTCTATGTGTTCTGCAACTTCTTTAAAACTAACTTGGGAAGTCAGAATCCTGACCCCGCAATTTATGTCATATCCTATTCCACCTGGGGACACAACGCCTTCCTCAACGTCCATCGCAGCGACCCCACCGATAGGAAACCCATATCCTTCGTGGATGTCCGGCATTGCGAGAGCATATCCTTGAATCCCAGGGAGAGTGGCTACATTAACCAGTTGCAAAAGAGCTTTGTCCTTCAAAACTTGGGGAAGCATTTCTTCCGAAGCGAAGAAACGAGCCGGAACACGCATATCTGACCTGAAATGTTTCGGAATCTCCCACTCATATTCCCCTATTCTTTCTATCACCTCTTTTGGAATCATAATATCTTAATTTTAAACTTTTAGGTAGCCTTTAACGTATTCTCTTATGAATATGAACAAATTTAGGCGAGGTTGGTTCCAACGGGTCGGACATAGTGAGTTTCCGATAAGCACTATGCTAATTTTAGGAGTATTAATCTATAGTGTGTTAAACATCACCAGTTGTAGATCTCGGAAGAAAAAACAAACAGCGACTCTTGAAGTGCGCATAGTGAATGCCCCAACTAAAGAAGAGACCAATCAAATAGTTATAATAGATAATTGGTTTCTTTTCATTGAAGAGATTGAGATTTCGGGGTTTAGAGACGGCAAAGAGGATGTTCATATAGTAGATAGGAGGATTCAACAAATAACTGATGATAAGAAATTCAATTATACCATTCCTTCAGGAAGATATGATTATTTAAATGTTTCTTTATATATACCCGAAGGGGAAGAAGAAGATGATGATGATGACGATGATAGGGATAATAACAGAACCCCCTCAGTATTTATTAAGGGCAGGCTTAAAGCCGATAGTTGTTTTTGTCTTCCTACGGAAAAGACAGTGCTCATTCGTATTAATGAGGATAAAGTGATAAAGTTTGATGGTCCTCATAACAAATCAAAAGAATTATCTGCTCAGGGCACTTATGTCGCTATTTTAAACCTCAACATTTCTAAATGGCTCAACTCCATTCCTAAATCTTTGTGGATAGATGCGGCGTTGGAGGAGTTTGAAGACACAATAATTATAATAGATGAAGATTCTCATGAGGACCTATACGAACAAATTACTCGCAACATAGGGAAAGGGGCAACTTTAACAATTAAAGAAGCACCATGAACAAGACAACTGAACAGGAAATTATTAAAGGTTGTCAGAAGGGAGACCCGGAAGCCCAAGAGACGTTATACAAAATGCTTGCCCCTAAGTTGTATGCTGTGTGTATCACATATCTAAAAAACAAAGAGGATGCTGCCGATGTCTTGCAAGAGGCTTTTATAAAAATTTTTACAAAAATTGACATGTATAAGAAGAATGGTTCTATAGAGGCATGGGCTCGGAAAATAACTATCAACACTATAATTGATTTCATCAGAAAGAGGAAATCCACTACTGAATTTATAGAAGCTATTGATCCTGGGGAGGTAGAAATTTCCTCACAACTGCCGGGAATCATTGAACAGTTGGAAGCAAAAGAACTGCAAGAAATTATTCAACAACTGCCGGAGGGAGCGCGAGTGGCTTTCCTAATGCACGCAGTGGAAGGATATTCCCATGAAGAGATAGCCAAGGAATTGGGGATTAGCATTGGTACGTCTAAATCCCAAGTGGCGCGGGCACGTAAGTTGCTTCAAAAGATGATAAAAGAAAAGTGGAATGCAAGGCAACGAAAAATTTGATAAGATAATAAGGGAAAAGCTGGGACATATACAGGAAAACCCACCTGATTTCGTGTGGGATAATATCTCACAGAGTAATGTTAACGCACATGCCAACAATCCAATCAATCAGACTGATCAGGCGATAAGGAACAAGTTAAATGAACTAACGAAAGAACCACCCGTGTATGTCTGGACACATGTACAATACTATCTTGAATTGCTAACCATATGGCAGAACATCAAGCGCGTACTACTGTGGCGAAGGGTAAAAAGAACTCTTAAGACATTATTGATGGCAATTACTATGTTTCTGCTAATTGAATATCCTCTTAACAATTATGAATTATTACACAGGAAGCCTGTTTTAACTGCCTATGTGACAGATATAGGCAATAAATCAAAGTCTGCAAAATCCACTTATAATACAGACTTTGGGAACGACGCTTTGCAATCACCTTCGCCTTCCTCTTTCAACCATTCTTCAGTATCTCAGTCATTGGAACATTCGTTGGCTAATGAAGGCGATAGCTACCAAAATGCCACTTCCCAAGACTATCTCGTAACACCGTTTGAGTCTTCGTCGTCCACGACTGGTCATCTCATATCAGAGGAGCGAGGGGAGGGTAGTCAGGCATCTATGTTCACCTTACCGCAATTAAAAATACAATTAGAAGCTTCTTCACCACAAGCAGGATTAAACGATATGAATCTTCATCCTGACCATCCTGAGGAAAGTGCAACGATACATATATGGCAGGTTGACATAGGGAGTCAATTTAGCATTATGGTAAGTGAATATTTAATCCAATCTTTGTTTAGCAGTCAGTTTGTAACTTTTGATCCAGGGTTTATGACTTCCTTTTATTTAGGCAGAATAATTCCTGCGAAATCTCATATATATAGGATAGGTGTAGTGTACGGTGGATTTGACTCAAAAATTGCTGTGTTGATTGATGGCAGATGGCGTAAAGAAACGGTAGAATCGCGTTACTTGGGTGTTTCAGGGAGTGTTGGGAAGCCATTACTTTATGTCGGCTATAACCGTTGGATAGATGGGTGGCTTAACACTTCAGTAATCTATTTCCTATATCACATATATAGCTCGGAGATTTTGAGGGTCAATCCATCTTCGAACAATTTAGGAATTTTGATCAGTGGAGAGCTTAACTATGCGATAGGTCTCAAAAACGGAGATATGTTACTAATAGGGGGGCGCATTAATGCTTTGCCTGTAAGCATTTTTAAGCAGAAAGGTAATGGGAAATTTGTTAATCTGGAATTACATCTTGGAATGAGGTTGTGAATTTCTAACTTAATAAAGTGCTAAATGTTTTAACTTTGTATTAGAAAACATGATGTGTCATGAAGAGGGTTTTAATTGCTGGGATTTTCATTATTTTGGCGGGTTCTTCCCTTCAAGGTTGCCTTAGTGGAAAAGACTGGATTTGTGAATGTCAAGATGGGAATTTCACATACAAATACTTAATCACTAATCAACCTAAGGGCGACGCACAAAAAATGTGTGACTACATTAAAGTTGAGGACGAACACGAATCTTGCACGGTCAAAGAACTCTAAAAAGAGATGCTATGAAAAAGGTTGTTCTTGCAATAGTTGCATTAGGAGGGTTAGTTCTACAGTCATGTGTCTCAGGAACAGATTGGAAATGCAAATGCACCAAGGATCTTATTTTGGGAACTCAATTAACACACACCTACATGATTACTGATCAGCCTAAGGGGGATGCCCAAAAAATCTGTGACTTCTATAAAACGGAATATAATTGGGACACCTGCGAACTCTCACAACTATAACTCTCATAGTAGGCTGAGAATTCTCTTCGTTTGTTTGGGGAATATATGCAGGTCTCCGACAGCGGAGGCTCTTTTTAATTATTTACATAAAAGTGGGAAAGCAATAGCTTTTTCCCGAGGGACGGACTACTGGCATTATGGTGAGCCTGTCTGTTCATTAATGAGGAGGGTTCTTGAGGAAGAAGGTGTTCCAGCTCCCGAAAGGGGGGCAAAAATTATGGAACCATCACAAATCTCTCAATTTTCCCTTGTTATTCCTGTAGATAAGAAAGTTGAATCGTATTTAAAGGAAGTTCTTTCCAAGAAACATCATAGGAAAATCTTACCTTATATGGAATTAACGGGGGGCAAAGAGGTTCCAGATCCATATAAAAAAGACTTGAATGCTGCCAGAGAGGCATATTCCATAATTAAGGAGGGCGTTGAAAACCTTATTGCCTTACTGTCGTGAGTTTGTTAACACCCTCGCCTCCTTAGCTCTTCCTTTATCATTTCCAGTTCCAGATTGAATTGTCTGTGAATACCACTATTTTCTTCAAGGCGACGCAGTAGGTATGGAATCGCTTCTTTAACAGGACCAATGGGCACCAGCTTAGCCACTGGTAGTCCGTTCCGGGCTAAGTTACAGGTCAGGAAATCGGCCATTCCCATCAGTTGAGCCATCCAGAATGAATCTGGACTCAAGTCTTTTGATTTATAAATCTGCCAAGCAAGTGCAATGCTATCAAGATTATGTGTAGCTATGCAGGCGTCAGAGACGTCGTTATTTTCCGCAAGAGTAATAATCGCATTATCATACGCTTTGTCTGTCTGCTCTTTTGTTTCCCACAATGGGTCTGGATAGCCCTTGTCTTTTGCTCTTTCGCGTTCTTTTAAGACATAAGCTCCGCGGACAAGCTTAATGCCCATCTTTTTGCCTTTTTTCTTAAATCTGGAAATTAATTCTTCCAGAAAAGAGGGAGACTTTTTAAGATACATCTGTATTGTGGTGTAAACATAAGCCTTTTGTTTTGTGTTATATTTATCCATAAATTCTTCTGCAAGAGAATCAATGGCGGGTTGTAGCCATGTTTCTTCCGCATCAATCATTACAGTGTATCCTAATTTAATGGCGTGATTCAGAAGTGTGTCTATCCGTTTGATTGCTCTGTTCCATCTTTCTGCCTCTTGACTTGAGAGTTTTTCCCCGGCAGATAGTTTCTCAAGGATGTTGATAGGTGCTATTCCTGAGACCTTGAATTCAAAGTATCTGCACGCTTTATAGAGGGATCCGGCTTTCAATAGTTCAAGTTTTCCTTTCAGAGCCCTGTCAAATGCTTCCTCCCGCTGTTTCCCTTCAATAGCATAATCCAGGATGGCGTTTATGCCCTTCTTTTCAAGGAATTCAAACCATTTCTTGGCGTCTTCTATTGTTTCGCCCCCGCAAAATATAGGGAACACTGTTTTTTTAAATAAGAAGGAGATGGGCAAGTGCAGTTTTAAAGCAACCACGGTTAAACCCTCAATAAGCTTAACCAACCATGAATGTTTGGCAATGGACAGGTAGAGCAATCGCATCCTGAGCCCCTTGCAGGAATAAGTTTCATATGCACAATCAGTTTGGAGTAGAGCCTCTTTTATCTTTTGCATGTCTGCATTCATCAAGGCTAATGTAAGAACAAATAGTTAAAAAGGAAGGGATGTTTGTCTGGGAACTTTTTGAATTATATGAGTTGTTAAGCGATATTGAACACCGCGGGGTGGAGCAGTGGTAGCTCGTGGGGCTCATAACCCCAAGGTCGCGGGTTCGACTCCCGCCCCCGCAACAAAGAATGCAGATTGACACTCCCCGGTAGCTCAGCGGTAGAGCGGGTGGCTGTTAACCACTAGGTCGCAGGTTCGAATCCTGCCCGGGGAGCGAATGTCCATTTTTTCTGTGTTCCTTCCATGAGAAATCTGTTAAAAGCCAACTTGTCTAAGTCTCTCATACTGTAGTACCTAATTATATGTTGATTACTTTTTAGGGAGCAAAATTCTTTATGGAAGAGAGCATTTGTGAGTTGTGCCATGAAGATTATGCTGTGGAAGTGTGCGATTTTTGTGATGCACGGGTTTGCATAATATGCTTCCATCACAGAATTACGATTTTCAAAGGAAAGAAAATTGTTGTGATAATATGTCGTTTGTGCGGCGAAACAATTGATTCAGAGATATTTAGGCAAGTAGTATTACAAAAATGTTATTCAAGGTCATAAAGATTCAAAACAGTATTGCTCAATTGCCCGAAAATGGATAGCAATGATTTTTATCAGTTTTTATGATATTTTATTAGGATCTATCATTGGCTTGTCTTCTAGCATTCTCCTGAGCATATCCAGTCCCATTAAGGCTGCTTTAGTGATAACGTCAAGTCGGGAGCCGGAAAAATGGAATTTGATTGCACTGAGCCGGTCATTGTTTCCTGTAGCGATCCACACTGTGCCCACTGGTTTTTCGGGTGTTCCACCTGTTGGTCCAGCTATTCCGGATGTTGCCACAGCCCAGTCTGACCCAATTATTTGCCTGACTCCTCTAACCATTTGTTCAACGGTTGGTTTGCTGACGGCACCTTGTGTTTCAAGCACTTCCTCAGGAACTCCCAATAGATTGCTTTTCACTTGATTGTGGTATGACACCACTGTTCCGAGATAATAATCGCTACTGCCGGGGATTGAAGTGATCAGATGTGCTAAGTAGCCTCCCGTGCAACTTTCAGCGGTGGAAATGGTTTGTTGGCGTTGCCTCAGGATTTCTCCTATCACCTGAGCAAGTGGTTTGTCTTCGAGGGAATAAACAATGTCGCCCAGAATCTTAGCTATTTTATGATGCCATTGTTCTAAAATCTTTTCGTCAACATCATATCCTCGCAAAACTATTTTAACTTCAATCAGTGATGGATAGAACCCGATTTGGATATTTTCAGGAAGTTTGTTTGGTAAGTCTTTAAGTTTATTGCGCACTGATGCTTCCGGCAACCCTATTGTTCGGATGACTTTTATTTTGAATTCAGGCAGATTAAATTTTTCTTTCAGGCGAGGGGCAACACTTTGTTTAAATATGGCTTTCATTTCCCATGGAACTCCGGGCAAAGCAACAATCACCTTGTCGTTATGTTCTATCCATAGTCCCGGTGCTGAACCTTCTGGGTTGTACAATGGTTCGCTTCCCTCTATGATTTCAGCCTGATTGCGAATGATTTCAGGATTTTCAATATGTTTCTGTTGAGCATATTTAATGACCCACTGCCACACTTCCTCGCTAAAAATCAATTTTTTCCCAAGGAATTCAGCCAGTGCCGGTTTTGTCCGATCATCCTCTGTTGGACCAAGCCCCCCAGTGGTTATAACCACATCTGAGACGGCAAGGAGTTCTTTCAAGCCATATTTGATTTCCTCATCTTTATCTTGGACAGTGAGGTGTCGCCGTATTTCAAAGCCCATTGAGGATAGTTGGGAGCCCAACCAAGCTGAATTGCTGTCTATTGTCCTCCCTATCAGCACTTCATCGCCGATAGTTAGGATGGAAGCTGTGGGAACATTATTCATAATTAGGCGTTTTAGGCTAACTCGTGTTTAGTTTTGTCTCTTTGCTTTATAAGTGATTAGGGCTAATCCGAAAGCGACTATGAACCACAGTATTGAACCTGCTAAGCTGATTTTCCTGCCTATCACATAGCTATCTGGTTCAAACCTAAATTCAATAGTGTGTTTTCCAGCAGGTACGGACATTCCCCGAAGGACATAATTAACACGGACATACTGTACTGGTTTTCCATCAAGATAGCTTTTCCATCCGGGCTCATAGTAGATTTCTGAGAACACAGCAAATTGGTCTGTTTCACTGTCATATTCATACACCAGTTTCATGGGGGAGAATTGCAATAGTTTAATTCGGGCATTAGTATCCCTGTTTTCTGGAACAGGTTTCACTAAATTTTTATATTGTTCTCTTATTAGCACTTGTTTTTTAGGTTCAAAAGTCAAAAGGGCTTCGTTCTCTGACTTAGCATCTCTTTGCCACAGGATTTCATCAACGAACCAGACTGGACCGGTAGCCAGTGGATTAAACATTGCACGGGGGGGACCCTGTCCCTGCATTGGAACGATGAACCATCTGGTGTTGAGCATGCTATATGCCTTAATATTATTTTTCGCAAGGTGGTTATCAATTAGGTCCTGGTAGATTCGTATCCGTGCTGCCAAGTAGCCCCCCACGCTATTGTAGTAGTAAGGTGTTCGGGCATCTGTAAATGGGTTAGTGGTCAGGTCAACAACTCTGAAATAATGGGTTGTGTCCTGCATAATTGTTCGGTCTGCTTCGGTCAATCTGAATCGTGGATCAATCATTGGCAGGTTCTCATAGGTATATTTTTCCACATAATCTGAATGTTTGAGGTATCTTGTTGCAACACCTAACAGGTCAAGAAGAGTTAATGCTACAAGGATTTTAAATGCGGTGCTAAGGGATGTTTTTCCTTTTAGGGCGTACCATAGGGCACCGGCACCAATAATAACTATTATTAAATTTCTTATAGCGTCCATCCTAAGCATATATTCGCGTTGCTTAATAATTAGTTCGTAGAAGAATGGGTTGTTTTTGAGTTGAGCGTCCACTGGTCCTTTGAAGTCAAGGATAAAGACCGAAGCTAAGATAAGGGCTACAATCACCCCTCCGGTAATTAGAGTAGCCTTCTTTAAGGCTTGAAAGCGTTTCTTTAAATCAATTTCTTTGTTAGCTAAGGAGGAGAATCCCATAACTGCCAACACAGGCAAAGTGAACTGTAGTATAAGAAATGCCATCATAGGGGTTCTAAATTTATTAAATCCGGGAAGATAATCAAAGGCTAGTTCCCAGAAAAAGAAGTTTTTGCCCCATGCAAACATCAATCCTACAATAGTTGAGATCACCAGCCACCAGAAAATAAAATTTCTTTGAGCGATGAAAAAAGACAGAATAGCTCCTAACATAATTAATATGCCTATGTAAACAGGTCCATCTGTGAAGGGCATGCTTCCCCAATATGTCGGCACATGTTGGACGATTTGTTCCACTTGAATTTGAGGGACGCCATTCTTGATTAATTCTTTATATAAAGGACCCGAAGTTCCTACATATTGATTAGACCCACCCCCCATTAGGTTAGGAACAAATAATGTGAATGTTTCAAATAGTCCATAGCTCCAATTAGAGGCGTAATCCTTTTCCAAGCCTGTATTTTTCTTATGTTGAGGATCTATCAGCTCGGAAGCCATTCCGCGAATGCTATGTGGCGTGTATTCATAAAGCATCCAGAAACGCATTGTAAACGGTAGAATTGCCACTATAGTCAGTAGAATACCTATTACTCCTGCTTTGACGATATTATTAGTCATACGCTTTTTAAGTGCATCAATAACAGCCACGATTCCAAGAATTAATCCCATTATAAATGCATAATACCACACTTGTTGGTGATTTCCTGCTAGTTCAGCAGTCAGTCCAATTAAGAAGGTTAATGCTCCAGACCATTTATTGCCTTTAATTAAAAGGAGCAACCCGAGGAAAAGAAGAGGAAATGCATATATTGATCTGAGTTTAGTCATGTGTCCTGCCTCAAGCGATATGATATTGAAGGTTGCTATAGCGAAAGCTATTGCAGAGATAGTGGCTAGCTCCCATCCCCCTACTCGTAAGCCTCTTATAAACAGAACCATCAATAGGAATGCTATGGTAAAGAGCCCTACAGGGTTCATAAAAGTAAATAAGGTATTAATTAAATAGATCGGTAATACAACAACCTTAGAAATCACGCTACCAACGAAATATGCCGGCATTCCTGAGAACATGTGCCATGCCCAAACTATTTCCTCTCCTGTTTCTTTATGCCATTCCATAGGTTGTCTGATCTGAGCCAAATAGTTAACTAGATCAGGCATGAAGATTTGCTTGCCCATCAATGCCGGGAAAGCCAGAACAACTATTATGATTAAGATGGTCAAAATAGGGAGCCATAAATCCTTTATTCTCATCTATTTTGTTTTGCCCTTAAAAGTAGGCAATCTTTTCAAACTGGATGGATGATGTTGTTGAACACGTTTTAACCACAGTGGGAGAATAATTACGCCGGCTATCAAATAGGGATAGAATGAGACTAGTCTCCATAGAAAAGCTAGGAGGCTAGCGGCTCCTCTATTAACCAAGCCATATAGTATTTCCACGAAGGCGAATTCGGCGGTGCCACTACCCCCTGGGGTCGGAGACACGAGCAAGAGAACCCACATGACTGTTTGACGAGCTATAAGTATAATATGTTCAAAGAGTGAGAGGGAGCCGGCGAAGGCAACAACCACGGCGTTTAGGTTCAGGAATCTAAATAGCCATCCTAGACCTGTCAGACCTAATAATAACAACCAGTAAGAGATCCCGGCATGCTTAAAATGTTCGGCGGTGTAATAGATGTCCCGAGCCATCTTCATGGCACCCTTCTTCCATCGTCTCAGCAGAGGCAAGGAAAAGATGCTTATCAAGACAACCATTAACAAGCGAGGTTTTATTAATAAGCCCAGAGCCAACAGGACTGTATAACCTGTAAAGATGGTATAAGCGAACCAAAATGTTGTGGTTAAGGCTTGAGCATCAGAGAACAATAAGTCTCTAAACACTAAGAAAAACACGGGTGCAATCAAAACAAAAAGGAGATGGTCAAGGAATATGACGGCGATTACCGTTGCGGTTGAACGCCCCAAGGGAAGTCCTTCCCTGTTGAGCAGGAACAGGGCTGCTGCCGAACCCCCCACCACAGGGGGAGTAATAACAGTAGCAAATTCCCAAAGAGTGATTACCTCAAAGGCTGAGCGCCAGCCCAACCACCCCTCAGTAAGAACCATTATCCGAAGCATATAAATGAAATGCCTAGCTATGAGGAACAAAAGGGCTATGGCAAGCCACATTCCAGTCTGCCAATCAAACCGCAATTGAAGGAGAACCTGAGGGTCAAAATGTTTCCAGAATAGGAAAGCTGCGGTGAGAACACCTAAGGCAACAGGAATCCATATTTTCCACCAGCTAACCTCAATAGGGGCATTCGTCATTCATCCAGAAGAGTTAAGTTGCTTCGCTTATTTTAGGCACCAAACATATTCATTAGTGCGTTATATATGGGATGTGAGCGGGAGACGGGGATCGAACCCGCGACCTCCACCTTGGCAAGGTGGCGCTCTACCACTGAGCTACTCCCGCGTTGGGGCTTCGTCGCCTCAACTTAAAAAGTAGTTTTTTAACTTTGCTCAGAACAAAATAACGACGAAAAGATGGGAAAAGGTTCCCTTATCGGGATTGTGCTTATCATTGCAGCAATTACAATCATCGCCAATAACATTAAAGAAGACTATGGCAACAAGGAAAATAATGTGGTTATTCACGAGTTGGATGACCCAGGAACCCTGAATCCAACTAATTATAGTGGTGCGGGATCAGGATATATACTTGAATTGATTTATGATGCTTTATTAGGAACTGATATGAAAACCCTTGAAATAATTCCTGTTCTGGCAGAATCCCTTCCGAGAATTAAAGTTTACTCTGACACTTTTATAGCGTTCTATTATAAAATAAAGGAAGAAGCCAAATGGACAGATGGAAAACCTGTTACTGGTTATGATGTCGCTTTTTCTCTTAAAATAATAAAAAATCCCCATGTTGACGCACCACGACTCAGACCTTATTATGAAATGCTTGATAGTATTTACATAAATCCGGACAATCCCAAAGAGTTTACGTTGTTTGCCTCTCAGAAATATATGAATTTAATTGAGATGTCTGGTGGATTCTTTATTCTTCCGGAACATTTATTAGATCCAGAGGGTTTGATGAGACCGTTTGGCTTAAAGGTCCTAACACATCACCCAGA
This sequence comes from Chlorobiota bacterium, assembly GCA_013153515.1. Lineage (GTDB taxonomy): Bacteria > Bacteroidota > Bacteroidia > JAADEI01 > JAADEI01 > JAADEI01. The sequence goes on along the minus strand of JAADEI010000030.1, from coordinate 15,898 downwards.
GAAAGTAAGGGATTCCGAAGCATTGAGAAAATTTGCCGAGAAGTATAATGACATCAAAAGAGATACTGCATTAATAAAAGGTTCTGGACCATACATATTATCCAAATGGGAGACGGAGCAGGAGATAGTCCTAAAAAGGAAATCTAATTGGTGGGCGGACAGCCTGCCCGAAGAAAAAAAGAATATGTTTCTTGTTGCATATCCAGAAAAGGTAACCCGAAAAATTATTAATGATTTCACGACTATGGAAGTGGCACTAATGGGACGCAATTTGGACGTTGCAGCCCCCCGAGAGAAGCAATACATTAAATTTAAGAATTCTAAAGTGATCACTAAATACTACAACCTATATGATACAACATCCTTAGCGTATGTATTCATAGGATTGAATATGAAAAATCCTAAGTTAAGTGATGTGCGGGTTAGAAGGGCTTTGGCTCATCTAATTGACAAAAACGTTATCATAAAAAACTTCTTGCTTGGTTTGGGCACTCCAGTGATTGGTCCTATCCACCCAGTGCTGAAAAAATACTATAATGACACTATAAAGCCCTATGAATATAACCCGGAGAAAGCCCGTAAGTTATTGAAGGAAGCGGGGTGGGAGGACACCGATGGGGATGGAATCCTTGACAAGGAAATCAATGGAGAAAGGGTTCCTTTCGTCCTGTCGTATATTTACAACTCAGGGAATGACACAAGGAAAAATATAGGCTTATTGTTCCAAGAGGAAGCTCGGAAAGTGGGGATCAAGGTTGTTATCCAGCAATTGGATTGGTCCGTGTTCCTTGAAAAGCTTGACCAACGGGACTTTGAGACGTGTGCGTTGGCGTGGATAGGGGGTCCTAGACCGTCGGACCCAAAGCAGATCTGGCACACTGAATCATACTATGCTGAGGGAGGCGATAATTTCGTTGGATTCGGGAATGCATACACCGACAGCCTAATTGAAGCAATCAGGACAGAATTGGATGAAGACAAACGAGCAGAACTCTGGAAACTCCTTCAAGTGGAAATACACAAGCAGGTTCCCTATATTTTCCTTTATGCTCCCAAAGGATTAAGGGTAATAAGTAAACGGTTTGATGCTTATGTCTCCATAGTGAGACCCGGCTACAATGTTAGAGAGTTCAAACTAAAAAGCCCCGAACTGTAAAAAACCGATAGCACATGTGGAAATACATTCTTAAGCGGATTCTGATCTTTATCCCAACACTAATAATTATCTCACTGCTAACGTTCTGGCTCAGTACCAATGCCCCTGGCGACCCAGTGGAGCAAATGTTGGGGGGAATAATGGGTTCTGAGGGAAGAACAACAGATTTTATGGCTACTGAACAAGCCTATATGGAACAGAGGAAGAAGTTGGGATTAGACCTGCCGCTATTTTATATTGCTCTGCAACCCCTTTCTGTACCAGACACATTCTACAGAATCCCGAGGAAGAAACATCAAGAAGTGTTGAGGAGGCTAATTGCTCAACTTGGAAACTGGGAATATATTCAAAATTATTATTTGAAGCTAAAAGATGCACAACGACTACTATTTAATCTCCCATCTGGTGGTCCATTTAGAAAATACCGAGGGAGAGCATATGAGATTATAAACGAGCTATTCCTAACTTACGATACGGTGAAAATTGGGTTTTATACCACTCTGCTAACTGTAACGGCAGATAGCTTCGCGTATGAATTCTCCAAATTAGCAACAGATACTAATTTAATAAAGAATCCTGTTCAGGAAAAATCGGCAATAGAGGAATTTAGAAAAGCCTCTCGGGAGCTAAGAAATGCCTATTTGGATATGATAAATAATCCTGAAGTTTGGAAAAATTATGTCCCCACAATACACTGGTATGGCACTAAGAATCAATATCACCGATGGATAAGTGGGTTCATAGTTGGGGATTTCGGAATTTCTTATGTGGATAAGCGTCCTGTTGCAGAGGTGATAAAAGATGCGGTCAAATGGACTGCACTGATAAACATTATTTCTGTAATTCTCATTTATTTGATAGCGATTCAAGCAGGCGTGTATAGTGCGGTTAAAGCAGGCTCTTTCCAAGATCAGATACTCACAGTGGTCCTATACATTCTTTATTCACTACCAAACTTCTGGATAGCGACATTGCTTATTATGTTTTTCGGAGGAGGTGCATATTTTGATTGGTTTCCTGCGTTCGGTGTGTCTTCGTTACCTGAAACAGCTCCACTGTGGCAACGGATAATAGATGTGGCTCACCACCTTATCCTACCGGTTATTGCCCTCACATATCCCGCCCTCGCTTTCCTAGCTAAACAAATGAGGGGTGCTATGATTCAAGTTCTTAAAGAGGACTATATCCGCACGGCTTATGCTAAGGGGTTGCCTGACAAAGTGGTTATCTGGAAGCATGCCTTCCGAAACTCTCTATTGCCTATAATAACTTTATTTGCCAATGTGTTTCCGTTCATGATTTCTGGTTCCTTCGTTATTGAATACATCTTCTCTATACCGGGAATGGGTAAAGAAAGTTATGATGCCATAATGTCCCGTAACTACCCTGTTGTCTATACTGTCGTAATGCTCGTTTCTATCCTCACTCTTGTGGGCTACTTAGTGGCTGATATCCTATATGCCCTTGTGGACCCACGAATTTCATACAGTAAAAAGAGATAAAAAAAAAATTGAGACATGACAGAACAAACAACTGTTAAGGAAAGACAAGGGATACCTCAACAGGACAAACCCCGCACTTATTGGTACTACGTAAAGAGACAATTCAAGAAAAACAAGCTTGCCGTATGGGCACTTAGAACAGTATATTTTTTAATATTTGTAGCCGTTTTTGCTGATTTTATTGCCAATGAGAAGCCAATAGTCATGAAATACAAAGATAATGTTTATTTTCCGATTTTTAGAGAATACTTACATACTTTCTTTAATGTTCCTTTCCCGGAAGATTTGCGTAATATCCCGTCGTGGAGAGATATCCAATACGATTGGGCTGTCTTCCCACCTATCCCCTACTCACCTCAAAACATAGATCTTTACAATATTCTCGTGGGACCTTTTGATAAGCAAGATGTTCCTTCAACTAGATGGAGGCATTGGTTGGGCACCGATGACCTTGGTAGGGACATAGCCGCGGGATTGATTCATGCTACCAGAATAGCCCTTTCAGTGGGTATTGTCTCCATGGGCATTGCTGCCCTAATCGGCATATTACTCGGTTCACTCGCTGGATATTTCGGGGACGATACGATTAGAGCTTCTCGAGCTTCCATAATTTTTGGAATGATTATGCTTGTGTTAGGATACTTCTATGCGATAGAAGTGAGGAAATATGTTATAATTGACAGTCTTAAAGAGTCTATAATGAGTTTTGTTATTCAACTTTTCCTCAGTGCTGTCATATTCCTCGCATTCCTGTTCTTAGGGTGGCTACTTGCCAGACCTTTCAAAAAAATCAAATGGATTGGCGAAAGGGTTTTTCTCCCTATGGATATGCTTGTATCAAGATTAATTGAGGTGATAGTCACCATTCCGTCGTTGTTCCTGATTGTTGCTATTGTCGCTATTGCGGAACCATCTCTGCTTCTTGTTATGGCAGTGATTGGTCTAACTGGTTGGACTGGGATAGCACGATTCATCAGGGCTGAGTTGCTGCGAATCAGAAACTTACAATACATTGAGGCGGCACGGTCCCTTGGATTTCCACACCGTAGGATCCTTGTCAGACACGCTATTCCTAATGCTTTAACCCCTGTATTGATTTCAATAGCTTTTGGCATAGCAAGTGCTATCTTAACCGAGTCCACTCTTTCTTTCTTGGGCTTGGGTGTTCCCCCAGATACGGTTACTTGGGGGTCCATCCTTTCTCTCTCTCGGAAGTATCCAGAGAGTTGGTGGTTGGCTATCTTCCCTGGCTCGGCAATATTCATAACCGTAACTTTGTTTAACTTGATAGGAGAAGGGTTGATATATGCGTTGGATCCTCGTTTTAAGCGTTAGTTTACTCAGTGGGTGGAATGGGATGTTAGCACAGAAGACTTTGTGGTCCAAACCTTATAACGCTAATGGTCGGATATATGATGTTCGTTTGTTGGGTTGGAAGGACAAGCAATTTTATTCCCTCATTGTTGTAGGAGAAACTATGAAATGGCTAATTTTTGACTCAACATTTCAACGTTTGCGAATAGAGGATGTGCCACATAGCGTCAATATCAAATGGATCGGCTGGTATAATAATAAGCCTACCGTTATATCTATAACAAAAGATGATTCCCTAAAAAAAATTTTTATCTATGCCTTTAGGAACACTGATATGTCGGACACTATTCAATTGGCTTCGTTGAACAGAAATGTTTCCATAAAAAAAGCGCTAACCACAGTGTCTCCCCATTATGCGTACTGGCTCCTCGCTCTGTGGTGTTCAAATAACCAGTTATATGTGCTCATTATTGACAGTAATGAGAATAAGTGGACTTATGAGAAATATCAATCTGAGCCGATAGTTGATGCAATCATTGATGATTTTGGGAACTGGAAACTTTTATCAAAAGAGCCGTCCCTTTCGCTAATCTACCGAACCGACAAGTGGCACACGGAAATAATCAGTCATGAGTTATACGATTTTGCTATATTAACTTATGATACGTTATTTAACACTATGGCACTTGCCACCGATGGCTCAATAATGGATATATTCTTTCTAGAAGATTCATTCAGGAAAGTCAGTGTGAATGTTCCTTATGCAGGACGCTCCACCTTAAAACCCATTTCCATAGTTAATATGACTGATTCAGGTACAGTGATAGTCGTGGAAGAATTTTCAGAGGAATGGTTTTCCTCACTGGAAATGGATTTATATTATCCTTATTCCATCAGACAAGCCAAATATCACATTCTGGGACCCATAGGTATTTATAAATGGGCAAAAGATTCTTTGACAGGCAAGCCAGAATGGATTAAATGGATAAGCAAGTATCAACGCACGGAATCCCTTTCAGACCCATTTATGGGCACTTTCCTGAGTGTCTCTCCCACTTCTTTACTATTGCTTTTCAATGACCTATCCACATCCATAGCTCGCTTCACTGCAACAGTAGTATTCCCCTTAGGACAGATAAAACAACGATGGATAGCCAATTATCCTGTGTGGGTGAGCCGTGCCAAGTTGATAGGTGACCAGACGGTAGCCGTTCCCTTCGTTGAAAGAAAGACTCTTCGGTTAATTATAATAAAAGGCGAATGAGCCGTGATAACTGCTATACTACTAAGTTTTCTGTCGTTGTTGATTACTTTTTTGACGGGTAATCTAACATCTGGAGTTGTTTTGGTTCCTTTATATCTAATAGTAGCAAAGGTTTCCAATGATGAATTAAAAGCAATCGTAGGAGAAGGGAGTTCTGAACTGCTTTCAACGGGATTCCTCTTACCTCTCCTCGTTACAACTAACCAACCTGTTATAATTTCAATATCTGTGTTCCTATTTGTTATGTTATGGATACTCACCCTTAAATTCTTTGTGCCACATTGGATTCCCGCTAAACAAAGACTGTTTATAATAGGAGTTCTGTCTGGCGTCCTTGTCCTACTGCACCTTTTCCTTTTCATAACTATTTTGCCGATGCTTGCCGTGGCGCTATATAAGTCCAGAAATAATATTAAATTAATGGCTTCCCTTATTACTGGATTTATATGGATATTATTAGGATTCTTTCTTATTTCTCCCGTAATTCCTGTTTCAATTCCAATAGGGTTTAAAGCCGGATTAAACATGGTTGAGATAAGTGACATGAGTTTAAGATATTTTCTGTATGCCGTATCATTCTTAACTTTATTATGGTCATTAAACATTTATAGGGTTCGGCACAGATGGCGTCCAGAAAGTAGATACTTGATATTCAATATGGTTGTATTTTCTTTCTTGGGCATTGCTATCTCTAAATTTACTCTTTTGGCAATAATTGTGATTTCTCTGCCTGTGTTACACATTGCGTGGAATATGCAAATAAAAAAGTCTAATTTCTCCCTCGCCGTTGTTTTGACAATAGTAATTTTAGGTTGGTTAAACCAGCAGTATGTTTTAAACTTCTTAAATTTACAACATTAAAACCCACAATTGAGAGATCTATGAGTTGGTTTAAGAAAATCAAGGAGAGAGCCAAACAGCAGCTCCTCCCCCCCCCCCAAAAAAAAGACACGCCCAATGGAGTGTGGACGAGATGTCCAGCTTGCAAGGAAATGCTTTCCATTATTGACCTTGAGCAGAATTGGCACGTATGTCCAAATTGTAATTATCATTTCAGGGTGGGTTCAGAAGTATACTTCAATCTACTCTTTGACAACGGAAAATATGAGGAATTGTTTGATGACCTTGAATCAATTGATTTCTTGGGATTTGTAGATCGTAAACCATACTCTCTACGTATTGAGGAAGCTAAAAGGAAGACTGGTTTAAAGGAGGCGATTCGAGTGGCGACGGGGAACATAGGTAGGAACAAGATGGTTGTGGCGGCAATGGATTTTGATTTCATAGGTGGTTCCATGGGTTCAGTGGTTGGCGAGAAATTTGCTCGGGCTGCTGAATACGCCCTTGAGCATAAAATTCCTTTAATAGCAATTCCCAAATCAGGGGGAGCTAGAATGATGGAGTCAGCATTTAGCCTAATGCAAATGGCTAAAACATCGGCAATTCTAACCAAATTATCTGAAGCAGGAATTCCCTATTGGGTTATCCTTACTGACCCCACAACAGGGGGTGTAACTGCGAGTTTCGCTATGCTTGGGGATGTTCATATAGCTGAGCCTGGAGCCTTGATTGGCTTTGCCGGACCACGTGTCATTGAGCAAACCATCAGGAAAAAACTTCCACCGGGATTTCAGAGGTCGGAGTTTCTCTTAGACCATGGACTGGTGGATTTCATCGTGCCAAGACACAAGCTGAAGGACACTATCATTAGACTGTATAAGTTCTATAAATACTAACGTTCTTTTTGAGACCAGAGGGACGTGAGAATCTTACGGTGTTAAAACAATTTTTTCATACATCTTTTAGTTCTTTACATCCTCTGTTCCTGACCGTAACAAAAAGGGAACTTAATGTAAGGATGCATTGTTTTTGAACAAAGGCGATGCCCAGGTGGCGGAATTGGCAGACGCGGCGTCTTGAGGGGGCGTTGCCCGTTTAGGGCGTGCGGGTTCGACTCCCGCCCTGGGCACTAACTTAGGGGCCGTAGCTCAGCTGGCTAGAGCGCTGGCTTTGCAAGCCAGAGGTCACGGGTTCGACCCCCGTCGGCTCCACAACTTCTAAGCTCATCGTTCGTTAGGGAATCTGTAGGGTCTGAATTATTCCTTTCTTAGAATAGCATTTAACAGCAATTTGCATGAAATAGTGAATAGATTTCATGTTAATTACAATGAGTTTTTATGCCAAATTCGCATTAGAAGTTAATATAACAGTGTGTAGTCAGGCACCAAGAACAATATTATTATTTTCTGAACTGCATAAATCCTTGCATCTCTTGATAGTCCTTAGGGATAATAAACATATCAGGAGAGAGGTTAACTTTTGAGACGGAAACTGTTTCTGTAACAGTGGTTTGACCCCACAAAGTCATCTCACTTTTGATAGTGTTTCCATATTTGTCCTGAATTTCTTCAATGTATTCAAACACGTTCTTCATCAGTTGGACCTGCTCTGGTTCCTGAACATTTTTCAACAGTACTTTTTTTACAACCTTCCAATATGCATCCATTGCTTCATTTAATTCGTGCCAATCTTTGGTCATCCATTGATACACCTGCGTTGTTTGAACACCCATTATTTTCATATTTGCTTTGATTTTCTGTGTTTTATATCCTTTCACTGTATCTGTTTCTCCTGTGGGTTGGATGGCTGTTGTGTCAATTTCGCAACCAGTGTTTTCACACTTGAAATATGTTCCCAACATTCCCATAATTAAGAACTGGGAAGGAAGAACCATATATGTCTTTTGCGGGGGCATTAATCTGACTATGTAGGCTGAATCGCCTTCTATCTTGAATAGTGTTACACCTTGCTTATTCTCTATCCTAACTGCCTCTTTTCCTATATATATAGTCTGTTTGGTTTGGTTGGACTTAATCCCGTCTTTTGACACGTCATACGTAATTTGTTCAATTTTCCAACCTGTGCTCTGAGAGAGTACTGATAAGGAAGTCATTGTTATTCCTATCAATAGCCCATTTTTGATTATTCTCTTTCTCATCTTGCCTGAATTTTAATAGATTAGCAACTTGCCGGTCCAGACTCTATTTTTCAGATTAGCCTTTATTATTAACAAGTTACGGGGGAGGGCGGGGAGATAGGTTTTTTTACTATTAGGGGTGCTTCTCCACACAAAACGCCCGTTAGTAGTTATTATTTTAACTTCGTCAATAGATTCTTTGCAATTTAATACAATCTCAGTGCTGTGTTGAATTATTTCACAATCTCCCTTGTTGTTCAAAACTCTTTGTGTTTTCAATGGTTCACACAAGTCCTGTTGCCCTTGGTCGCTGACTTCCTCTGGATATCCGGGGAATGGGGCAAGTGTAGAGACGAAAACCCTTCCTATGATGTATGTATCTACAATCGCAAGAGGGAAATTTTCTGCTTGAAGCAATGTAGGGCTTTGGGCTGTACAGCAAGAATTGCCCATATAGTCAACTTTGTAAACCGAACCCTGATTAACCATTTCTGTGCTTCCGATTAGATAAAACCCGTTATTTCCAGGGAAAATTCGTAATATTTCGCCGCTATATGAGAAACTCTTAGACCATATGATTTGTCCGGATAAATCAATCTTAAGAAAAAGTTGCTTTGTTTCATTTTGGGAACCACTTATGAACAGTGAGTTATCTAATGGAACGTGGTAAATGTCTAAACCTTTTCCACTTATGTAGGGCATGGAGGGTGATACATATTGCTGATACCATAAAAGATTGCCCGAGGTATCCATAGCGAGGGCAACAATGCCATAGGAACCATAAATATTCTGCCCGCTTCGGTAACCAGTTACATACAAATTGCCATCAGATGCAATAGTAATGCCTTCCAGTTGGAACATTAATGTATTGTCACTGACCAGAACTTTTTTCCAAATTATATTACCTGTGGTGTCAACGCACATAACAAGCGATTTATTAGTACCCATAATATAAGCCACAAAATAAATCTTGCCGTTTAATTCAACAAAATCTGTTATTATCGGAGCATATGTATGATATAAGAAGTAATATCCTACTACTCTTTTCAAGGAATAGGTGTTAGGTGCAAACCATAATAGAGTTCCATAATAGAGAACATCGTCATTTCCCATACCGCCGACCAGAACGGTACCATCTCTCAAAACCTTAGCAATGTTAAAGTACTCTTCGTCAGGAAATATATTGTATGTTTTAAAAAACGTTGTATCGCCATTTTGGTTAAAAACAAATAGTGAAGTGATTGCAGACCCAATGGTTCCAGTGCCCATAGCCGCTAAGAAATCTCCATTCGGCAGTGCTGTCGCAGTTGTAAAATAGTTGTCTTCAATTGAGCCAAGTGGTAACATTTTGAATCTGCGTTGCCAGAGTACTTGTCCTGAGGTATCAAAAGCTGCGATGTGTGCCCACTTGCCAAGGGAGTCAACTTCGTTACTATAGCCAACACCAACAATTATATCTCCATTATAAGTGCCATCATTAAAAACTGACCTGTCAGGGATAAGAAGTCCAGAGCACCATTGCCCGAAAGCATCGGGTTCATTTAACACTAAACTAATTAAGCTAATTAAAAGAGCTATTGTTCTCATCATTGTTCACGGATTTTCCTTTGAGATAATTAGTTAGGGTGCTTATAACATCTTCTAATGGCTTGACATTAATAGATTTTTCTGTATTTATTGAAGGGGTTGGAACAGGGCTTGTTTGCTTACCACCTTTCTGTGCTATTGTACGTAGGAGTCGAGTGTGTTTCTCAACATTTGTTAAATAGAATGGAAATTTTTGATACATCTCTGAGATTCGCTCAACGACTTTGTCCCAATCTGATGGGTACACGAACCGGGGCGCGTTCAAGGCTATATATCTTAATGTTTTGCCCAGTGTGGGGAAAAAGTTGGGGTGTCTGCGATTCCAGTGATAGACGCGGTCTGCTGTGGCAGAAAGCAATTCGTAGTCTTCTCTCATAAGGGCAACTACGAATCGTAACAATTCTGTAAGGTAATAATAAATAGGGCGTTGAGGAACGATCTGTTCCAACTTAGAGACTGTTCTCAGTGCTTCTGACCAATTCTTTTCTTTAACTAAGCACCAATAGTGTGCCACTGAAAAATCAATCCGTTCAATGGGGCGAAATGCAGTTTCCGGGTCAAGGGAGAACCATCCTGCTGATTCAAGTAGTTGATAGGCTTCGTCATAATAACCGTGTATGGCTAACCAGTTGGAAGCGCGAGCCATTAGTGGGGTTTCGCCAGTGGAAAGTATCTCTTTATTTTCTTTAATTAGTTCTATCAGACTAAGCAGATTGTCTTTAAGTCTTTCAATTACTTCGTTTTGCCAACCGGTAGTTCTGTTAACTATCTGAAGGGCAACAACTGTCATAAAAATGGCAATGTCAAACCATTCTTTGGGGCTGTGTGTAATGTGCGTCCTTTCATGGGGCGTATTAAGAGATTCAATTAGTGGCGTAAGGGCTTCTATAAACTTGTCAGCGATAGTTCGTGAATGATTGATGTTTCCCAGCTCTTCATAGATAAGAGCCATTGTGCCATAGAGGAGAATTATGCCTCTATGAAAAGGAACTTTTCCAAATTGTCGTATTTCGTTTTGAATATCATGTAATTTTTGGATAATCTGTGGGGAATATGGATTTTCCTCGCCAATATAAGGGTCATGTTCAACGGCAAATCGCACTGTTTCAAGGCGTTTGCTATCAAGAGCGATGAGTTTCAAAGCGTCTTCAAAAGGGATGACAGAACTGGCGTCAATGATCGTGTTGCCAGGATATGAAAGTGAAAGATATGATAGTTCAACTAACCAAGGCAGGGGTGTAAAGAATAGGTTAATTGGTTGGACTAATTCCTTCATCCTTCTTTTCAATGGTTTCAGGAAAGGAGATGAGGGGTGGGCACGGGCAATAGCCAGATGAACTTGATTGAGGAAAATCCGCAATTCATAAGCACTTCCGTATAGCCTATAAAGTGCACTTTCAAGAAATTCTTGAGCTGTTCGGCGAAGCCATCGCCTACCACTCTCCGAATATCCCTTCAGGAACTCTTCTTCTCGACGACTAACTTCCCCGGGCTTACTATCCAAAAGTGTAACAACATATTTTTTTACTGCTTTTGGAAGACTTTTCTGAGCTAACTCCTTACAATGTTCCCTTTCCTTACGTGTCAAAGTCTCCAATAGACCTATGAAATAAGGTTGCATAGCCATAGTAATAGTAAAGATAGATTGCCCATTAAAATCATCAAAGTCATACTGGTCATAGAGTAATGTCAATGTTAGTATATCAATTCCTGTTTGTTTGTTCATGCAGGTCTGTCTTCACAGACTAAGATATGCGTTATGGTGCCTTAGTTCATGTTGCAAAAAAGGGTTATTTGATAGTAAAAAATATAAGGGTCAAGCCTGACTTTTAATATACTCATAAATGCTTACGAAATCACAATGGTCAATGTAATGATTGTAGGGGAGTTCTAATTCCTGAGCCCATTTAAGAGCTCCTGTCCCGGCTATGTATATCTGTGTATGTGGAGGAAGTTCATAATTGTATTTTTCAATATGATTAACGAAGTTTTGCACGGCTGCTGAACTAGTGAACACAATCCCATCGGGCTCCCTTTCAAGGGTTGAAATGAAAGTGTTTCTATCATAGGCAGGTAGGGTTATGTCGTAGCTATCCCATAGAGAGGCTCTAAGTTCATATTCTTTAATCTTTTTTCGCAGGTCTGGAATCATTCCCCCAGGTGCTAATATCAACGCCCGGCGTTTCCTCACGCTAAACCTCTTCAGTTTGACGAGGTCCTCCAATTTAGTGAGAGAGATGGACCTGACTTTTTTCCAACCTAAGCCCTTCATTGTTCGTGCGATGGAATCGCCAATAGTCAGGATTATTGGATAATCATCAACTCGGGAGAATTTTTTGAAGTATTTATCAAATATAAATGCTGCGGGGGTGGAGAACAGTACAACGACCTGATAGGCTTTTCTCAGGTCTCTGAGCTCAATAATTATGTGAGGAGGAATCTTTTCTTCAATTTCGGTCATAGGCAACGAAATGACTTCAAAGCCTTCCTGCAATAGTAGTTTCCGCAAGGGTGCTTGTTTGAGTTCCGGGGTTGTTAAAAGAAATGTTTTCCTTCTGTTCATCTACGTTATTTTTCCTTCCTGTGAAGATAAATAAAACTGATTGGAACTATGTTCTGAGAGGTTGGCGGAACAAACTCCGCCTTTAATTTTTCCCAATTGGATGAGTCATACTCCGGGAAATAAGTGTCGCCGGGATGAACTGAATCAATAAGAGTTATATACAACCTGTCTGCTATGGGCATAAAAAGATTATATATTTGAGCTCCGCCGGCAATAAACAATTCTTTCTCTCCCTGTTGCTTTGCCACTTCAAGGGCTTCCTCAACAGTGGATACCCACGTTAGTTTCCCATCTATGTTCTCTTTTTTCTGTGAAGACAATACTATCCAGTGTCGGCCGGGCAACACCTTCCCTATTGACTCAAAGGTTTTCCGTCCAATAACCACACAATGCCCCATAGTCAATCTCTTAAAATGCTTTAGGTCCAGAGGGATATGCCAGGGCATCTTCCCTTGATAGCCGATCACCCTGTTCCTGTCATGTGCTACAATTAGCGAAACCATCATACTGCCACCGGTGCTTTAATAAATGGATGAGGGTCATAATTGATTATCTCTATATCTTCTGGCTTGAATTCATCAATATCTTTAACTTCTGGATTGAGCCTTAGTTCGGGCAATTGGCGGGGGTCCCGCTTCAACTGCTTCTCAGCCTGTTCAATGTGATTTTGATACAGGTGTAGGTCCCCATAAGAAATAATAAGTTCGCCGGGTTTAAGGCCTGTAACGTGGGCAATCAGATGTATGAGAAGGGCATAGCCCGCTATGTTAAATGGGACACCGATGAAGATGTCAGCGCTTCTTTGATACAGATGCAGGCTTAGGCGATTATCATTGGTCACATAGAATTGAAATAGTATATGGCAAGGGGGAAGCCTCATCTGGTCTAATTGAGCCACATTCCAGGCACTTACTATCATTCGCCTATCATCGGGCTTCTCCTTTATTTTCCGAATAACTTCTCTGATTTGGTCTATGTGCCCACCTTCATACTTGGGCCACTTCCTCCACTGATACCCATAGATAGGACCAAGATTGCCATTCTCATCAGCCCAGGGGTCCCAGATGTGAACACCATATTTGTGCAGGAAAGGCAGGTCGGTGCCCGCATTTAAATACCACAATACTTCCACTTTAACAGCCTTGAAATTTATTTTCTTGGTAGTTAATAGCGGGAATCCATTTTGCAAGTCGTGTCTAAATTGATAGCCAAATACTGAGAGTGTTCCGGTGCCTGTCCTATCGGGTCTTGGCTGCCCGTTTTCAAGAACATACCTAAGCATTTCAAGATATGAATTCATAACCGATTAGTTTGCTAATGACTAACTTAAACAAAAATAAAAAAGGCGCGACCCGGATGGTGAGCCGCGCCATTGCAATGCACTATCGGTCAAAAGTAGGTCTACTTAGTGAACCTGAACATTCCTAATCTGCCTTCCTTGCTCATTATGACCACGTTGTATAGTTGGGAAGGCAAATCGTTAATCTCAATTTCCACCTCCTTCTTTCCTTGAACAGAAACAGTTTTAACCGTTCTGCCCATAGCATCAGTGAAGAGAATATGCGTTGTTTCCATTGGCAAGCCTTCAATAACAACAGTATTGTTTCTGTGGAAGTAAGTAAGGCTTGCAGAAGCAGCTATTGGGTTAGATGTGAGGACAGCGGTTCTCTGAATGGTGTCTGACCCACATGGATTGGAAACAATAAGTGTTATTGTGTATTCTCCAAGTGAGCCATAGGTATAAGCGAAAGGCTCACAAACTGTTGAGAGGTTGCCATCCCCCCAGTCCCAAACGCAATTCACCCCGTAGAGGGACGTGTTGTCAACTGTTATAGTTGGGTCCCCAGGGGTCGCATTTAAAACAAAGTTGGCGATTGGTGGGGCATTGTATGCAACCACTGTCAACTGATCAGAGGAGGAACAACCTATTGCAGCCCCTTGACCGGTAACTGTAATAACGAAGGTGTCGGGATTGGTAACCACAGAAGCAGGAGAGATGTTTATTGTCCCTACATTGGTTGTTCCACTGGCACCGGGACCACTCCATGTATATGAATCAAACCCAGGTGTTGCTTCAACATTAATAGCCTCTCCAGCACAAACTATTCGTTTGTTATCAGGAGTTTGAATGTCTGCGTCTAAAGTTAATGGATAGTTAGTATTTATTAATCTTATAAAGGCAAACGTTTGTGGTACAGGCACATAATCTTCACATTGATCTTGATCATATTGACCATTGCCATTGCAATCGAAGAAAAAGGGTGGCAAATTATTTCTACTATCAGTTGATAGGATTGTTCCACAGAGTGCTTGATGCGGATATTTGGATTTATATCTCAATGTTCCTTTGACAGGAATATCTTTGTCAAAATCAACACCTGGACAGTTTGTATGTCCGCAAGAGTTAACGCTTTTATATAACACTCTAAAGCCAAATGCTGCAGAATCCTTAGGAGCATAATACATAAACCTAAATCGTGCTATGCCAGGTGGAGTATCAAGGGTAACTCCTACTGGCAGTATCATGATGGATGGTGTATCAAATAAGTCATCTGTTTCCGGCCTAACAAGATTATATAAGTTAAAAATTGTATCACTCCAAAGGACATTATTGCCAACAAGAAGCTGAAGTACTAAGGTATCTGGCTTGTTTGCCGGGTTGCTGTATGCGTAGAAAAAACCAAAAGAATCAATTACATATGAAAAGCAACCATTGTTCACGTTGTATGGATAGACCAGTTGAGAATCAAGGTCTGCTAGTGCTGTTATTGCCCATTCTGCCCATTGAGCAGTGTTCCTAACTGTATCTATTCTGTTGCTGTTGTAATTTCCTTCATCATAATTAAAGAAAGGTTGGCAAGCAAAATTAGAATTAACCGGTATTATGTTATAAAATCCGAAATCAGAGGTGAATAGGCCTGGGTCTGGACCTATTAATAGCGTTGAAGACATTTCGCGTAGTAAGCGGTTTTCGTTATTCACCTCCAACGCATTATTGTTGTGATCAACTGGATGAGCAGTTGCGACCTTTCGTTCTAGTGATTGAGCGCTAATGACTATTGTCCATACAAACATTATCAGAAATGGTATGTTCCTCATGGCTGTTTTTTAGGCAAAGTTAGGAAAAAAATCAATAAAGTGCAAATGTGCATCTATTTTTTGAAATTATTACTTTGTACCTATACCCATGCCAGAAAGGCTTATTAACCACGCCATGTCCAGCGGGAAAGTCACTCACGATCGGATAGCCATATTTACCAGCCACTTCCTCAACTATTTGAAAGACTGTCTTTCCCAAAGGTGTTTCGTGGTCATGAATGTCGGTAAATGAACCAAGCACAAGGGCTTTGATGGAGGGCAGGATGCCAGCCCTGTCTAAGGAAACCAGCATTCGCTCAATGTGATAGATGTACTCATCAACTTCTTCTATGAATAGTATGATGTCTTGCCAGTTGGTTGGAAGACTATTACTTCCCACAAGGCTATAAATCATTGATAGGTTTCCGCCGATGAAGTGTCCACTGACCGTTCCGGG
>JAADEI010000082.1 GCA_013153515.1 Chlorobiota bacterium | reverse complement strand
TCTCTTGATTTTCGCCTATGTGGACGTCGCCGTCTTGCCATCTTACTTAATTATTTCCTTATGTTCCCAACCGGGCTCTAATTTAATGGTCTTAACTTTTTCCATCCTTTCGGGAGGTATGAACTTTTTATAATTCCCATTGTTCCACCGTCTGTCATTATTCCTGTCGTGCAATTTATAAATGGTTATTGAAATGGCGGGGAAACATTCAAAAGATAAGATTTGTGATTGAGGGGAAAGCCACAGAGAGATTTTATCTGATTTTATCAGAGCTGGGTTGTTATTTTTATTGCCTGTTGTAAATGCCGAGCAACGAGTCCATCTATCAGTGATTATCTTTATTGAGTCATTTTTCAACCTGCCCCATTCTAACTTAAATTGTTGGTTGGGAATCAGATAGCTTTTGCTTTTTTCAAGGAATACAAATGCCTTAATTGGCGAGACCCAGAAAACAGGCAATCTAATAACCGAGTCCGTTGTGATGGCGATTAAAGAATCTTTTCGGTTAGACACAGGGGCAGGAAAGATTATAGGGACGAAAGAAAACAAAGCAGTGTCCTGTTTTAAGAACGATTTCGGAATAACTATGTTTGAAACAGAATCTCTCTTTGCGGGAATGACGACAACAATAGTAGTGTCATAACTACCATAGAACCTAATGTTTATTTGACGTTGTGAGCCTGGCAAGGCAGCCACTATAGTATCGCCGACGCGGACAAAAGACAAAGGCAGGCTAATGCTGTCCCAACCACCTATGTTAACAATTAACTGTGCAGAAAGAGGACTAATTGTTCTCACGGAAATTCGGGGAGATTGAGAAGAAATAAGAATAGTGTCTTTTCCTTCCTGAGGGATTCTTATATGCTTGGTTCCAACCCGTTCATTTAGGTCTAACTTTAAGTTATTGTTTTCATCTTCCCAAACAGTGATGGCGTATCTTCCAACAGGGAGGTCTGGCAAGCTACCATCATGGCTATAATACATTAATTCCCGTCCTGTGGAATCCCTTAAAAGAACAACAAATTTTAAAACTCTCTTCGGGAAAGGCATCTGCAAAACGGATATTTTCGGCTTATATAGAGTATCATAGGAGTGCCACAGACAAGAAAATGATTTGAGAATGTTGCCTTCAGTTATGTCCTTCACAAAATTCACCAACGATAAATAAAGAAATGCTGAATCGGCAAGAGAATCAATGAATATATGCAATTTGTTTCGTTTCACTTTATATTTAAATTCTTTTGCTGGTTGCAAGAAGATCTTTCCCTGTTGATGAACAAGGATGGGTTCATTAAAAACAATGGTTATTTCCCGTTGTGGTTGCTCACCACAGGATGGGACCACTTCCACCACCTTGGGAGGCTGGAGGTCTCTTGGTCCACCAGAAGGGGGAACCACGTTAGCACACCCGCCGTTTATTATCACAAAACCCACAGTTAAGAGAGCTATGACCCAAATAGCTTTAGAACCCATCTCTTCAATTAAGGAATTACAACGTCGCATACGTTCCCTTGCTACACAAAAAAACGCCATAATTCTTTCACACTATTATCAAAGACCTGAAATCCAAGATATTGCTGACTTCGTAGGGGATAGCCTTGCCCTCGCTAGACAGGCTCAGAAAACAAAGGCAGACATAATCATTCTCGCAGGGGTCTATTTCATGGCTGAAACTGCCAAACTGCTTAATCCAGACAAGAAAGTGTTTATTCCAGATGTCAACGCCGGTTGTTCCCTTGTGGAATCTTGTCCGCCAATTCCTTTTAAGCAGTTTATAGAACAATATGACAACCGCTTTGTTATGACATACATAAACAGTTCTATTGAGATTAAAGCAATGAGCGATATTATATGCACATCTTCCAACGCCCTTAAGTTGGTTCAGATGGTTCCACCTGACAAAACCCTGATTTTTGCACCGGACAGGCACCTTGGCGAGTTCCTGCAGCGTGTTACGGGTCGCGAAATGGTTATTTGGCCCGGGCAATGCATTGTTCATGAAGAGTTCAGTGCCGACCAGATTAAGGAATTGAAAAAGAAATATCCCGATGCAAAAGTTATTGTTCACCCGGAATGTGGGTCTTCGTTGCTTGAAATAGCAGATTTTGTTGGCAGCACAGGACAACTTTTGAAATTTGTGCAACAGGACTCTGCGAAGAGATATATAGTTGGCACGGAGGAAGGCATAGTGCATCAAATGAGAAAGCATGCACCAGACAAAGAGTTCATCGTTGTGCCACCAGTAATAGGCTGCGTTGCATGTCAGCAATGCCCATATATGAAACTTAACACACTTGAAAAAATTTATAACATTCTGTTGAATGAACCTGCTGAAAATGAAATAATCATTCCAGAGGACTTGGCGGAAAGAGCCAGAATTCCTGTTGAAAGAATGCTTGAATGGACAGACAAATAGATTTCCAACCACACGTCTTAATAATCGGATCAGGAGGGGGGGGCTTAGCAGCAGCCCTATCTATCGCTCAAAATTTTCCGCACTACAACATTCTTGTTCTTGCTGAAGGAGACCCACGAAAGGCTAACACCTTCTATGCCCAAGGGGGAATAGCCATCGCTATTGACCCAACCGATTCACCTTATCAGCATGTCAGAGACACTCTTATTGCAGGAGATGGATACTCTTCGCCCGCCGCAACACACTTCTTCGCTTCAAAAGCCAGCGAAGCTATCCAGTGGCTCATATCCCTCGGAATGTCTTTTGACAAAACAAAGACGGGACAACTTTCCCTTGGTAGGGAAGGCGGACACACCAGAAACAGAATAATTCACGTGAAAGACCACACTGGTAGGGATGTCGTAACTTTCTTGCTTTCCCACTTGCAAAAACATAAAAAAAGAGTCAGGGTTCTTTACAATTTTAGGGTTTATGAGATAGATAAGTCATATAGCGAATTTCACATAAAAAGTGTTTCCCTTGACAATGGACAGGTCTATTCAATCACTGTCCCTCTGGTTGTCCTTGCCACTGGCGGTTCAGGATACCTATGGCGGTTCACTTCAAACAGCCCACTGGCAATCGGGTCAGGACTCTATCTGGCTTCTCAACTGAATGTGCCAATCAAAGACATTGAATTCATACAGTTTCATCCCACGGCTCTCTACCTGCCAGAATCACCAACTCAACCCTTGATTACAGAGGCATTAAGGGGGGCACGGGCAGTCCTGAGAAATAGTTATGGAAAGAGGTTCATGCCCGAATATGACGAGCGGGGAGACCTTGCACCACGAGACATTGTTGCCAGAAGCATATATTTTGAAATGAAGAAACTGGGTATTCCACATGTGTGGTTGGATGCCACTTCTGTAAAGGACTGGGAACGGTTCCCAACCGTTTTGGAGACGTGCCTGAAACATGGGATAGACCCACGCAAAGAGTGGATTCCTGTTGTTCCAGCGGCTCATTACCAGTGTGGGGGAGTCTCTGTGGATGTGTATGGCAGGACGGCAATCCAAGGTCTTCTGGCTATTGGGGAGGTTGCCGCCACTGGACTGCACGGGGCAAACAGGTTGGCGTCTAACTCGTTGCTTGAATTGATTGTGCAGGCTCACAATCTGCCAAATGTTGTTGATGACAACCTTTCCAGAGGGGAATTCGTTGCTTCTGACAAGAAGTTCAGTGTTGATAAGCCTTCTGTGATTTTTGAGGACAGGCTCAGACAAGTGATGCATGAGAAAGTCGGCGTGGTAAGAAAAGGAGATGAATTGGAGGAAGCATTGGAATGGATTAACAATCAAAAAGAGGCAATTCCTGAAGAGGACAACATCCACGTGCAACGGCAAGCAATTATGTTTGATGTCGCCAAACTAATAGTATTAAGATCTATCAATAGAAAAATAAACAAGGGAACGTTCTATCGTAGCGATGCCCAAAAGAATTAGGGCTACATTTTCCTAATGCCATACCTTTCGGCTAACAGATTTTGCAATCCCTGTTCAAATTCTTCATTCTTTATGTTTAGCAGAGTGACGTCATTGGCTCTGCCCGAAGAAAACAGCTCAAGAGCCTTGACTATTTCCATAGAAACAAGATGGACAACCTTATGATGGAACAGGCGAGTGAACAAGATGCTCATGTCCCAAATCTGCAAATCGGGAAACGGAAGGCTTTCCTTGGAGTTAACTGAAATGGGGATGAAAGCTTCCGAATGTGAAGAAGCATAATTTATTACTATAACAGGATATAGCGACCTTTTTCCCGGAACTATTATGTCAATGCTTTTTACTGTGGGATGAGAAATTCCTTTTGAAAGCATAACTATCTCACCGGAAATGGATGACAGAGATTGCCTGTGATGAACAAGAACATCCATACAAAACGCATTGAAAATGTCTATTGCCATATTTAAACCCTTCTTGTAGTACGTGAAAATAAGCCTCAAAAAATCAATAATCTGATCAAAAACCTGTTCCGAACTCATAATCTGTTCCTCTCGCCACACGCGAGAGATAGAGTAGATAGGATTTGAAAAAGTGAACATGACTTCTAACGGATTATCTAACCGATCAGAGAATTCATCAATGAGTCGCAACGGATTAAGGTCAAGACGACCCTCAAGCAATTTCTTGCTTTTAATGGCGGTCTTCAACATGTTCAGGTTCCTCGCACGGGGGAAAAGCAAAGTGCTCAAAGGATCTATCATCATAGAAAGCGTTTTGAGACCAGAAGACTTATTATCTGAAACATATAAATAATTGAACACAAATGTTTCACGATGTTTCTTGTTATAAATCACCACCGGCTCACCATCTTCCTCATCTCCCTCAATTAACTTGCTTATGGGACCTTTCAAGTGATTTAGCAAAACATACGGGTCTATCCCTTCGATAATAATAACCTTTTCCATTGAACTGCCATCGTGCTGATTGTTTCTTAACATATCAATCCATTGCAGGAACTTTTTGTTTAGTATCTTTTACGTCAAACAATCACTAAGAGTTTTTTACAATAAACCTGAGATAAGAAAACCAATTTAATCACTAGTCTATATTGATAGGACTCTTATTCCCTTTTTGTGGAGCCGACGGGACTCGAACCCGTGACCTCCGCGTTGCGAACGCGGCGCTCTAGCCACCTGAGCTACGGCCCCCTCTCTTGGTTTTTTATTTGATTTAGCTTGCTTTTGCAAAAATATTAAACTAGATGGTAACGCATAATATGGGAAGTGCAAAAAAATTATTCCTGCTGTCGTGCGTGCTTTACTTCCTCTATAGCTGTGGTCGGACACCAAATAATTACTTAATTTAGCCGTCCGTTCCTATAAATAACCACTCATTACCGCTGTGGTCGGACACCAAATAATTACTTAATTTAGCAATTATTAGAAATGGAATTATGAAAAGATTGCTGTGGTCGGACACCAAATAATTACTTAATTTAGCTACGCAGTCCACTGGGGGGAAACGAATTTTGCTGTGGTCGGACACCAAATAATTACTTAATTTAGCAGTCCTGTCGTCAACAAAATACAGAGACCTGCTGTGGTCGGACACCAAATAATTACTTAATTTAGCACTTTGAATTATCACGACTGTTGGCAAAACGCTGTGGTCGGACACCAAATAATTACTTAATTTAGCTTGAACGCTTTGCTCTTGTTCAGACAGGTCGCTGTGGTCGGACACCAAATAATTACTTAATTTAGCATCTATTCCTATACTTGATATTTTCATACTGCTGTGGTCGGACACCAAATAATTACTTAATTTAGCTTATACCAATTGCAATTTTACTATTAGTTAGCTGTGGTCGGACACCAAATAATTACTTAATTTAGCACTTTATACGAGAAGTAAAGAAGGCTAAACGCTGTGGTCGGACACCAAATAATTACTTAATTTAGCATTTAGCAGTGAGGGTGCAATTGACATCAAGCTGTGGTCGGACACCAAATAATTACTTAATTTAGCTAGCACGGAACAAACAAGGGAAAAAACCATGCTGTGGTCGGACACCAAATAATTACTTAATTTAGCAACTGTTTAACACAATAAGCAAGTCATTAGGCTGTGGTCGGACACCAAATAATTACTTAATTTAGCTAAAAACCTTGACCTGCTTGTATCAAACTAGCTGTGGTCGGACACCAAATAATTACTTAATTTAGCCTCACGGCTGGAAGTTGCTGATTATCAGGAGGGAGCGGGTAATTAGCTCGCTCCCTATTTTTTTTATTTATCTTCTTGTTGCTCATTGGATGTTTTGTCATTGTTGTCTTTTGTTAAGTCATCAATATCAAAAAGGAAGGGAATTGTTGGATGGTTGAGAGTAGGATTTTTGCTCATTCTGGAAGAGGTTGGGACATTCCAGATGTTGACAATGTTTTTGAACTGTGCGTCTGTGACTTGGAGAATAGAAATTTTTCCCTCTGAAGGAGCTAATCTGATGATTTTCTTGATGAAGTTGGCGGCTTTTTCCCTTGTAGGGAAGTGTTTCATATAGACAGAGTATTGTAGCATTGAGAAACCAAGTTTAAGAAGGTCTCTTCTGAATTTGGCGTGTGCCTTTCTCCTCGCTTCTGTGTCCACTGGCAAATCAAAAAACACAAACAACCACATGATCCGATAGCTTGAAATGGGTTTCATGATTCAGTAAAAATTTTAAGGGGAATTTCGGGCAAGGATAAAGATTTTCGTTTGTGTGTTACTAATTGTGCGAAGGAAGACACGCAAAGTTGGATTGCTTGGGGAATGGGAGCAAGATGATTGTTTATTAACACGGGGCTGTAGAGCTTCTTAAACACTTCTTTTTTAGCTTGTTTGGTTAGTTCCTCAAGCGATAGATCCTTTATCGTTTGTAGAGAAATTAAATCTACTACGGGTCTAAAGGGTTCAATTAAATCATCTGCCAACACAAATGGGTTATCTTTCCTGTGATGATGGATTGAAAGCTGGGGGCATAAGCCTGCCGATACAATGCTTCTTGTTATAAAGGCTCTTACGATGGCATAAGTATAGTTAAGGAGTGAGTTGGGGAAAGGACCATCTGGGTCCCTTTTAAATTGGGGAAACATATCATGCATAAGGAGCTGCCAGTATAGCTTAGCTGCTCGTGCCTCCAATTCCTGAGCAGATAGTTTCTCTTTTAGAAGTCTTTTCAGTCGTGCTGTGGGCTTATTAAAAATCTCTAAACACATTATCTGGTTTAATACCTTTTGCTTTATGATATCCTTCCATATCCTCTCCTTTGTTTTTTGATGCATCTGTGCCTGATACCTTATAACATAAGTTGTATGGTAATATCCATTGAGTGCATACATTAAGCCATGGGGCAAGTGCTTGTCATCGCACAAAAGCACAACTCCCTTGTTGTTTAGGACTGCTCTAAGGGCTTCAACTGTTATTGATATTCTTGAATTGTCAATGATAAGTAGCCATACATCGTCTATGGGAACAACTGTTTCTTCCTCGGGATATTTCTCATTTTTGTAAACAATTTTTAAAAATCCATAATGCTTGTGTATGTATGCAGCCGAGCCAACATAACAAATTCCCCCTAACATGTAATAGCAAATATACAAAATTTTGCATTATCCGTTAATTATATCGCGAAGACTATTTTTACAAAGGTAAATCTTGAAAGTTAGCAGGCTTCAGAAAGCCCTTTCAAGTTTAATTATTTGTCCTGTTCTGTCAATCTCTATACGATATGGCAGAGTATTAATATATGCTCTTACACTGGTTATGCTTGCTGCACATGGAAATACATTTTCCGGCATATTAAGTGTTGCTTCTCGGTGCATCCTAAAATAAAGCCTTTTCTTAACATCCATCTTTTGCAATCTAAAGATGTGCCTTGACACAAAACGATAAATATTCGGATATTTAGACCTGTCAATGACTTGCTCCTTATTCAAAATGTCTTGCATTTTTGCAATGTAGTTTTTATATTCCTCCTCGGATTCTAATTCTGGCTCAGGGAAATATAGCAAAAACATGTCATTGCGGTATATGTACATGAATGCATTGGGATTGAACAATTTGCCTTCTTTCTGTCGTTCCACAGCATCCCATAAAGATATAACATTGAACCGCAAGTTTCCATTTGCGTCCTTAAAAATTTCTGTATACCAGTTATTTTTAGTGATTACATAACCTTTGCTGTTGTAATAGGGAGGTTTGTATTGTTTATTAGGAGTGTGATGTGCCAATACGCGCGCATGCCTTACAATACCCCCATCTAGCATGGCTTTAGTGTTTCCTGAATCTACTTCTTGCAATACATTAAACACCTTTTTATATACTATCTTGTCCTTAAGCGTTTTAAGTTTTTGGTGAGCATTTTTGCTATCTTTTTTGCTATTTTTGAATTTTTTCAGAAGGTCATCAAATTGTTTTGAACTGACATATTTATTCTGAAGCAATTTGCCGGTCTTAATTTTCCCATAAAAAGTAGCCTCGTGTAAGGCACCTCGTGGAGCTTTTGTAATAATGGGCTTCTTAATTTTTGCACTCTTCTTTCTACCCGTTCGTACATTTCTACGAATTGCCGGTGTAATAGGTAAATGCCTTTTTCTTCTATGGATAACTAAAATCAATGATTCAAATTCTCTTACTTGTTTAATAATATCTTTTTTTATTGGCTCTAACTTTTTAGATAGTCTTTCCTCCATTTCGTTGTGTATAGCTTGCCTGATAGCGGGAGTGTTTAATGCTATTGCCACTGCATCAACGAAATGATGTAAATGATCAGACCGTTCCTTTTCAGGATTAATGAAAAATTCGCCATCTTCACGACTGTTAATGGCACCAGAGATAACATCAAAAGTAAAAGGTTCAAGGTCTTTCAATATTTCATCAAGTTTAACACCATTGCTTTCTTCTGCATTAGTAGGTTCATACCACTTATCATTTTTATCTTTTGGTATTTTTTCTGATTTGCTTCCAGAGAAAGCTATAATTGACTTGTCTGAGTTTTTAATAACTGCCCAGAATCGGTTACTATCAGGAAACAGCTGAATAAATTTCTCTACAATTTCCTTAGGGATTCTAATCTTAGGGGCAAGAACAGAATTTAAGCCTAAGTGCCTACGTATCACAGCTGTGGCACTTGCCCTTACAGGCTCAACCTTTAAACCGTGGAGTTCTTCCAATACTCTCCTGGTTAGTTTAGCTATGTATGCTGTGTCCGTCAACTGTCTGTTTTGCCACTCCTGAGAAACGTCCTCCGTGGTTTTGCGTGCTGTTAAACGTTTGTATTTCTCAATATTTCTTACAGGTCCTTCCAAGTAAATTTTGGATACGATTTTTTTGAATGTATCCCATTCGTTTGGGTCGTTTCCCTTCCATTCAAAGGGAGTCCTCTTGCCTTTCTGTTGGTTTGCTTCTGTAAACACAAGCACCTTGTTAACAAATGAGTTATCCATGGATGCAGAGTAAGGATATATATGGTCAATCTCAGTGGCAGAAGAGAAAGCCTGTTCAAAAGATATCTTTTTCCCTGTGTATGGACACTCCTCCCGCTGCTCCTTCCATAATAGATAGCGAGTAATCATATCGTTGGTGGGAATAATGTTGTTGTTAAGTAGTTCCTTCATTGCCTGCTTCCGGTCCTTTCGCTTTTTCTTGGTCAATCTTTCGTAACTTTCTTTATCCTCTTCAGACATCTTAAACGACCTAGCAAATTCTATTCTCACTTCATCTATAGTTCTATGCTTTTTCTGAAGAGAAATAATTAAATTATTTACTGCGTGTAGCAATTGTTTAATAACAGGATTATTCGTTGATCTGTCAATATATTGTGCTGGGTTATCAGACTTGATCCTTGAAAAATAGGGATGGAATACAATTCCCTTAGCAGGATTA
>JAADEI010000047.1 GCA_013153515.1 Chlorobiota bacterium | reverse complement strand
TGAAATTGAGAAGAGAAGACTCTTATACAGACTAAATGTGATAAAAACTAATATAGCGTCCTTGTTTCTTGATGTTATTCAAAATAGAGCGAAAAAGCACAATATGGAGTTGATAAAAAAAATGAAAATATCTATTTCCAAACTATTGGATTCCGCAAGAACACTGAATATGCAGGTAGATACCTCTTCGGTGAACTTAATTTTAAAGGGGGCATACCTTGATAATGAATTCAGATATTGGGAACTCAAGTATCATTTAGAAAAAACACAGGAGGCGAAGGATTCTCTTGTGAAGTTTCTACAAACGATCAAGGCATTCTATGATAAATATGGTGAATACGATAAAGAGGGCAAAAAAGGAGCGTTTCTGGTAACCGTGGAATATAGAAATTTGATTGATTATGACAAAAGAAAACTCTACGACGAATGTCTGGAAATGATTGACCTTGAGCATGAAGAATTAAAAGGTCTTGCCAAGGGGATGGTCGATATAGACTTGCCTAACACTTCGGAAGGGGACGTAGAGAAATTGCTAGGGGAGTTGCCATATCAATGCAATTTGAAATATGCCGTTTCTGTTGGGCTGGCTATTCTCTTCGGCACTTTATTGGTTCTTGTCGCATTCCTCTATTCCAAAGGGCGGAAGCCAAGGCGAGCGTAGAGAACACAGAAGTTCAATGCTTAATGCAAGTGGATTAATTTTGCACTATGAACCATCCAACTTTCTTTGACCTGATAGATACGACTTTTGACTTCCCACAAGAGGGAATTGATATAGAGGGTGAACATCTCTTGTTCAATGACATTGATTTATATGAACTTGTTCAGACCTATGGCACGCCAATGAGATTATTCTACTTGCCCAAAATAGGCGAGCAAATTAAGAAAGCCAGACTGTGGTTCACACGAGCATTTCGCAAGTATGCCTATAAAGGCGATTATGTATATTCCTACTGTACAAAAAGCAATCATTTCCTATTCACTCTGAAAGAAACCTTGAAGAACGATGCCCATATTGAAGTTTCCTACACTTATGACCTTGACATTGTGGAATATCTTGCAAGCAAAGGACTAATCAATCCAGAAGAAATAATCATTATTGCCAATGGATTTAAGCCGCCACACTACGCACAGAGAATAAAACAACTTTTTAAAGCAGGGTTTAAAAACATTATTCCTGTCCTTGACCACGTGGAAGAACTGGAACACTACATGGATTTGGACACTGAGGACCCACTACAAATCGGAATCCGTATTGCTGCCGAAGAAGAACCGACTTTTGAATTCTATACTTCCCGATTAGGAATTCGCTGGGATTGGATAATCCCGTTCTACAAGGAGAAAATAGCCAACAATAAGAAGTTTAAACTTGTTATGCTTCACTTCTTTATAAACACAGGCATTAGGGACAGTGCATACTATTGGAGTGAGTTTAGCAAAGCCTTGAATATGTATATTGCTCTCAGGCATCTGGAACCATCTTTAAGATATTTCAACATTGGTGGAGGCTTCCCCGTCAGGAATTCATTAGGATTCAAGTATGATTATGAGGAAATTATTGATGAGATTGTTTCTCAGATTAAGACCAGAACCCTTGCTGAGCATTTGCCAGAACCAGATATAGTTTCTGAATTTGGGACGTTCACAGTTGGCGAAAGCGGTGCACACATATTCAAAGTGATCGGAGAGAAAATCCAAAATGATACTGAAACTTGGTATTTCATAGACAATTCCATAATGACGACGTTGCCAGATGCTTGGGGAATGGATCAACGATTTATCTTGCTTCCTGTTAACAAGTGGAAAAGTCCATACAAAAGGGTCAATATTGGCGGGCTGTCCTGCGATGCTTATGATTATTATAACTCAGAAGTGCACTTAAATAACGTTTATTTGCCAATTTTAGATAAAAAAGAGCCTTTATATATAGCCTTTTTGCACACGGGACACTATCAAGACGCCCTTTCTGGATTCGGTGGGATAAAGCATTGTCTTATTCCTTCGCCACAGTATGTTGTGGTGGACAGAGACCCGACCACAGGGGAACTCAAGCATTCCTTGTTTGCGAAGCATCAGGACAGTCAATCCATGCTGAAAATTTTAGGGTATGTTTAATGGTTTTGTAACGATATCCGAAACTCTTACGTATAAAATAAGTGTTGCTTCAACAAGAATAACCAAATTGTAAGATATGGAAAAGGGGAGTATAGCACTAAGAGTTAAGAAGATATTATTGGAACATGGTTTTGATAGGGAACAGGCAGAGGCGTTAGCGTTAGTCTTTGATGACGTGTATCATTCTCAGATGTCAGAGGTTGCTACTAAAGACGATATAAAGGCAGTTAGGGAAGATATAAGAGATCTCAGAGAAGATATGAAGATGTTTATTGAAATGACAAACAAACGGTTTGAGGATATGAATAAAAGATTTGAAGATTTATTGCACTACATGGATAGACGATTTGAGGCTATGGACAAACGGTTTGAGGATATGAATAAAAGGTTTTCCTTTATGCAGTGGGTAATAGTGATTCTGTTTAGTGTTTATACAGGAATTGTTACGTTTATAACCACTTATGTTTTACCGCAGATTTTGAAGTAATTTTCTTCTGGGAGTAGGGTAGTAGTTGATACAGTTCTTGTGTGCTTGGTCATCAAGCCTATGTATGCAAAAGCAATAACTTTGTAGAAAATTTGGTGCTTATGAGGTCTCAACCATATAAAGGCAAAATAGTTTTTTACCCAGAAAGGCTTGATTATTCAGAGCGATTGAATAGGGCTCGTTCCGTGTCCTATAACGTCAACCTTCTTTCTGGAAATAATTTCTTTGTTGACTTTGGAGATTCTTCCCATCAGGCTATGCATGAGGAACAGTGGGCTGCGTTGTTCAAAGGAGATGAGGCATATGCAGGAAGTAAAAACTTCCTTAAAATTTGGGATATTTTAAACAGGTGGTTTGGACAGTGCTATGTCATTCCCACTCATGCGGAGCGAGGAGCAGAACACTTGCTTTTCAGATCCCTTGAGCCCAAATCTGTAAAAGCAGTTAATCCAACCGTTTCGTTTGATGCTTTGCGGGACTACTTCGGCATTCCAGAATCCGATAACCCTGATTTGTTGTATTTCGTCCCTGCTTCTTTGGAGGATATGGCTTCAGAAGTGGGTTCTGGAAGGCTTAAAGTTGCCAACATAACTGGTGTGTTGCCCTTGGCGTTTGAGAAGGGAGTGTCTGTGAAAGAATGGCTTGAGAAATTTGATGTTCTGATTGTGTCCTGTCCAGAAGCACTGTTTTCCCATGTCGGTGCACTTATCATTACTGGCAGTGAGGACATATATAGAAAATTCCAGACTTGGGTTGTTTCCTTTGAAGGCTTGCATACGTATGGCGGGCTTTCTGGAAGGGACATGGAAGTTATTGCCGAAGGGTTGCTAATGCTTGAAAACAATGTTGACCAGTGGAGGTGGCGTCTGCAAGAGATAGATTACATATCATCAAAACTTGATTCATTGGGAATTCCTTATGAATGGACTGGTAGGAGTTGGAAATTGTCTGTTAGGGAACCCTTCGCTTTTAATCTGGCTCTTTTCCTGAGTGGTCAGGTGAGAGGCTGGGCAACCAATTCCCATCTTTTCCTGAATTTCCCTGCCCGTCGCTATACACGTGAACATATTGATTATTTCTTCAAAGTGTTGGAATATGTAGCAGGTCAGGAGTTGCCCGTGCTGGAAATGGATTCAGAGGAGGTGCATTATAATCCATCTGAAAGTGCATCTTTCGTCGCTACTTCACTACCCAGATATAAAGTCTTGGAATTTGAAGGATTCCCTTACAACTTCAAGGGAGTTGAAATGCTTATCCACAGGACAAAGGAGTATCGCAGGAAAGCCATTGAAGAAGCGGGATATAACACGTTTCTTTTGAAAAGCGAAGACGTCTATATTGACCTGTTGACGGACAGTGGCACGTCGGCAATGAGCGATGACCAATGGTCAAAGGCTATTGAACTGGATTGGAAAGATGCTTATGAACACTTGACGGAATCTGTGTATGACGTGTTTGGGTTTGACTTGTTTGTTCCCACTCATCAGGGCAGACAGGCTGAATTCCTTATCAGTCAGGCACTTATAAAACCCAACCAATATGTCATAAACAATATGTATTTCACAACCACACGGTTCCATCAGGAGTTCGCAGGTGGAATTTTTGTAGATATGATTATTCCAGAGGCACATGACCCATCTAAGGAGCATCCCTTTAAAGGGAACCTTGACGTTGAGCGAATTGAGGAGTTCATTAAGGAGAAAGGTGCTGATAAGATAGCCTATATATGCGTTGAGGCAAACGTTAACATGGCAGGAGGACAACCAGTGTCTATTGACAACTTGCGACGGCTTCGGAAAGTGGCTGATGAATATGGCATTAAAATCGTGTTTGATGCTACACGAATAGCCGAAAATGCTTATTTCATCAAGGAAAGGGAGCCAGAATTCGCATCTTGGTCAATCAAAGACATCATCAGGGAAATGCTTTCTTATGCCGATGCCGCCACTATAAGTGCCAAGAAAGACCCATTGACAAACATTAGCGGACTGCTGCTCGTCAGGGATTATGAAATCTACGACTGGATAAGGCGACACATTCCAGTTGTTGATGGAACTGCCTATGACGGCGGGCTCGCCGAAAGAGACCTTGCATTTCTTGCTTATGGACTCAGGGAAATGACTGATTATGAATATCTTGCAAGCAGGATAAAACAGGTTCAATATCTTGGCAATCGCCTCATTGAAGAAGGAATCCCAATTGTTAGACCGATTGGTGGACATGCTGTTTATCTGGACGCCAAAGCAATAATGGAACACATCCCACAGGACAGGTTCCCTGCCCAAGTGCTCGCCGCTGAAATCTATGTAGAAGGTGGCGTTAGAACAATGGAGAGAGGGACTGTGTCGGCAGGCAGAGACCCAGAAACAGGAGAGAACAGGAAGCCCGCCCTTGAACTGGTCAGAATGACTATCCCACGGAGGGTTTACACGAATGAACACATGGAACAGGTGGTTGAGTCAGTGGTGGGTGTGTATAACCGTAGGCATGAACTAAAAGGTTTGGAGTTCACTTATGAACCGCCATTCCTGAGATTCTTTACTGCACGGTTTAAGCCTGTGGAGTAGGTCACAAAGTATCACAGAGTACATTAGGAGTTGCACATAGTTTTTGTCTATAATAGACTTTGTAATTTTATATGTTGCGATAGCAAACCCTTTAAACGAAATGCGATGAGAAATAAATTCTTTGGCGGATTTTGGTTCTTTGCCACAGTGACTATAATTACCTTGGGTTTAGTGGTTCTTACAGGCAGTAGGAAGCCTGAGGACAGTGAAAGATATTGCAGTGCTAAGGTGATGCTTGGAATGGTGTCCTGCAAAGTGTGGTGCGACGAAGGATATGTAGCCAAATGCGAAAGGAACAGAAAGAAGAAGCAGGTCATGTGCTATTGCCAAGAGAAGAGTGAGAGATAGATTTTGGACTTTTATTTATGAACCGATTTGTATTGCAATGGAATTGGCAGAAACTTTTTAGACGCATAGTCCTTGCACTGCCTATTGGTCTCTTACTGCTAATGATAGGTTGGGAAGCCATTAGCAACTGGCAAAACAATTCCAAACAGGTTAAAACATTAAGGTTATTACAGGAATTCAAGACCAATCATAATGGAAAATTCCGTTGGTATGTCAAAGGCTATTTTGACACTTCAATAATTTTTGCAAACAACATTAATAAGCATAGTTTGTTTAGGCTTATATGGACTGATGAGGAGATACGTCTGGATACGTTTAATTGCAATAACATAGAGTTTTCTGGGTTCATGGCTGTTGAAGGCAAGGACAGGATTTATCTATTGAAAGTGTTGGATAGCCTGATTTTAAGCGTTGATTTGAATTCCTGCGAAGTGGAAACACTGTTGTATGGAGGAAACATTTACGCATCCGTAAGAAGCCTTTTAGTTAGTGACTCTTTACTTGTGGCAAGCATTTCATACTGGCGACACATTGACGGTGGTCGCTATAGTCCCTATGCACGAATTAATCTCAATAGTATGGATTTTACACGATTTGGGAGCGTCCCTGCTTTCTTGCATGGCAGGATTTATTCCGCCTCTAATAGGCTGGTGACTTATATCCCACAGACCAAAACCCTTTTATATGTCGTTCCAGATGCAGATTCTTTGTTTATTTCCCAACTTGGCATGGATTCAATGGATGTTTTTCCAATTCCAACTAAATTCCGTAATAATCATCAGGTGGTTTCTATCTATAGTCCAATTGCATTTGATTTCCAGAAGTTGGGAGTGGTGCTTGCCTTTCGTCCCAAGTGGTTCGCCATGAATACAATAGGGAACAACATTGTTCTGCTCTTGCAACACGGGAAACCCATTGATGACACTACAAAGTGGCTTAAAATCCCTTATGAACTGCGTGAGAATCTTCAACAGGTGTCTGCGTTGGTTATGGATAGCCAGTTCCGAAATGTTGAGGAACAAATTATAATCCCAGAGGAATCAAGGTTTTGGCTCACTGAGGAAATGGTTCCGTTGCGTAATGGATTCGTGTCTTTCTCAACTATAAATTTTGGCGATAGCAGTGTGAACATTGATTATTCTATAAAACTGTGGATTGAGGAAACAAATTGGTTCAAAAGGGTTGAATTTCAGGAGGCAAGAGAAAGACTTTATGATTTGGAAAACATGGTTTTAAAGGAGTTTCTAAACATGCCGACTCTTTCGGAATATATAATGCGTTTTGTTGAATCGGAGGGAGTCCAATGCATTGTATGGGTGCCTTCCAATTGCGACGTTAAATTGCTTGACACAACATTTGTGGAATTGCCTATTACCTGTCCAGACAACGTAAAATTTATTTTCCCTCATTCGGCACGACCCACAAACGCAGTGTGCCAAAACAGAATAGAAACGATCTATGATTTAAAAGCACAACAAATGGATGGGACATATAAATCAATGATTCTCTTTGTGGTGAACAATGGGAAAATAATTGATTCTGTTTTCGTCGCATATCCGATCTTGTTGCCTGAGTTTTTAAATAAGAACTGTGGAATAGATTAGCCTGAACTACAGTTCAGTGCTTAAATCTCTATTTTACCCATTCTGTGTAACTCTACTTCAAACACTCTGTGCCCACTGTGTTTTCAACAATCACACGTCCAGATTGGCATATTGGGCATGGGTCTCTATGAATTCTCTACGTGGAGGCACTTCGTCGCCCATTAAGATAGTGAAAATTCTGTCTGCTTCTGCGGCACTGTGGATAGTCACTTTCTTGAGGAATCTGGTTTCTGGATTCATGGTTGTTTCCCACAGTTGCTCTGCATTCATTTCGCCAAGACCTTTGTATCGCTGGACAACAACGGCGTCCCGCTTGCCGTCCTTTGCAAGTTTCTCAATTGCTTTGTCTCGCTCTTCGTCTGTCCAACAATAGATTTTTTCTTTGCCTCGCTTAACTAAGTATAGAGGAGGCATAGCGATGTAAACATATCCCTTGTCAATAAGTGGTCTGAGATAACGATAGAACAGTGTTAGGAGTAGTGTAGATATGTGGGCGCCGTCCACGTCGGCATCGGTCATTATAATAATCCTATGATATCTGAGTTTTGACAGGTCTGCTTCTTCAAAGTCTTTCATGGGCGGCACGCCCAGAGCAGTGAAAATGTTTCTAATTTCCTCATTGTCAAAAATTTTATGTTCAGGAGCCTTTTCCACGTTGAGAATCTTACCTCTCAATGGCAAGATTGCTTGAAATTGCCTGTCTCTCGCTTGTTTGGCTGTTCCGCCTGCTGAGTCGCCCTCAACAAGGAACAATTCGCTTTCTTCTGGCTTTCTGGATGAGCAATCTGCTAATTTGCCGGGCAGGGCAGACCGGGTTAATGCACTTTTCCGTTGGACGAGGGATCGGGCTTTGCGGGCTGCTTCCCTCGCCTGTGCGTTAGTGAGTGCTTTCTCAAAGATAGCCCGTGCGTCAGATGGATGTTCCTCAAGGAATTCGGATAGTTTAGTGAAGACGATTGCTTCAACGGCTGTTCCGGCTTCCGGATTGGCAAGTTTCGTCTTTGTTTGTCCGCCGAACTGCGGCTCAGGCAATTTAACTGAAATGACTGCTGTCAAGCCTTCTTTGAAGTCGTCTCCAGTGATGTTGACTTTTGCTTTATTTAACCAACCTTGCTTTTCTGCATAGCCTTTAACTGCCCTTGTGAGAGCCCTTCTGAACCCGCTTTCATGAGGACCGCCTTCACGGGTGTTGATGTTGTTGACAAACGAATGAATGCTTTCAATTGAACTGGTGTTGTATTCAAAAGCCACTTCGGCTATAATGTCGTCCTTTTCGCCGGCGGCATAGAAAGGTTCACTCATTATGGGTTCACGGCTTTCATCAAGGAACCTGACAAAGTCAATAAGCCCATTTTCTGAATAGAACACTTGCATCCATGGGTTGCCTTCCTCGTCCCGTTCCCGCTCATCTATCAGAGTTAATTTTAGTCCGGGATTTAAGAAGGCTAATTCTCTTAGTCTGGCTGCTATGGTCTCTCTGTTGAATCGTGTTACTTTAAAAATTAACGGGTCTGGCTTGAACCATACTTCCGTGCCTCGCTCTTGGGTCTCGCCAATCACTTCAACGCCTGTCTGCGGAACGCCCATCCTATATTCCTGTCTGTATATCTTACCATCACGATATACCTTAACTATCATGTGTTCGGACAGGGCATTGACACAGGAGACGCCCACGCCGTGTAAACCGCCTGAAATCTTATATGCTTTCTTGTCAAACTTACCGCCTGCGTGCAACGTGGTCATTACCACTTCAAGGGCTGACCTGCCCTCTTCAGGATGGATGTCCACGGG
The DNA here is from genome assembly GCA_013153515.1 of Chlorobiota bacterium. Taxonomy (GTDB): domain Bacteria; phylum Bacteroidota; class Bacteroidia; order JAADEI01; family JAADEI01; genus JAADEI01. The sequence continues at coordinate 974 of JAADEI010000047.1, read as the reverse complement.
GATTCCACGACCGTCGTCCCTAACAGTTATGGACTCATCTTCGTGAATAATAACTGTTATGTTCTTGGCGTGTCCGGCGACGGCTTCGTCAATAGCGTTGTCCAGAACTTCCCATATCATGTGGTGGAGACCCTGCACGCCAACATCGCCTATATACATTGCGGGACGCTGCCTGACGCCCTCAAGTCCTTTCAAAACCTGAATTGCCTCGGCTGTGTATTCCTCTGATGGTTTGGGAATAGAAGCCTCTTCAATTTTTTGTACGTCTTTTTCTGTCATATCCTCAAAATTTTAATTCCCTATTTGAGAGAACGAGATAAAGGGCTAAGACTGTTCTCTTTAATGCAAAGATAGGCAATGTTAGGCAGTTTGCCTTATGGCAGAGTGATTATCTGACAACGGGTTATAACTTCTTCATAGTGGGTGTCTTGCAACAGGATGTCCGGGTTGCCTGTCATAATGAACAGGTGTTTAGCACGTGAGATGGCTACTAACAGTCTTGTGTCTGTGTGTCGTGGTGGCGAGTGATTAATAGCCTGAATTCTGCTTAGCCATCTGCCGTTGTTAATACACGCTGAATAGATGATGATGTCTCGTTCGTCGCCTTGGAATCGTTCCACTGTATCAATGGTTAAGCCGACATAAGGCAGTTGTGCCCTTAAAGCATTGATTTGCTGTCTGAAGGGCGTAACTATTCCGATTTGTGAAGGTTCTATCCCTTGGGAAATGAAATCCTTGACAAGTGAAGAGATAATCTGAACTTCCTTGGCATTCTTCCTGCCTGAGTCCTTATGGGAATGCGGGATAAATACCGCCCTTCGGTGAATAGAGCGTAAAGAAATGGGCATAGGGAATGGTATTGTGGCGGATTGTTGGTGTGGCAATCGTTCTGCAAGCGGTTTCAAATAGTGATGTCTGTATAAATCTGCTATTTCCTTGTGGACTCTATAATGGTGTTGGAGTTGGTCAAAGTG
>JAADEI010000076.1 GCA_013153515.1 Chlorobiota bacterium | reverse complement strand
GTGGTTGGGCTTCCCGCCACAATTGATTCAATGAGCATAGACAGTGTCATCGGAATGCCACCCTCATTTTCTTATGCTTGCAATAAAATTTCCTGCACCTATTTAGGAGGTGAACATGGATGCATTAAATTAACAGGCAATCCGGACTCTTCTGAATATGGAGTTTGGAGAATTGTGATTTGGGTCACTGCCTATATTAATAGCTCAACAACTGGAATAGCTGGTGCGGACACCCAGCGACTCGTTATTTGTTATGATTCCCTTAATTGTCCAGTGCTTTCCACACCAGTGATTGAGGAGGCTCAAGTGCCCGTCAGAATTGAAAATGGCTATGCTAGAATTGTGAGACCAATAAGGGGATTAAGCATTTATGCCCTTGATGGAACATTGCTCACAAAAATTGAAAATCCGCATCGCAATTCAAGAGTACTATTGCCCCGTGGAGTAACAATTATATATGTAGAAACGAGAGGAGGCAAATATATCGTTAAGGGAATGGGATGGTAAGGTTCAGGATTCCGACTATAACAGTTGACATAGGGGGTGTTCCGATGGGTAGTGGGCATCCCCTTCGCATTCAGTCAATGACTACTACTGATACGATGGACACGTTGTCCACGGCGCGGCAAGTAATGCAATTAGCCGATGCAGGCTGCGATTATGTCCGAATTACTGCACCAAACATTAGAAGTGCCGAGAATTTGGCTAATATCAAAAAGGAACTCAGGCATAAAGGCTATAAAGTGCCACTTATTGCAGATATTCATTTCACGCCCAAGGCTGCCGAAATAGCCGCCAAAATAGTTGAAAAGGTTCGGATAAATCCCGGCAACTATCAAGACAAGAAAACCCTTGAAGGTAGGCAGTGGACAGAAGCGGAATTCAAAAGGGCTCAGGAACGGATATATGACCGATTTGCCCCGTTGGTCAGAATTTGCAGGGAGCACGGCACGGCAATGCGGATCGGCGTTAACCACGGTTCTTTATCAGACCGAATACTATGGAAATATGGCGACACGCCGGAAGGAATGGTTGAATCAGCTTATGAATTCATAAGGATTTGTGAAGCGGAGGGTTATGACAAGATAGTTCTAAGTATGAAAGCAAGCAATCCCAAAGTAATGATTTCTGCATATAGGCTTTTGGTTAAAAGAATGCGTCAAGAGGGTAAGTTTTATCCGATTCACTTGGGCGTTACGGAGGCTGGAAACTTGATTGAGGGTAGGATTAAATCTGCGGTTGGAATAGGGACTTTGTTAGCCGAAGGGATAGGGGACACAGTGCGGGTTTCCCTCGCCGAAGACCCTGTTAATGAGGTTCCGGTGGCTAAAATGCTTAAAGATCTTTTTGAATTATGGCAACTGGGTGGCACGCCCGCATATGCAGTTGAAAATTTCATATACGAAGAGAGTCCCATTGTTGTCGTCTCCTCCAATAAAGACGTTGGGGCAGATTATCACTTTTCAATGGGATTTGTTTCCGGGTTGCCCGGGCAAGTTCTGCCAGTTGATAAATGGGTTCCGGGAACAATTGCATTGTATGAACTCAATCAACCAATTAGTGAAACCCATAAAAACAAGTGGCTAAGAATCCCGATTGAACGATTTGAAAACATTGCTTTTGGCACTTTGAGTTCATTTGATAAAGTGGTTGTGGAAATTAGCGAAGAAGCGAAATTAGTTTATGTAACAGATAAGATAGTGAACATAAAACAGGGAGGCAGAACAAAAGTTATTGTTAAGTTTGATTCCAACAGAACAGGAGAGGAACTTGCCGTTTATTCATCTGCTATTTTGGGAAGACTCTTCATAGACACTATTGCCGACGGTGTCTGGATAGATGCCCCCGAAAACCCAAGTTTTATAAAGGATATATCTTTTGATATTCTGCAGGCATCTCGAGCTCGCATAACAAAAGTTGACTACATAGCCTGCCCATCCTGTGGCAGAACACTATTTGACCTTGAGGAGGTGGTGGCACGGGTAAGAGCAAGAACAGGGCATCTCAAGGGTGTGAAAATAGCCGTTATGGGATGCATAGTGAACGGGTTGGGAGAGATGGCTGACGCAGACTATGGGTATGTGGGTTCAGGTCCCGGAAAAGTCAATATATACCGCAAGAGAACCCTTGTGAAACGAAACGTTCCAGAAGACCAAGCAATTGATGAATTAATTAAACTAATCAAGGAGGACGGGTTGTGGGTTGAACCACCCGTTCAAATAGAGCAATAGAGGAAAAGCCTTTAATCTAATACTTTCTTACTCTGTGTATTTAGTGATTTAATTCCTGATGCCACTTAACTGGCATAATACGATCTGGCCTTTTGGAAATAAGTGGGAGTTTATTGAATTACAAAAACAACATATATCATTATAAGGGCATATTGATAGTTTAAAATTATAAATTTTGCACATAATAAATTGAGGGATAACTTTGAATTTGAGGCGTTGGCGAATTTTAAATTATTAATGCCATGTTGCGGAAGGTAATGATTGTTTTGGGAAGCATGTTTGCAATTATCGTTAATGCACAGGAAAATTTTTGTGCCACTGAATTAGACGAGGAGTCAAAGGAGGTCCTAAGAGGTAAGCCAGTTGAAATGTTTAAGCATCCTTCGTTATTCCGATTTCAGGAATTAATCATCCCATTACATTACATTATTCTCTGTTGGGATGATGGCAGAAATTGTTCATCGCTATATGTCCTATTGGAAGCCCTGTGCAGAATGGACACTCAGTATTTTGAGCCTCACGGTATAGGGTTCATGGTCAGAGATGAATCATTCACTTGGGTTTGGGACAGCGTGGCGTGGTTTGGAACAGATGCTTCTTACACCCGCTCTATCGCAGACCAATATAGTAAAATTAGATATCTGAACATTTTGATGACTGGTTCTTGCAGGCAGTGTGGACCATGTGCCTGTGGATGTATGGGATGTTGTGGCATGGGGGTTGTGTCCGTTGCCCGTTCCTGTGCCAATCAGTCTTTTAATCTCACCAAGCCTGTTATTAGCCATGAGATAGGGCATTGGTTGGGCTTGCCTCACACCTTTGACTATGGATATTGCAGGGAGTGTGTTGACAGAAGTAATTGCTATGAATGTGGCGATGGATTTTGCGACACGCCCGCAGACTACGTCCCTGTCTTTACCTGTCCTTTTGATAGCACTGTGGTTGAAGACTCTTCCGCTTGCCCACTACCAGTGGACACGATGAATCCCGATGGCACACTAATTATGGGATATTCCTACGGCACTTCGTGTAACCCTCGCAAATTCTCTTATGAACAGGGCATCTTCATGCACTATTATGCTATGATGCGAAGACCTTGGCTCTATTCAGTTAATGTCCCCAACCGTGTTTCGCCCAATCCTGTGCCTTTGACTATTCCTTACAGAGACAGTCTGTCTTGGAGACATGCCTTCGTGTCTTGGAATAGCGATTCAAACGCCACTATGTATGCAGTCTCTGTTTTTAGCATTAATAGTGACCCGACAGTTACGTTGTTTGACACTGTTGTTACAGACACTTTCACCTATGTCAGACTTTCTGTCCCAGACACCATGGTTGTCGTGGCAGTTAAACCTCTCAATGAACTCTATTTCTGCACCAGTTGGACGTATGACACCCTAATCATCGCCCGAAGGTTATACACAACCGTAACTACCGAAAAGGACACATTAGCCGATTCTCTCTTCACAGTTGTTCTGCATGCTCGCAATGGTTCAATGCCCTATGAATATCGTTGGCTCACTGGGTCTGACACCACTTGGCATCCAGACTCAATGTTTAATAATGTTCCCGAAGGGTTGCACCATTTTGAAGTCAGGGATGTAGCGGGGAACTTGAACAGGGTATCTGTCATGTTACAATTGCCCCAAGCAGATACAACTTCTTCGGATAGCCTGCCTTCCGATTCCACACCACCAACTCATCATATGCGACCCGAAGCATCAAACCTCATTATTGCAAGACCATATTCAGACGTGATTATCGTTATTTCAAGCAACGAAACCTTATCTTCCCTTGAATTGCTCACTCTGGACGGTAGAGTTGTTCAAACAATCCGTTTCCATAGCCATAATGGAAACCCTGTGTATGTGAGAATAAATCCGAAATTGATGACAACGCCCTTGATAGGCAGAGTTTACACCAAATCAGGGAACCACATAGCCAAAATCCTCTTGCCATGAGAAGAGTGAGCACGCTCTTGGGATTTATCTTATTTGCTTATGCGAATGCACAGGTTCCCGACACCGCCAAAACACTTGTTGTCGGCGATGATAATGAACAGGAAGTAAAACAATTAGTCGTTATGCCCGATTCAACTATATGGCTCATAGGAACAAATGTCGCATTTTACAAGGACGGATATGTCGTGATAGTTGATTCAGAGTTTAACGTTCTGTTGGAACAAAGTTATATATTAAGTTTCAGGGATGATGAGTTTCTGACGGCGAAGGCAATTAGCGATACGGTAATCATAATCGGCGGATATAAAACAGACAGTGCATCATCAAGAGATTTCTATGTGGCACACATCGGCAGGAGTGGTTCAGTCCTATGGGAATGGACTTGGGGAACAACAGATATAGATGTCCTCAATGACCTCGTTATTAAGGGAGTTAATTTTATTGCCGTTGGGACATCATGGGGAGGAGACTCAGGAATGACCGACATTGTCGTACTGGAAGCAGAATACCCAATGGGGGGACTCAAGTGGATAAAACAGTATGGCGGTTCAAATCTTGACGAAGGAAAGAAGGTTATTGCAACTGCCAGCGGGTCTCTGCTTATTGCGGGAAACACCACCTCTCAGGGAAACGGAGCAATGGACATCCTGCTTATGAAACTTGATTCCGATGGAAACTTAATCTGGCAAACAACTTTTGGATATGAAAGTTATGACCTGTTTAGCGATATGACTGTTCTGCCAGATGGACGCATAGCCCTCTCTGGACACACAACGTCTAAGGGCAACGGAGCATTTGACCTGTGGCTTTTGCTTCTGGACTCAATGGGCATCGTGCTTATGGACACCACCTATGGCGGAATCTTGGCAGACGTCCCTCACAGTATGATTTATGACCCATTGGATTCAGCAATTTTAATAGTGGGCTATACAGAATCATTTTCTTATGGCACAAGAGAATTATGGCTTTTGAAAGTAAATTTACAAGGAAAAGTTTTGTGGCAATTCGTTATGGGATGCATCCCTCGGGAAGAAGGACAGGATATTGTCCAGATAGGCAAAGGCAGATACCTCGTCGCAGGATACACTGAGTCGTGGGGAAATGCCCGAAAGAACGCTTGGCTACTGGAAATAGTGGAGAAATATCCCGAAAGTCCCGATTCTGGAAACACAACTTATTCACTAATGCCAAAACAAAATCCATATTCCTTAAGAATAAATAAACCATACATTGAAATTGATTATCAAAGCGACCAACCCGCTAACGCCTTGATTTATACTTATGGCGGGAAATTGCTCACTAATAAAAACCTACGCAATGGGAAAAATGTTATTCTCATCCCTGAGAACCAACCTTTGATTTTGGAAATAAAGACTTCAAACCATAGTCAAACCTTCAAAATCCCTGCAATATGGTAACTAAATGGTTTGTAAGAATCATACTGGGCTCCCTCACATCAGTAATGTTCGCTCAGGAAGTGGACACCCTCTGGACTCGTCTATACGACTTTTCTGTTTTTGATGAACCCAAAAAGATAATTGCCACCAACGATAGAAAACTCGCTATTATGGGCAAGGCTTCAATAAGTGGCTTAGACCACGTCTTCATCGCTAAAATTGACAGGGAAGGAAACCTGCTATGGAACGCAACCTATGGAACAGGTTCCTACTTGCTTCCAGAAGATTTTGTTCAAACCTCAGATGGCGGATTCCTCATCTCTGGACAGGCTCGCAGCTCTGGAAACCCTCAAGCCTACATCCTTAAATTGGACTCAACTGGAAATTTCCAATGGGAACGGTTCTTTGAAGACCCTTCTTATCTATCTAATGCAAAGGCAATCGTCAGGCATAAAAACGCTTTTTATTTAATCGTTGAACGGTCGGTCATAGGAGAACCCACACGACCCATACTCTATAAACTCAACACCGACGGAACCATCCAATGGCAAAAACAATTAGGTTGCAACACAGATTATTATGTTGAAGATATCGTCGTTTCACCAAATGGATACTTATTCATCATAACACAAACTATCCTTCCTGCACCATATTTCACGAACGACATGGTCGTGTTTAAAGTTGACACCTTAGGCAACACAATTTATTCTAAACTATACGGATTTTCTGGCAATGAATATCCTGCCACAGTTTTGCCTTATCACCCTGATTCCACTATCGTCCTTGGCAACTCATTATCCTTTAAGTCTTATAGGCTACCACTTATTATTAAAACTAATGAACATGGAGATACGCTATGGACTAAGGTTATTGACGAAGGCACAGAAGTTATCACAACAAGCATGGCTCTTACATCAAACAAAGACATCATAATCACAGGTTATATCAGTATTCCAGGAAACTCGGTTGATGTATACGTTGCTCGGGTTGACCAACACGGCAACCGACTGTGGATGTTTCCTCTCGGAGGAAGGGCAGTGGAACGCACGGCAAATGCGGTCGTATTGGACTCAATAATCTATGTCGTCGCCACTACTTTCTCTTTCGGAGACAACGTGCCCAATGTCTTCCTAATAGCAATAAAAGATGAAAACTATCAATCTGTTACTGCTATAAATCAGCCACTTGCATCAACAGTCAATTGTGATGAAATTATAAAGAAACAATCGCATTTCCAAATGCCTGATTATAAATTAGAAATCTTTTCAATCACAGGGCAACGGCTACGGAGCGAAAAGTGTAGGCAACCGTGCATAAAAACACTCTCTCATAATGGCAAAATCGTTTGCCTATGGAAGGAAGCATCCTCACAAAAATAAAAGCTAGATTTAGATTTAATGTAAACAAATTTTGTTTGGTTTTGAAATATAGTTGTTTATTTAATGAAAATACCGTAATTTTGTTGAAAAACAGTGGAACAATGGGAAGAGTAGCGATTCTGCTCTTAACCATTTTGTTTGATGTAAAAATAATTAACGCTCAATACATTGTCTCAGGAAAGGTTAAGGACAGCGAAACCAAAGAACCTATCAGTGGCGTCATGATTCAAGCATTTAACCAAGCAGACTCTTCCATCGCCTATTCTTTTTCCGATGAAAAAGGAAACTTTTCCTTTGACCTCAAAAAAGGAATATACACATTTTACTTCTCTCTACTTGGGTTCCAGCCAGAAACATTGAAAACAGTTAGCATAACCACAGATAAATTCTTGGGAGTTATTTACCTAAAGCCTAAACCTCAAACGCTCAAACAAGTGGAAATAAAAGTCAATGAACTGCAACAATTAAATAAACAAACATATAGGATTACTGATTCTTTGCGAATGAATGCACCCACTACAAAAGAAATCCTCGCTAAATTGCCTACCGTTACATACAATGCCTTTGACCAATCCATCACCGTTGAAGGGTCTCAAAACATCCTCTTCATGGTAAATGGCGTCCCTAAACCCTATGACGTAGTGAAAAACATCCCATCTTCACAAATTGAAAAAATTGAGATAGTTACAGACCCGACGGGCAGATACGCCCTGCAAGGATATACAGCAATTGTAAACATCATCACTAAGAAAGTTTATAAAGGGTATAATGTTTCATTAGGCACCAATCCCATTGTCTCGCTTAACAACGAACTGGTTGATGAAGTTGTTCTCTGGGCACATACAGAATTGTTTAGTTACATAGACCTGACATATAATAACACCACTGTAGGACTCGTCAGCAATTATATTAAAGAAAAATTCCCTTTTTATTCTTATTTGGACATAAAGACACCCGACGGTTCTTACAGGTTAGAACCCATTAATACTTCATTTTTTGAATGGAACAGGCTCTACGGGAATGTGTATCTTGAACGTGTGTTGAAAAACGCTTCTCGCATAGGACTGTCTGCCACCTATACTGACAATTTGAACTCAATGACTGAGAATTTACATTTTGTCCCGTCTAACGATACGTTGCTAATGGTTTCCCAAGAACATCAAAAATTTTTACATAATACGTTTTTCTATCAAGGATTCGTCAATTATAGATGGAAAATAGACATCCAACCTGAATTTTCAATCACTCACAACATGCCTTATTACCTCTACACATCTGGAAATAACAGTGTTAAATCTTCCATGAACGTTAATTATTACCAAGCCACTCTCTCTGTGGATAATAATGTCAAGGTAACGAATTCTAAGTCTTTGAGTTTTGGAGCGTTTGCCGACCATCGCTGGAGCACAGGAAAGGTTACCATAGATAGTAATGAGACACAGTCCATTAGCGATACTGTCCTGTTCAAGTGGACTAATGCATACGCACATTTGGACTATTCGGTTAAATTGCAAAATAAACTGTCTGTTATGACAGGCTTCCATGTCGGACTGTTCTCTATCCTGTCCCAGAAACCTAAAATTGAAATTCTGCCGATGATTAAAATAAAGTATGACCATAATAACATATTAAGTGTTTTGTTTCTATACAGAATGCGTAGGAGAATTCCTGAATACACTAATTTCTTCGGCTCTCAATATCTGGGCTCAAACTTCATTATCCAACTCGGAAACCCAAACTTAAAACCATACTTCTCTCACTATGCCTACTTAAAATTCCTGATACTCAACTTCATTACTATAAAACCCTACGTTACATATGCTAAGGACTACATAACTCAATTATTCACACCATTGAAAGACCATTTCATAGTGGCTAAGCCAGTGAACGCAAAAGAAAAACTAACCTATGGGATTTATTTAAACTTCCCTGTTCCGCTATATAAAGAGTATTTAATTCTTCTCGTTGACGCAGACCTATATAAAACAAAAATTTCGGCACCTTATGTTTTCGGAAATGAAAACTTGCTTTTGAGCAACTCTCGGTTCATGAAGTGGATTCAAACCTCTTTGATAGCCAACCTTAGCAAGGCTAAAACAAACCTTATTCTTCAAGCAAACATTAGAGATGCATACCAAATTGCACCACAAAAAACGGAACTGCAAAACATAAGCCTTCTACTATTCATCGTTAATAAATCAATGTGGAAAGACAGATTGAACCTATATTTCTTCTATGTCGTTCCAGTAACATTCCCTAATTTGGACGTCGGTTTCATCCTTATTGACGACCCAGTTAATAACATCTATCTGCGAAGCGTTCGGGACTTATCTAACCTGTTTGTTCCTCGCTCACCAGTCGTCGGAATGCAAATCGTGTTAAACCTGAACAAAGGATACGTCAAGAAAACCTCTGTAGAAAAGAAAATTGAAGAGCCCAAGTCCAAAGGAGCACTCTGAAAATTAAACCCTAACCAATCAGCATTCTCTCTATTATAATTAAAACATAGTTTCAGATAGAATTTTATCTAACCATGGTAGGCACAGAGTTCTTTGTAAAACCACAATGGACACAGAATATCATAAAGCAATAAGAAATTTAATAAAAACTCTGTGCTACTTCGTTTTAACTCTGTGAAACTTCGGGACTTAAAAACACAAACTAGAAAGCCCACATCGCAATCCTTGTTTTAATGGACCTACCACTCGAACAGTGACGGCAACTGGAACTGGTACAACGCCGACAGCGGCGGGTCGCAATCCTTGTTTTAATGGACCTACCACTCGAACAGAAAACACTACGTAAAATCAGAGAGGGTCTGAAATATGATGTCGCAATCCTTGTTTTAATGGACCTACCACTCGAACTTGTCTCCGTTAAGCGGTCAAATCTATATCATTCCGTCGCAATCCTTGTTTTAATGGACCTACCACTCGAACTGATTACATAGAAGGCAAGATAACGCTTAAAGAGTTAATGCAGTCGCAATCCTTGTTTTAATGGACCTACCACTCGAACGAACTAAGAAGGGGTGGCATATAGTAATGGAAAGACCGTGTCGCAATCCTTGTTTTAATGGACCTACCACTCGAACATATAAGCAAACCTTATATAACATCATATATAGTGTCGGTCGCAATCCTTGTTT
>JAADEI010000073.1 GCA_013153515.1 Chlorobiota bacterium | reverse complement strand
CAAGGAAACGATTTGTTTTAACGAGAGTGAATTTGCCCCGTGCGTCATTGGCAGCGAAAACAAAGGCACTGTCAAGTGTGAAGATTACGTCTGAAACAGAGATTGGGTCATTCGGGTTGGTAGTGCCAATATAAGCCGCCTGTATCAAAGAACCATCATTGCGAGAAAGGATAAATGCTTTCATGGCAGAGAGTACCATTATTTTGTCTTCATAGATAAAAGCCTTGTGGACAACGGCACTATAACTAGCACCCGTATAGGCTTTTGAAATTTTCAAATTACCGTTTGCATCAAAGGCTAAAATGTCTAAAGTGGCACCCCATCCATCACTGAATACCCATATGTAGCCGGTTTGAGGGTCAACGAGCAGATAAGGAATTGCTTCGTCTTGGATGAGGCGAGCCCACCTGACCTGTTGGAAGTCAGGGCTTATTTTCACTACAGCATATCTTCTTGTTTCGGTTCTGTAAGCGAGAACCAAGTCGCCATCTGGATGCCGCACAACAGAACCTTCAATTGCACCTGGCGACGCAAGGTCCATCCACACATTCAAAAGGTTCCCAAGAGTATCTAATACAAACACACAAGGTTTGACAGTGCTATTTACACGACCAATGATATAAATCTTATCCTGTTCAACGAGGGCTTGCCCATATTCAAAGAAGGTAATTAACGTAGAACCAAGATGAGAGTATTGCTTTAACCAAATAGTGTCAAAGCCCTGAGCAGGGTCCACTTTTAGCCTGATGATATACCCGTCTGGTTGCCCAACAAAGGCATATAGGTCGCCCCATTGCGTAAGATGTAGCCTGAATAGTTCCACAGGTTTCCTATAAACATGAAAATGCAAAGTAGTTCCATCTTTGTCAATGTGAAGGGCATACAAATCCCTACCAATCCCTTGGTTTCCTATCAAGATGAAACTACTATCTGCAAGTTGATGAACCTTCATGGACCTCTTCCGTGCGGAGTAACCTGTGGAAGCAGGATAGTATTTAGTAAAAACGGTTACTGAATCCTGAGCAAAGATGCTTGTCCCAAAGATTACCAGACCCGCAACAGTAGTCAGTATGTTTCTGAGCATGGGCTTTGCTTTTTGATGTAAAAATAGAGCCCAAATGCATCACTCTCATGTTGCAAAATAAATCAACTTGGTAGTGAAAAAGAGTTCTTTAATAGTTGAGACATGCGAAAAATCAATGTGTATAATGCTTTTGTGATTTATGTGTTTTAAGAGATATGGTTGGTTAAAAAGCGTGAAACCATTTTGATTATTTTTACGTATCTAAAAAAGAATTGGCGATTTCACTCACTAATAATAGTTTTATATATCAATTGCTTATATCTTGCCCAAACCATCCAACCACTGAAATCTCTTGACCATGAGGCGTACTGTCAAGTTAGTTTCTCAGATTTTTAACATAATTATTGACATGTTTATAGAAGGTTTCAAATCTCTTTTGGATATGCCTGAGTATTTATATAGGTTCTTTGTGAGAGATCCATGGAGCAGTGTGGGAGCAATTCTCATTTATGAAGTTGTTTCTTTCATCCTTAATAGTTGGAGTTCCAAAATGCTTATTGGTTGGACAGAAAAAGTGGGTTTTAGAAACATAAGCATTAAATACCTGCTTCTGTTCCCACATTTTAAAACAAAAATCAAGTATTACACGGGAAACAAAGAAAAGATATATTCAATTCTTCATTGTGAAGACCTTGCAATTAATGACTCAATATCTCTACGGAAGAGAAGAATAAGAGCATATAAAGAAATAATTGACTATACGGTTCCTGCATTTTACTCTTTATTTTCCATTAGCATTTTTGCGGTTCTCTTCCAAGTAGTGTACACATTCTATTTTGACTTTGTCCCGTCCCATCTAAGAACCTTTTCCTTTGTTGTGAGTTCGTCTCTACTCTCTATTGCTTTTGTATTGCTTGCAATCTTGGGTATTCTTTATGTGAAACTACGCAGGGTTATGCCCCAATGGTCGGCTGTTAAGTTTATTGCCCAAATGTTATTTGCATCTATTATAATGTTTCCTGCCTATGTGTTTTTATATGCAGTCTATCTGCCATATATGTTTATAATGTTTTTGAATAAAGTCGTAATGGCTATTTGGCGTGTTAAATATGCAAAAAATAAGAAGGTTTATGATTTTCTTTTGAATATGACTTTGCCACTATCCTTGCAGGCAAATAGTAACAAATTCCTTAGATTCATACACATAGAAGACATCATTTACGATGGGTTAATGACTAATATAGACGTAAAGCGAATTTATGCTCAGGATATTTATAATATATGTTGTTCCATTTCGTCCAAAACACGTGAAGAGATTTTAAGGGCGTTGCTTATGGAGGAATCGGCTGCTTTCATTACCAGAGAGTTAATAATAGATTCCATGCAGGACGTGTGGAGTTATGGAAGTGTCTTGCTTGCCCTAAGGTTGTATAAGACCTCCCTTTTTAATCTGAAATATCAATTGAACGTGAGGAATGGCTATATTGACCCTGAGAGAGCGAAGGCTAAGCCTATGGAAACATTCTCTTTCGCTGTTTTGCACAATAGACCAGAGTATGTTTTCCTGTTTATTATGACTTTTCCTATTCTTACTCTTGTCCGTAACTTCTTACGCATTTTGCCTTTCTTTGGACAAAGGGAGTTTCATGTTCTACCTGCGGAATTCCACATAATGGAAGAAGTGTATGACTCAATAAAGAAGAAATATGATTGCGACATAACTAAAGGATGTTTAAGGTTTTCCCATGTTTACTTGCCAGATTTCGGAGTTGAAGTGCTTGTGAGACGGTGAGAAGAGGGCGAAGGTGTTTGAACTCGCACTAATGAATCTTATTTTAATTATCTAAATCATTTAAATTAGCATAAACGTGGAAGTTATTATGTGGCTATTTCCCCTTTGAAAAACTTGTGTTTTCCATGAATACTAAGGGTAGCATTTCACGGGCTTCCTTTAAGGCTTCCCAATTCAGGTCAGGCAAAGCATCTTTTTCTCTCAGGAATTCCAAGAGGTTTTCCGTTGGCAGGTTACTGACCAGTTCGTCTGAAGCGAACGGGCAACCGCCATAGCCCCCTAACGCACTGTCAAACCGTCTGCAGCCTGAGTCCCATGCCGAACGGACATTTTCTTTCCAATTGGTAGGAGTGGTGTGCAGGTGAATTTCCCAATGTTTGACAGGAACTTCTTCAGGGAAGTGCTTGCATAATAGCGAAATGGTTTCTGGAGTAGCCATTGCTGTGGTGTCCGCCAGAACCTGATGAGTGACGCCTAATTCATACAGTTTACGAGCCCAGTGGAACACTTCTTCGGGAGACCACGGGTCGCCATAAGGATTTCCAAATGCCATGGACAGATAGACAACAAGTGTATAGCCATTGTTTTCTGCAAGGGACAGAATTTTTTCAACTTCTTTAAGTCCTTCTTCCCGAGTGGTGCGAAGGTTTCGGTTCATAAAAGTTTCCGAAATCCCGAATGAATAACCCCAGTACTTCACTTGAGAGTAGGGCAGTGCCCGTTGTGAATGTTTGTAGTTTGCTACAATCACAAGTAGTTCGGACTTTGTTTTGTCCAAGTTGAGAGATTCAAGCACTTGAGGAGTGTCTGCCATCTGCGGAACTGCCTTAGGAGACACGAAACTGCCAATGTCTATAATATCAAAGCCCACTTGCAACAGCGTGTTGAGATATTTAACCTTTGTTTCAGTTGGTATGATTGTTTTGAATCCCTGCATAGCGTCCCGTGGGCATTCCACAATTGTTGCTTTATTCATACTTAGCCCTGTTTGGGAATAAAATTAGGACATTCTCAGTGCAGAGGCTTTGAGGCGACACGCCAAGTTCCTGCCAAGATGCAGTTCAATTATCCAGTGGGCAATGTAGATAATGGGCGTTACAGCAATTGCCGCCACGAGTTTGTATATATAATTTAATGTTGCCACTGCTACGACGTGGACCATTGACCAGTCTGCCCCAATTCCAAATGCAATGTATATCACAACAAATGAGTCAACCAGTTGGCTAATGGCTGTGGAACCCGTTGCACGGAGCCAAAGCATCCGCTCTCCTGTCTTGGTCTTAATCCAGTAGAAACTAAGGGCATCAAGCAATTGACCGATTAGGAAAGCGGTGATGGAACCAATCATTATCCAACCACTCTGCTTAAAAACGGCATGGAACGCCTCTTCCCGATTGATTACGGTTCCGTCATTGAGTTTTTCTAACATCCAGAACTCAGAAGGTTCAAGATTCAGGGCTACATTGACGCTCAAAAAGGCATATCCGATTAGCAAAGCGGTTATGAATGAGGCTATGCGGACACCACGCCTGCCAAAATACTCATTGATTAAATCCGTTATCACAAACACAAGGGGCCAGAACACAACCCCTGCTGTGAGGTCAAGGGAAAGTTTCATACCCCACAGGTTGAAATAAATCGGGTCAATGCCCAGAGTTTTCTCTAAGGAAAAGATTTTGGTGCCAGTGAACTCAGCAATGACGGCATCAACAGCCATAAATGAAACCAAAAACACGAAGAGTAGTGCCCCCCTGTCCCTTAATGGATTTCCATTCATTACTTGCAAATATAAGAAGTTTTTTATAAATGGCTTTGTATGGATGAAAAATATGAAAATTGTGGGTGGAAATTGCGTTAATTATTAGATTCCTAACAATCCGTAGTGCATTATGTCCCAATTTTATATCTTTACATAAAAAGGGCTTATGGGCGTCATGAAAGTTTTGACTTTTGGCGGTGGGATGTTTTTGTTAATGACGATTACATTGCATGCACAAAACGTGGGAATTGGGGAGTCAACACCAAATGCTAAACTACATATTGACGTCCCCACGACATACACACAAGACCTGTTCAGGGTTAGCATTGGCGGTTCAACTAAGTTCGTAATTAAAAACAATGGATTTGTTGGTGTCTTACGGTTCACCCCTGCTGTCCCGTTGCATGTTGACAATGGTACCAGTGCCACCCCTTCCGGTGGCGGGTATCTGCAAATTGGGAACAATGGACAGAATATAGTTATTGATGACAATGAGATATTGAGTCGTTCCACCACTTCTGGAACACCTTCCAGTCTTCATTTAAACAAGCATGGGGGAAACGTGTATATTCATTTCAATCTCGCGAGGAAGCAGATTGCTTTCCTTGACAATGGTAACACCGGCATAGGGACACCCGTGCCTATCCGCACATTGCATGTTGCGGGAAACATGCGTTTAACAAACCTCATCACCGGAATACCCATAGATAGCATTCTTTATGTTGACCCCAATGGGGACATTGGCGGGATTGACCCATCCGCATTAGCCAGGTTGACAGAAGATAAAGACTGGTTGAGAGCCGGAACGCTCCACGCACCACGCTCTGTCAACGATAGCATCTACACTCTCGGAGAGGTTGGGATAGGTGTTGCAACGCCCCAATACTCACTTCACATTTATTCAAATGGTTCCAATAGCGATGGGGTACTCTTTGCAGAAGGTGTTTTGGGAAGTGGCGACACAATGCCTCTTTCACCAGAGGTTTCTTTTATTTGGAACCCTAACTATGCAACGTTGAGGGCAGGGGGCGATTTCTCAGGGGCATGGAGCACTGCTAACACAGGACAGTATTCCATCGCTTTCGGCTTAGATAATGTAGCATCTGGGAATTATGCTGTTGTAACGGGAGGGTCCACGAACTCAGCAAGGGGCATCCATTCATTCATCGGTAATGGATATGGTAATTCAGTTAATTCAGACTATAGTGGCATAGGTGGAGGCTTTGAAAATACTATTCTTTCAGGGACCGAACAGGCATTCATCGGTTGGGGAATTCATGACACAATAACTTCAGGATTTGCCCCTGCAATCGTAGGGGGTGAAAAGAATTATGTTAGTGGGGACCACGCATTCATCGGCGGAGGATATAAAAACAGGTCATTGAATACCACAGCGGTTGTTGTCGGTGGGGATAGCAACATCGTGCACAGCTACGCCTCGTTCATCGGTGGAGGCGTTCATAATTCAGTTAATTCGTCGTTTGGTGTAGTAATAGGGGGACGTCTGAATAATATACAAGGTACTGATCCTAATCGCTATGCATATAATACGATTGGGGGAGGTTGGAGTAATTATATATATAATTCTCAATATGCAACAATAAGCGGTGGTATTTTTGACACTATAATTAATTCCCGGGCAGTGATTTGCGGCTCTGCTCAGGGGTATATAAGTGGTAGCAACTATGCATTCATCGGTGGAGGCAGGGCTAATAGGATTGTGAATTCTGGGGGTGCCGGTATATTAGCTGGCACGCAAAACACTATAAATGCTGGAGGTGGAAGTGTCATATTAGGTGGGAATGATAATGTTGCTAATGCCCCATATAACTTGATATTTGGGAGCCAAGTGGTTCCAACTGTCTCAGAACAGTTTAGAGTCTATTTGTTTTCGCCCACCAGTTCAGGCTTTTTAGTGCTTAATAGGTTAGATGGGGACTTTCCTATCCATGTGGGCACCAACGCCACTAATGGGAACGGAGCCTACTTGTCGGCTGGCGGTGTGTGGACAAATGCATCGTCAAGGGAGTTTAAGTATTCCCTTAGGCTGTTGAATCCGGATTCCATCCTTGCTAAGGTTAAGCAACTGCCTATTTATCACTGGGCATATAATAATACTACTGAATATCACATTTCACCATTGGCGGAAGACTTCCACTCTTTATTTAATGTGGGAGATGTTAACATCCCTTATAATAACAAGTATCTTGCAAGCATTGATGTGGCAAGTGTTTCCCTTTTGGCTATTCAGGCATTGGAAAACAAGGTGGCTCGCTTAGAATCAGAGAATGCACAATTAAAGGAGTATATTAAGCGTCTTGAGAAACGTATTGAGGCTCTTGAATCCAGATAGTTTGAGAAATGCAAGTGGCAGTGATTCTCGGAATATGTAGGGGCTACACATATAGTTTTTTAGTGTTCATAAGATATTTGAGCAGAATTTCTTTCCGAACAATTAGTTCTTCCATTTTAGAGCCTAAAACTTTGACCTTTAAATAAACGCATTGTAATTTTACATAAAAAACTAAGTCATGAATTTAGGCTATAATGTTTTTAGATACGGAATTTATGCAATGATTATTCTTATTATGTTTAATGCAGAGCCCCAGAATGTTGGGGTTGGTGCCTCTTCCCCTACTGCTAAATTTCACATAGATGTTCCAAGCACATACACGCAAGACCTGTTTAGGATTAGCATTGTCGGAAACACGAAATTTGTGGTTAAAAACAACGGGTTTGTGGGTGTTCTGAGACCTTTGCCCACTGTCCCCTTGCATGTCGGAGGAGGAGCTGACATTACACCGACCAGTGGGGGCTATTTACAAGTGGGGGGCGATGCTCAACACGTGGTAATTGATGATAATGAAATAATGAGTCGGTCGCTATCCTCAGGAACCGCTACTGACTTGTATTTAAATGCCGATGGCGGAAAAGTCCATTTTCATTTTCATGTTTCGGGAAACCAGTCTGTGTTTGACCCTAATGTGGGGTTGGGCATCGGCACGTTGACCCCGACTCAAAGGCTTGACGTGAGGGGAAACTTCCGTTTAGAAGGTGCTTTTATGCCTGCTAATAGTGCTGGGAACGCAGGAGACATCTTAGTGAGTGGAGGAGCAGGCAGTGCCCCCGCGTGGCAAACGCCGGGACCCGGGTTCCTCACGCCTTTATGTGCCACAGCGTCATCAGACTTTATTCAAAAATGGACAGGGGCAGCCCTCTGCAATTCCGCAATCTATGAAGACCCTAATACCGGCAACGTGGGTATACACACGACAACTCCCTTCGGCCCTTTTGAAATAGAGGACACGCCTGGGGTCAACGGGCAACTGCTCACGCTCGATGCAGTGGGTCCCCCGGGTGCCAACGCCGGAATCTTTTTTGATGCTATAACAGATGCCGGAGCGAATTATAATACCGGACTCATCGTTGCTGATGCTGGAAATGGGGGCACCAGTCCAAGGTTGCGATTTATGGTAATTGACGATGATGGAACAGGGTGGGACACAGTCCTATCCCTCGCCCCTCAGGTTGGCAATAGCTGGGGCAAGGTGGGAATTAGCACTGATAATCCACAACATGACCTACATGTGGAAGGAACTGTTGATATGAACTATCTATGGCCTGGATTAGGCGATGGAACCCAATATAGGTTTGTGAGGCTTGGAGACCCTTCTCAGTTCTGGGGCGGAATTATGTGGAATAACACCAATGCTTTTTATGGAGATGGCGATGATGTGGTCTTTTACTCTTATGACAACGGAACAGGAGGAAGGGACATATACTTAGTTGCTGCTGGAAGCAATGCAAAAGTGGTTGCTAAAACACCAAATAGCAACTGGGCATTTATGATTCAAAATCCAAATGGATGGATTAGAATGAGTCCTGCTAACACCTCAGGAGCACATATATACACTTCAAACCCTAAATTCTATTTCAATAGAGATGTATGGGTCGGTGTGGAGAGTGGAGCCGGAACCCCAGATGTTGTCTCTTCCTATTGTGATGGAGCCACTGGATGCACAGATGGTAGAACAGACTTGGTTTTAGCAACACATGGAAATGAACGAATCAGAATTTTACACTCTAACGGCAATGTGGGCATTGGAACTTCCACACCACCAACCAAACTCGCCGTTGCCGGACTAACAGCAGGAACCGGTTCCACATTGGTCTATGACCCCGCAACAGGAGGAATATATTACCAAGCATCTTCCGCTCAACAGAAAAAAGACATTAAACCGTTCTCTGACCAGTGGAACAAAGTCCTTAGCCTTGAACCAAAACAATTCACATACAAAGAATCTGGACATCAATCAATAGGCTACCTTGCTGAACAACTGGATTCCCTCGGCTTGAAAGCAATAGTTCAATATGACCAAAACGGAAATCCAATTAGCATCAACTATCAACTTTTGAGCATTTATACTATTGAATTGCTAAAAGAGTATAATCAAAGAATTACCGAACTGGAAAATTTAGTCCGTCAGTTGCAAATGGAAAACTCAGAATTGAAGGCTAATCAATCTAAGTAGCGATTAATCACCCAAAAACTGCAAAATAAGACCCAAGTTCCCAGAAAGAAAATAGATACTACTGTGAAAGGAACATTACATTCAATTGAATTTGTTTTGAATAGGCACTAAAACAGCCTCTCTATCGTCAAATAGTTTTAGGTTTATTGCCCTATTAAAATCACAGGTTCTGCACCTACTTTTCCAGTTATTCACTACTGCGGAAGACAAGATTACGCCATCTATATTCCAAAGCGATATGACACTATCCAAATTATTCCTAACGGTAAATAATGTTTCCACTAATTTGGTATAGTGATTCTTGGATAGACTATCCACGCAAGTTAATAGATTAAAAGTTACTGATTTAAAATGACAGGTTTTTACATTGCCATCTTTTAAACATTCTCTATATTGTTTCCACCATTTATTTATCTTATTTGCACATTGTTTCACTTGTTGAACCTTTTTTGTGCATATGCCCAGATACTTACATGCTAACAGGTTGTAGAGATATGCATTGAAGCGTTCATAAGAAAACTCATTGGTAATGCAATACAGCCTTTTTAAAGCATAGTATTTATCTTCGGTAACGAACAGAGAGGAGTCTACTGTAAGAGCATATAATGTTACAATTTGTCGGTATCTATTATCATTGATTGAATAGTCGTGGAGTATGTTTAAAGGATGAATGATTACATCTGCCACTTTTAGAGATAGTGCATTTATTAATGCGTTATATGTAACAAGATTAATGGTATTCTCTACACAAAACAACCGATATTCTGATGAACCCGGCAAGATCTTTTTCGGTCTAAAATTGACTAACTTTTCATTTTCCTTTACTAATGGCGATATAGTGCGTCCAATTCTTACTGCTGATAATGTGAAATTGAGATGAATATTGATGATGTAGTGGTAATCTATAGATACGACCAATAGGATTATAACTGCAAATCTATAAATGTAAAATCTTAAAGAATGATCATTTTGTGATGACTTCTTGATATCTTTTAAAATAGTAGTAATT
>JAADEI010000031.1 GCA_013153515.1 Chlorobiota bacterium | reverse complement strand
TCAGGTTCTGACGAAATGGCTCATTCTCTGAGCCCCGAGGCAGTGGCATTAGCAAACATAGTTATTGATACAGTAAGAAAAATCCCAGTTACGCATACTATATACATGCTTGGGAAAATTGAACCTGACGAACGACTTATTGCTTGGGCGACAGCACGAGTCCTCGGAAGACTTGAAAAACTATACGTTTCATTCACTGGACAGGAAGTAAGAAAAGGGCAAGTCATAGGATTGATCTACTCTCCGGAACTAATTAGTGCTCAACAGGAATTGCTTGAAGCCTATCTACTTAAAGACCAATCCCCTCAATTGTTTGAAGCTGCTAAACAACGCCTATTGCTCTGGTCCCTCACAGAAGCAGAAATAGATACTATATTGAAAACTAAAAAGATAAAATACTATTTTCCTGTTGTGTCCCCTGTATCCGGAACAGTCTTAGAGATGAAAGTTGAAGAAGGAGACTATGTGAAAGAAGGAGAAATAATTTTTGAGGTTGCTAATTTGCGTAAAAACATATGGGTGTTGCTTGAAGCTTACGAACAGGACCTTCCGTGGCTATCCATAGGGCAGAAAGTTACTATCTCAGTTGAAGGGCTTGGGAACAAGACATGGGCAGGAAAAATCACATACATTGACCCGTTTGTAGATAAAGCACGGCGGATAGCACGAGTCAGAGTTGAATTGCCAAACCCAAATTTGGAATTAAAACCCGGCATGTTTGTAAGGGGCAAAGTAACAGTGTCAACAGGAAAGAGGAAAGTTCTAGCTATTCCAAGAACAGCTGTTCTGTGGACTGGCAAACGGTCTCTGGTGTGGGTCAAGCTGCCGGGTGACGAGTTCAAGTTCGTACTTCGGGAGGTGGAATTGGGACCACGATTCGGAGAATACTACATTGTCAAATCAGGCATTGAAGAGGGCGAGGAAATAGTTACTTATGGCGTCTTTAAAGTTGATGCCTCCGCTCAACTAATGGGCATGGAGAGCATGATGGGAGGCGGAGGGGCTGTGCACCACCACGGCAGGCATGAACATAAAACAGAAACCCAAGAGGAATCCTCTCCCATTAAGACAATGAAATACGGAGGAGGGAAATGTGGGGGGATATAGACGCTTTTGCATATTTATGCACGGCAAATTTATAAGAAAGCCATTTGCTTTCTGTGTTAATACAAAACTAATTTAAATAGATACTATGAATGGGATAAAATGTCTCTTGTTACAGTCAACCAAGCGACTTAAAATATAAGTACACTTTCCTATGGGCACAAAGGCTGTTGTGTTCCTCCGCTATTAACGGTATGGTTAGGAATTCTCAATGAACCTATATCTACTGCTGAAAAAGATACATTTATCATTTGAACTGAGATCGGCGAGGAAGAACCAATTGAGGTGTTATAACAATTTGTGCACGGAGTTCCTGCTTCCCCGTTTAAATAAACACGAGAGATGAACACATCCCCTCCTCTTATCCCTCTCATTGAGCCCGTAACAATTATCTTACCGCTATTTTCTGCTATTCCTCCGGGACGATAATCATATGCAGTGCTCGAATGGGCTATTGACCTAGTCCAAGACAAATTCCCCGAAGGAGTCATTGCAACCAAGTAAGCTAAATATGCAGAGGAACCGTTTGTTTGCCCTCCTATTACTACATAATCACCGGTGGATGACTCTATTATTTTTGTTACTCCTCCTTCACCTAGGGATGCCGTTCCCACCTGACGAGCCCATACTACATTATATGAACCATTCAGTTTTATGATAGCCATATCTCCCCCATATTGGCCTGCCAGAACAAGAGATCCGTCTGAGGATACAAGCATTTCATGAAGCTCCAGAGGGCTATTTGGGTCCGTTGATAAAATTGCTTTTGCCCACAACACATTGCCGGTAGCAGGGTCAATACCTAATAGATATGTGGTGTCCGTGTTTCGAATGTTCGTAAATAATGCAACTAAATTTCCGTTAAATTCTTTTATGTCGGTAAAATCAATAGCAATTAGAGATTTTCGTGAAGGGTATATTTTGCTCCATTGCAAATTGCCCGTTGAACTAATTTTAGCTATCATTAAAGTTATCTCTGGGTAAGAATTGATGTTTGTATGACCGATTAATACGTATCCACCATCAGTAGTGATAGTACCATCGGTAGCCACCTCCCAACCACGTGTATCTATGGCTCGTTCCATGAGGACATTGCCATTAATATCTACCTTTGCGACAAAAAAATCGGCATTTTTCCCTGCACTATCAACTATTCCCCAAATAGCATAATTTCCGTCTGGGGTGGGTTCTATTTCCCATGCTTCTTCGTATCCTGACTGTGCCCCTCCGAGAGAATAGTTAAGTGATTTAGCCCAGTGAACGTTTAAATTTTGATCCAGTTTTATCAGATAAATACCTCCAAAAGAGACGGAGCGAGTTGCTATCATAAATCCACCGTCAGAAGTAGAAGTAACATTAGCTCCTCTATCCAAACCCACCTCCCCATCACTCCAATTTCCTCCGAAGGTAAAACACATCGCTTGGCACGTGTCCCTACTAACTATGGTATGGTTTGAACTGTTGCACCCGCATGAGCCACATCCCTGAACAGTGAATATGGCAGTATCCGAATTTGATGGTGCTACTACAATAAGGGTATCGTCAGCGGGTGAATTAACAGCTGTCCACCCAGCTGGTATGGTCCAAGTCCAAGTACTGTAGGAGCCTGAAGCGATTAAGATTACCGTATCGTCTAGGCACACCGAAGAAGGACCCGAGATGTTTGGCGGTGCAGGGGAACCTGTTATATTAACAATGAGTGAATCAGAAGAACATCCACAGGAATCACACCCTTGCACACGAATAACCGATGTGCCCGGAGAGAGGGGGGCGACAACACTTACAGAGCTTGAATTAGTTGGTCCCAACGGTGTCCAACCGAGTGGAATTGTCCATGTCCAAGATGTAATTCCTGAGCCATTAGCATTATATACTACTGTGTCTCCCGGGCAAACAGTCGGAGGTCCTGAAATACTTACTGTTGGCGAAGATGAAGAAACCGTAACGGGATAAGAAGCTGTTGTACATCCGCACTGATCACATCCTCGTACCTGGATAGTATAGGTTCCGACGGAAGAGGGTGCTATCGCAGTTAACGTACTATTAGTAATGGGACCTGTTGGTGTCCACCCTGAAGGCAGAAGCCAATTCCACGAAATAATTCCAGAACCTGAAGCGGAAAATGAAACAGTAGCATTTGGACAAATGGTTGTTGGCCCATTGACAGAGAGGGAGGGTCCATCGCTCAAAGAAACAGTGTGGAAAGATGGGGAGCTACAACCACAGGGTGAACAAGCGATAACAGAAAGGGAATGCGTTCCAGATGCATTACCTGTTAGCGCAATTAATGTATCATTGGTTAAACCATTAAGAGGGACCCATCCTGAAGGAAGTGTCCAGGACCATGTTGTTGCACCGGGGCTACTAGCAACAAGCACTATGGTATCTTGAATACATGCACTATTTGGTCCACGAACTGTTGGCGATGGGGGTGCCCCCTGAACACTGATAGGAACTGGAATATGTGAGGTACATCCACAATCATTACAGGCTTGTAAAAGGAATGTATCTGTCCCGATAGATGCAGGAGCCCTCACATAGATCGTATCATTTAAGTTATTGCTTATTAATCCCCAATTTGGAGGAACAAACCATGC
Organism: Chlorobiota bacterium; assembly: GCA_013153515.1. GTDB lineage: Bacteria > Bacteroidota > Bacteroidia > JAADEI01 > JAADEI01 > JAADEI01. Next base: position 30,360 of record JAADEI010000031.1, on the reverse strand, counting down.
CCATCCATGAACATTGTTCCCTGATGCTATTACCTGAACTATATCATTTGGACACACTGGGTCCGGATTTATCTGTACCTGTAGCGTAGTTGGTTCAGGAGGACCTTTCACTTGGATTGTTGTTTTTCTTATTGGACTACATCCACAACCGTTACAGACTTGGAGAGAGAGTCCCAAGGCTCCCGATGAGTCGGGAAGAACAACTAAAATCGTATCATTATTAACGGGAGGTAACACGCTCAAAGGAGAATCTACTTGCCAAATCCAATCCATAGCTGTTGTAGGGGACATATAGGCTCCCAAAACCATAATGGTGTCTAAGTTGCAAACCTGAGAAGGAAGAAGAATAATAGGCGTATCGGTTGGGGGGGCACCGATATTTGCATAAATGCTATCTATGGAACACCCACATTCGTTACATACAGCCACTTTAAGCCATCCGGGGTGTCCAGCGACAAATCTCGTTGTATCTCCGTTAACCAATTGGCGCCAGTGGGATGGAGCCATCCAAAAAATAGCTCTACCACCGTTTGATATAACGTAGTAGCTATACTCACTACCGGGACAAATATCTTGGGCTCCTGAAACAAATGTTATTATGGGGTTGAGGCACTCACTGCATGGCGAACAAGTCATTGGACAAGAGAAGGCAAACCATTTCTCTCTTATGGAATCATAAGCTTCCATGCATTGTGTTGAGGAATTCCAAATAATTAATCCGTGAGCAGGGTTTAAAATGCTTTGTTTTTGCTTCTCAGATAATTGTGGTAATAGTACTCCGCGTCCCTCTGCTTCAACGTGCAATATGGCTGTTGGATCTGGATATATAACTCCGATGCCAACTCCTTGAACCTGTTGAGCCCTCACGGGCAGAAGTAAGAAGAGGAGAAATGATGCTACGAAATGCCCATTAAATCCTTTGTTCATGGGCAAGAATTTGAGACGTTAACATATAAACTATCTGTAACACAACCGCATTTATTACATAAGCTTCCATAGACCCATCCCGATGAATGGACAATTGCTTGCAACGTATCGCTCCAACTCAATTGCTGCCACGAAACAGGCAAGTTCCAGGATACCATGCTTCCCCCACTGCCCTCAATAGTGATCATAATGGTGTCGCCTTCACAAAGACTATTAGCAGAGCTTTGTAAATTATTTACTTGTGGCAATTGACATGTATCACATGGCGTACACGTTCCCGGGCAACTGATTACTTTCCATTCTTTTGCATAAGCATCATACGTTTCTAAGCAAAATGTTTCTACATTGAATATAATTAACCCATGAGCGGGCGCAGAGATATTATCTCGTTGGTAAGTATTCAATCTTGGGATTAGGACCCCACGAGACGAATCAGATATATGAAGTGCGGCGGAAGGATGTGGACCGGTTGTTCCAACACCAACGTTCTGGGCAGAAATCTCCAGTCCCAAAATCATAATGAGTATCAAGAGTCCCAACGCCCTCCTTTTAACCCTATCCAAGAACTGCATCTCCCTACTTATTTTCTTCAAAGATAGACGGCTCAAAAGCACGAAATTGGCACAATATCGCTCTTTTCTTAATCGTTTCGGCAGTAATCATTCATTACAATGCCCTAATTACCAGCACATATCCAGCCATAAACACTTACGTTAGACAGAACTAAATTCAGCCACATTACGGATTCTGCTGATTGATCAACATAGCAAAAGACCTTATTTTACCTACAATATCCTGGATATCATATTCTTTTCGCCAACTTACTTTGTGTTCATAATGGCAATACTTGAGATCAAGTAATCTCGTCCCTTCTGACTTGGAATAGACATACCTAATTAATGGTAGATGCCATTCCAAATTATATAAAAGAGCATTTTCCCTATATATTTGTTTCAGTTTAACAAAATGTTCTTTCCAAAACACTCTTCTGCTTGCCTTCACTACATTGGCACTTACTGTTCGCAACCAATTAACCAACGGACGAAGGGAATCATAGCGATGCCTTAAAACCCATTGATAAAACCTATGAACTATTTTGTCCAAATCTTTTATGTTGTCGGATTCTAAAGCCATAATCCACTTCCACAATTGTAAAAGCAAATATCCATATTCATCCACTGAACCCTGCTCTGACAAATATCGCTCCACCTCATAATACAATGGAGAATTAAAGTCCTTATTGTTGAGTAGAACAGGAATGCGTGTTAGGAGCCACATGTGTTGCATCTCCTTGGTCTGCGGAATGTCCTCACAAAAAGACAATAGTTCTTGTTTATGGTAGATAAGCCAACGCAGTAGTATAAGCTGTTGAAGTGTTGAGTACTGCGTGTTTCTTATCTTTTTCTTTGTCTTGAGCATGTTCAATGCGTAATCATCTAACCAACGGGGATACGGAACCCCTGTGATGGACGGATAACTTAAGTCAAGAAGAGAGATTACTAATGCATCGGTTATTGAGCGTATTTGTCTGGGCACCCTGCTTGCTATCTGCAACATACGTCTAACGAAAGAATAAAAAACTGGAAGTAATTCCTGAAAAACTTGGTATCTGAATATAAATAACCATTGAAGAATTTTGAGAGTCAGAAGTCCTGTTCCAGCAGCCATATCTGGAACCTTTCCTTTCTCAATCAACGCATCTATCATTTCTATGAATGGCTTAATATCCAATGGGCTCAATGTTTCAGCTACTATCGGCGGTCTTTCTAAAAACTTATTCATAGAGAATTGTTCATGAGTTAGCGTGCTTATAATTTTCTGTGACATAGCCGCATCATCTATAATCTTATGTGCTTCGGATAAATTTTCAATACTGTAATACTGTGCGAATTCAAAGGCATATACTGGAGATTGTATTTTCCACCATGGCTCACTTAAAACCCACCTGCTTATTTTTCGTTCTACCACCCGCTTTAATGCAGGATTTTGTCTTGACAGAATAAGGTTAATACTGAGACGTTCTAAATTCTCTAATATAGGACGATCCCCTTCTTTAAAGTAAAAATCTCCCAAAATTGCGATTATTTTATTAAACAGTTGTGTTCTTAAGACATATATAGCATTCATACTCAGGTTATTCTTTTCCTTCCACTTCTCCTCCTTTCGTCGTAACTTACCAACATTAGCATCATCTTCTGTAAAAATGCTCTGAAAATAGCGGTAAAGCTTGCCTGAAGGAGAAAGCTCTTTCCTTAGCCTTTTCTTAATGAATGTCTTTTCCCCTTTTGAAAGGGACACCCACAATAAAAATAAAGTGGACTTTTCAGACCGCATAGGTCGTTAAATTAATATATACAGAGCACATACATCTTGATTTAATGAAACAAGAACTCATCTTTGCCAAGGTTCCTCAAATACTCCTCTCTTTGTCTTCCTCTATCAATTTGCCCTTTACAACTTTAATCCGCTATATAGATATTCAAAGCAACGATACCCATTGATTTTAAAAGCGTTAATTCCTGTGCTAATAGTCTTAGCATAAACTTCGCAACCTCCACGCTAAATTGATATTATCTCAAAACACCTGCACAATCGCTTTATGCTCCCCAATTCTTAACAAAAGCAGGGATTGATTGTTAACATTATTTACATTATTTATAACAATCCGATTGATTCCTTTACGCAATGCAACCACTTCTCTTTTAATAATCTTGCCGTCAACTGTGATTAACTCTATGTTACATGTTCTATCCCTTTTTGAAGAAATCTCAATAACCAAGTTATTATGCACCACTTGTGTTGTTTGGATAGCAATATCGCTCTGTGTACTTTGAGATTTTGCCCAAATATTAGAATAAACTCCATCTGCATAATCAATCGTTATTGCCTTCACCCTGTAAAACCTCCAATAATCAGGCACTTCAAACGAATATGCTTGTTTAGCGCTGTAGTGATTATCAATCTCATCAATAAATTCAAAATGAGTGCCGTCATTGCTTCCTTCTATAATGAATTTTTGAATGAGGTCTGAGCCTTCCACGTGCCACTTTAGTTCAACATTTTCTCCTTGCTTCATCCCATTCAACACAACAGAAACATTATTTAAAACACATGTTACCAATAGTGACCCACCGGCATTGGTTGAATTACTACCAGTTCCTTGAACTCCGCCTGAGGAGACGCTCCCAAATTCTCCGATCACACTAATAACGCTCACGGCAGTACCGCCACTCCTAATGATACAGGAAGTGCATCCTGAGCTCAGGTTGCCGTTAGCATCCAGCTTCACGATAAAGATGTCGTCACCGCCAAGGGAAAAGGATGATGTCCATCCCGCTAATACTAATTCGCCCGAAGAAGATTCTTTCCCTGAACGAAAGTAGTCATTCCCCGTACCGCCAACTGTTCGGGTCCACATAATGTTTCCATATAAATCCATTTTTATAACATATCCATCCACACCTCCCGCACCGAAAGAATTTGTTTGTCCCACTATTACAATGTTTCCATCTGCCGTGGCACTAATGCTCCACGCCCTCTCATTACCAGAACCGCCGATTGCCTCGCTCCATCTCAAATTCCCCCTTTCATCTAAGGCAACGACATAAACGTCCTCTCCTCCATTTCCAAAACTGGATGTATAGCCCACAGCTATAAGTAATGTATCACCAATGGATATAATATCTTGTCCGAAATCATTACTGGGTCCGCCAATTGCTCTCGTCCATTTGACATTACCATTGACATCAAGTGAAACGATGTAAAAGTCATATCCTCCGGCACCGGCAGAATTAGTATATCCAATAGCAACATATCCAGTGTCTCCAACATTAATGATTCCTCGTCCCCTCTCATCACTAGAGCCCCCAATCCCAACACCCCACAATAAACTACCAGTATTATCAATTTTAAAAACATACATATCTGCCCCACCTGAACTGTAAGAATAAGAAAAGCCGGTTGCTACTAAATTGCCAGAAGGCGTAACTATCCCCGCCTTAGCCTGCTCGCTCCCCGAACCACCGTAAGTATATGAACCCAAGATGGTTCCTGCATCGTCAATTATCAACACTAGGGCGTCTGCACTGCCTGCCCCATAACTTCGTGTATATCCTAACAAAGCATAATGAGAGCCCCACAAGACAATATCATATAGCTCTTCATGATTACCTCCACCGAAAGACTTACCCCATCCAAAGGTTCCGTCGCTATTAATTTTAGCAAAATAGCCGTCCCTTAAACCACTACCTACGCCCTCTGTATATCCAATTGCAAGAATCCCGCCTGATGCTAAGTCAATGGCATCAAACCCCCTATCTAACGCCGAAGTGCCCACACTAACGCACCCATTTTGCCCATGTAAAACATTTGCCCCTATAATGTGTACTCCAATAACACTGAACCACAAACTATTTGGAAGCCCCATCCTCGGATATTTAGCTCTTCCTTTCCCCAAAATACGCCTGACAACAAGCAAATGTTTCATATAGGCACCACAAAAACTATCATATACAAATCTCAAATATGTGTGATAACTATTGAATAATAACTCTGATCGGCAAATTGAAGTATACCCTCACTGGGCGACCCTGTTGCCTTCCCGGTTTCCACTTGGGCATTGATTTCACCACTCTAATGGCTTCCTGATGGGCTGCCTCGCAGTCAATGCCACGAAGAATCCTTATGTTAGATACTGAGCCGTCTTTCTCTACAACGAAGTTCACAACAATGGTTCCCTGTGCTCCAATTTCTTCACATTCCTTTGGATATTGGAAGTTTTTATATACATAATTAATAAGAGCCTCTTCGCCACCTGGGAATTCAGGCATTTCCTCAACGATTACAAGGGGCTCCTCTTCCACTGGCTCTGGTTCGGGGGGTGGGGGCTCCTCAACGACTGTCTCTTCCGTGGCTTCAGTCTCTTCTATCTCGGGTTGCTCCTCCTCCTCAGGCAATTCCTCCACCTCTTGGACCTGCATTACCGGTGGGGGTGGCTTAGGTTTCTCTTGTTTTGTTGGGGGTGGCTCGACTTCTATGTCCTCTGGAACATATATATCGCCGAGCTTGGCAGTATTCCTCTCATAAACTTTAAAGTTGAACAAGAATAGGAGGACGAGAAATGTGAGAACAAATCCTATTCTAATTGCAAGACCTCTATATCTGTCAAGCACCTTGGCGTCTCCAAGCGGCTCATCTTCATAATCAGTGGCAATGCTATATTTTATCACCAATCCTATTATGATAGCGAGGATAAACACAACGGCAAAAGCTATGAACATTATTCCAGTTAAGCCAAGCTTTGCCGATAGGTCCCTGAGCATGTTAGCCATTATAATTTCTTTCATAGCAGTGCTTTTTGAGTTTTTTGTTTTGCTTCGGCAATGAGCCGTCTCATTATTAGGTAAGCAAAAATTATGCCCAAGAGGTTAGCTAGAACGTCCCAAATTTCAAAGCTTCTATAGGGCACGACACTCTGACCAACCTCTAATAAGATGCTATATAGGAAAGATATGGTTGCTGCTACGGGAAGGGCATAGTTCCTAAGCAGGATAAAGTCTCTTTGTCGGAAAAGCCCATATGCCCAGAAAAAAGTGAGAATTCCATAACTTATAGCGTGGATTAGTTTATCTAAAAGATAGTTTTCCATTTGTTGTGTTGGGGTCGGCAATGGCAGTAGCATTACGAAAGCCAGGAAGACCATCCAGAGTATTGCGAAGAGATTATGCTTGAGAAGGTCTCTAACCTTCTTCACCAATGAGTTGTTTGTATTGTTCTGCACTGAGCAAGGAATTTAACTCCTCTGGATTAGTTAGTTCAACTTTTATAATCCACCCTTCTCCATAAGGATCTTGGTTGATTAATTCTGGCTTGTCCCTTAATTGTTCATTAAACTCCACAACTTTTCCGGAAACAGGCATGAACAGGTCTGCCACTGTCTTGACCGCCTCAATAGTGCCAAAAATCTCTTGTTGAGAAAGGGTTTCTCCAACTGTGTTGACATCAACAAAGACTATGTCTCCCAACTGAGATTGAGCATAATCGGTTATTCCTACTACACCAACCTGCTTGTCTCCCTGTGACTCAACCCTTATCCATTCGTGATCCTGCGTATAAAGCAAATCATCAGGTATATTCATTGTTCCCTGTTTTGGACGTAAAGTTATGCAATCACAAAAATATGAACAAAGTGTCCTTCGTGAGAAAGCAATGTGCCCTCATTGAAACCAAACCGACCCTGTTAACCGTATTAGATAGCAAGAACCCAGAAAAGATGAGTAGGGATGCTTTACGACCTGCATCGGGATCCGTGTATTAGCAAGGCTCTGGCATTGATTAGGGTTGGTTCCTACGAAGCAGCCAAGGAAGAATTGGTTGCTGCTTATGGGAAAGCATACATGTTCGGAAACGTGTTCACAGGAAAAAGGATTCTGGAAGCAATTGTGTATCTAACATGGCAAGTGAAGAGGGACAGGCGAATTAAGGAAGAAGTATACAGACAAGTATATAATACCCTGTTTGACAAATAGCCGACATAAACGTTCTGTCTCACCTTCTTAATGATTTCTTTTCTAAGAGAAACAGATACTCTTTATGAGACTCCTTTTTATCATTTACCCATTCATTGGTCCATCGCATATGAGTCATAACATTCTTTTTATAATCTATTTCCTGAAGTTCAAGTATTTGAGTAGAGTTATCAGAAAAAATTTCTATTAACTCACTAATGGAAACTCTGCCACCGGAACTATAAGAAAATATGATATATTTTGCATTAGTCATTCTGATCAACTTTTCAATTGCCTCAGATGCTACGAATCGTCTATCTGAACTCTTTCTGAAATCCTCAAAAGGCGAATAGCTTACCTTATCAGACGTATCTTTCCTTCGGTTGGTAGTGCCGAAAAGCTCTGGTTTGTCGTTTTTTATTATCGTCGTCCATATATGATAATATGCTTGATACCTAACTCTCGACGGGGGCATTTTATCATTATTAGAACCATACGGGGGATCATAATATGCTAAATCTACTTCTATTTTTGGAAGCAGATTGAATATATCGTCTTGATACACTTCATGTTGTTGGGTCTTAGGGATGAGCATTGGAACCTCCAATTTAAGCGGATTGTAAGAGCGTTTTGCCCAGCCCTTGAGATAAGAAGCATAATGACCCACTGTGTTGTCCACCTTATCCAAAGCAAGAATCAGGCTTGTCAATAACACAGATTTTTCTATATCATCCTTAGCAATAACCTCAATCTCCTCTCTAATAGCATCTAATTTTTTCGTATTATGAATCTGCCATGGTTTCTTAGCATTCGGATCCTTAGGATCCCCACCATAATGTTCTGAAAACCAGCCATATTTGCCCGGAAGACTATTCAAATGTTCAATCATGGGGCGGTAATACTCCCTATCTTTTTCATTCAATAAATAAGTAGTAGCGAACACCTTAGACCATATTGCCAAATCATTAGCAATGACCCTGTAGCCTAATTTAGCAAGTGCTTGAGACACACGCGTAGTCCCTGAAAATCCATCAAATACTGTTTTAACATTTAGCTTACTAACCATTTTTAAAATATATGGAATGATTTTATGCTTTGAACCAACATATTTTATGCCTTCTGTCTTTATCTTCGTAAAGTCTATCTCATTAAAAAGTGTTTTAGGCAAAACTATTTCCGTCATCGCTCAAGCATTTTTTACATCTTTTTTAATCTTTTTATATCACTCAGCAAGTTTTCTACTGCCTTTTGATGCCCTTCCTCCGATGAAACAAGAGCATATCTAAACAGTTTAACTAAGACCTCATTGTCAGAATAATCTATCCAGCCACCCGTCAAGCTATCAAAATACTGCTCAGCCCGTTTAGTATGTGTCCAAAACCCTCTCTGAAGTGCATTAGCATCCTTCCCTCCATATCTAACCTCACAGATATACTCATCTTTCTCATTATAAAAAATAAAAACAGGATATTTCCTTCTATTATCCTGATTGGGCTTCACATATTCTACTTTATAAGCATCCCTTTTAGCCTTTTCAATATCAAAAATCATTATATTACACAGTTTGCGTTTCTCATCATAAATCAGAGGTAATATATTTAAATGTTCCAAAGACCTGAATGGTTCAGATTCCAGAATTTCCCGTATCTTATCATTTCCTTTTATACTTGTCTTTCCCCCCATCCGTTCTTCCAAAAATGGGAACATCTTGAATTATTTATTTATCGGCAATTATCCCGTCCTATCAACGCTTTAATACAATAAAGTGTTTTTACAAAATAAACGTATTGTTTTTAATTCACGATAGAAACGACATAAAATTTCTGGCAAAACTACATTTCAACGCCTCATAACTTAAATTTCTTATCTTCTTAACTGCCCCCATCTCAGGGCTTCGGAAGGTGTCCGTAGTTTGTAGAACATAGATGCGATTAAGAGCAGTGCTACGACCCAGAACACAACACCCAAATTAGTAATGAAGATGTTAAAGGGGTCAAGTTTCAAGGGCACATAGGGCACGTAGTAGGCTTCCTCAGGCAACTTGATGAGTTTGAATTTAATTTGAATTAGTGCTAAGGCAAGTGCCACCACATTCCCAATGAATGTTCCCACTAAGAGAAGCCATATGCCTATAGCCACTAATAGCCTCCTTATCAGTCCAGCTGTTGCACCAATTGCCGAAAGCATAGCTATCATGGGCGTTCTTTCCAAGAGGAAAGTGATAAGCACACTAAACAGATTAACCACACTAACGATGATGAGCAGTCCAATTAGAACCATTTTGTTTGTTTCATGAAGATTGAGCCAATCAAACAAATTAGGATTTAGCTCCCTGTTGTTAAACACGTAGAACTCAAAAGGCACTATTTCCAGCAATTCCTCTTGCACAACCGATTCAACCATCCAATCAGTGAGATAAATTTTGTATCCTGAAACCATCAATTCATCCCACCCCAGAATCATTTGGACGGTGGACAGAGGCATAAAGACAATCACATCGTCATACTCTTTTAAGCCTGTGTGATAAATCCCCACAACGGTGAATTCTTTAACTCTCAAAGGACGGTAGGAAAAGAATACTCTCACCTTATTACCTATGTGGATATTTAGTTTGCGGGCAAGTGTTTTTGAAATGACTATTTCCGTGCCGGAAGTAGCCCACCTGCCCTCCTCTAATAACTGTTCCACCATTTCGGGCAAAATACTATCTTGGGCTTCCACAACCACTCCTTCCAACCGTTTGTTAAATGTGAGAAGTGCAGGCTTCATTATAAACGGTGTAAAGAATTTGACCAATTTATTGTTACGCAACCATTCCTCAACATTCTTGTTCCTCTGAATGGGCGGTGGTTCAAGGGAACGGGCGGAAGCGGAATAGGACCTAATTTGCAGGTGACCCTGTAACAGAAACAAATTGTTATATATGTTATCTTTGAATCCATCAACTATTGCCGTGGCAAGAACAATGACAGTAATAGATATAGCGATAACAGCAATGCCCGTACGCAAGATGAAACGGACTGCTTGCGTTAATGAAGAGCGCCAGAGCCTCCAGCCCATCCACAACGCTAAAATCCACTGGTTCATAAAGCAACTGTTAAGATATGTTATTATTACGATATGGACCATACCTATGGTTGGACAGAATCAGCCAATTCCCGGTTCGTGGCAACTGGACAGCTACCTGCCAATCTTGAAAGGCAAGCGTGTTGGAATAGTGATGAACCATGCCTCTTTGGTTGAAAACACCCTTCTTGTGGACACCCTCCTTGCCCATGGAATAGATGTTCAGAAAATCTATGTTCCTGAGCACGGCTTCACCGGAAAGGTGCCGCCCGGCGTCCCGGTAACAGACACATCATACCGAGACATACGGGTTGTTTCTGTATATGGTAAAACCAAAGAATTTCCTCCCGAACTCCTTGAAGGAATAGACATTCTCCTGTTTGACTTACAAGACGTTGGCGTAAGGGTCTATACTTACATTTCCACCCTCTTTTATGCGATGGATGCATGTAGCAGAACGGAAATCCCATTAGTGGTTCTGGACAGACCCAATCCAAACATTGATGTTATTGACGGTCCTGTCCTCACCGACAGCAGCCTGCGTTCCTTCGTTGGCGTCGTGCCAGTCCCCCTCTCTTATGGCATGACCATCGGCGAATTGGCTCTGATGATAAATGGTGAGAATTGGCTTCCTTCCGAGAAAAAATGTCAAGTCATAGTCGTTCCAGTGAAAAATTATAGCCGTTCAACTGTTTACACACCTCCTGTGCCACCCTCTCCCAATTTACGAACTCTCCGTGCCATAAGGCTTTATCCTGTACTTGTGTTATTTGAAGGCACTTCTTGGTCGGTGGGTCGGGGCACACAAACACCTTTTGAACTCATTTGCCGGGAACAACCCACGAGTGCCCCCAGCTGTTTCTCTCGTAAAGGCAAGGACTGTTGCGGATTCTCCTTCCGTTCTATTCCCATGGACTCCCTCCTCAATTGGGACGAATTACCTTTCCACTGGGTGGTTCAAGCCTACCTCTGGCACAAACAACACATTCCAGAAAAACCTTTTTTCAACTCATACTTCAACAAGTTGACTGGTGATAGGAAAGTCCGAGAGTTAATAGAAAAAGGTGCCGACGGACAAGTAATCAAAAACCTATGGCAACACCAAGTGCAACAGTTCAAGGAACAAAGCCGGAAATACTATCTCTATAAGTAACTTATTCCCTTGAACCCAATTGTTCATCCAATTCCAAGATGGCAGCGAAGTTATCCCCTGCCTTCTCCAGAAGTTCAACTATTTGCAGGGTCTGATCCTCTTCCTCAACCTGTTCTGTGATGAACCAATGCAGGAACACCTGAGTTGGATAGTCTCTTTTCTCCTGAGCCAACTCATAGAGCCTATGGATATAGTGTGAAACCTTTTGTTCGTGTTCATAGGCGTCTTTAAACACTTCCAGAGGCGAACTCCACGTTTGCTTGGGCACTTCAATGGGTTTCAAGACAACTGTTTCATTGCGCTCATTAATGAAATCAAAAAACTTCATTGCATGGTCGGCTTCTTCCTTCGCCTGAGCACGCATCCACTTAGCAAAACCCTTCAAGTTTTCCCTTTCAAAGTATGCAGCCATTGCTAAATAGAAATATGCCGAATGAAACTCCCTGTTCAGTTGAATGTTCAAAGCATCAAGCAATTCCTTATCCATTTCCATTTTATTTAGAAGGTTCATTCAAATGAACATAAATTTCGGAATAATCATTCCTTTACAACCAAGTGTAATTCCATGACCTTACAATCTTACGCTAAAGTCCGTATTATCTACCTTTGCAATAAAACACCCTGCAATGGTTCGTATAGCTATAAACGGTTTCGGACGCATCGGCAGAACAACTTTAAGGGTCTTATTAAAGCGAGATTTGCCCATTGAAGTGGTTGCTATCAACGACCTTACCGACGGTGAAACACTGGCACATCTGTTCAAATATGATTCTGTCCATGGTGTCTATCCCGGAAAGGTTGAATACAAAGACGGATTCTTACACATAGATAGCAGACGCATTTATTTATTGTCAGAGCCTGACCCAGCCAAGTTGCCTTGGGATGAAATGGAAGTGGATATTGTTCTTGAATCAACGGGAAGGTTCAGAGACAAGGCGGGTGCCGGCAAACACCTCGATGCCGGCGCCAGAAAAGTGATCATTTCAGCACCTGCCAAAGACGAAGACATCAAAATGGTTGTTCTGGGCGTCAATGAACATATCCTTGACCCAGAAGACAGGATAATTTCCAATGCCTCCTGCACAACCAACTGCCTCGCCCCAATGGTCAAAGTCCTTGATGAAGAGTTTGGTATTGAATATGGTTTGATGAACACCGTGCATGCCTACACAGCCGACCAGCGCCTCCACGATGCCCCGCACAAGGACCTGCGTCGGGCACGGGCAGCAGCAACAAACATCGTTCCCACAAGCACGGGGGCAGCCAAGGCAGTGGGCAGAGTCCTCCCCCACCTCAAAGGCAAACTGACGGGACTGGCAATGCGTGTGCCGGTGATTGACGGGTCCGTAACAGACTTTACATGCGTCTTGAATCAGCCAGCAACAGTGGAAGCAATAAACAACGCATTTAAGAAATACGCAGAGGGCAAATTAAAAGGATTTTTGGAATACTGCGAAGACCCAATCGTCTCCTCAGACATAATAGGCAATCCACATTCCTGTATCTTTGATGCCCTCTCCACTATGGTAGTGGGCAATATGGTAAAAGTCGTCGGGTGGTATGACAATGAATATGGCTATTCATCACGACTGGTTGATTTGATTGATTATGTCAGCAAACTAAGCAAGTAACCAGACACGTAAAACAGGCATAAAGAAATGTTGGACAAGATAAAAGCATTGCAAGACCATTTTGTTGTCAGGGGGGATAAATATATAATGAGGGTTGATTTCAACGTGCCTTTGAAGGACGGGCAGGTTTCTGACGACACACGAATCAGGAAAAGCCTCCCTGCAATAGAATATCTCCTTGAAAGGGAAGCAATAGTTATTCTTCTTTCTCACCTTGGACGCCCCAAAGGAAAGGTTAAGCCAGAGTTCTCCCTTCGTCCGGTGGCTTCACACCTCTCCTCACTAATCCAGAGGGAAGTCTTTTTTATTCCCTTTACAGAAGACAAAGAGATTCTGCGGGGATACGTCAAAGAGGCTTTACCAAGAACAGTCATAATGCTTGAAAATGTGAGGTTCTATCCCGGTGAGACACAGGGTGATGAGTCCCTTGCCGACATGTGGGCATCCCTCTCAGATTTCTATGTAAATGAAGCGTTTGGCGTCTCACATCGGAAACACACCTCGGTATATCACCTCCCCTTGAAATTCCCCCCAGACAAGCGGTTTGCCGGTCCTCTACTATTAAAAGAAATCCAGGCAGGACGACGACTCCTTGAAGAAACATCCAGACCATACGTTGTCATAACAGGCGGGGCTAAAATCTCAGACAAGGTTAAACTACTGAAGAAACTGCTAAACGAAGCAGACAGGGTTCTCATCGGCGGGGCAATGGCAACTTGTTTCCTTAAAGCACAGGGGTTGAACGTCGGAAAGTCATACTACGAACAGGATGCCGTAGAAATAGCAGAACAACTTCTTAAAGAATATGAATCTAAAATTAGTCTCCCTATAGACGTCGTTGTTTTGCTTCCCAACAACACCACTGCAACAGTTAAAGTAAACGAGATTCCCCCCGAAGGGGCAGCGATGGACGTCGGTCCAGAGACAATAGCCAATTGGGAACCTGAGATACTCAATGCAGCCAGAATATTTTGGAACGGTCCGGTGGGTGTCTTTGAACAGGAACCTTTCGCTAAAGGGACACAAAGCATTTGCTCACTGCTTGCCTCGGCACACCAACGGGGAACTTTCGTATTGGTTGGCGGTGGCGACACTGCTGCCGCAGCAAACAAATTCAACATTACCGACAAGGTATCCCACGTCTCCACAGGCGGAGGGGCAATGCTCAAATTCCTTGAAGCAGGAACACTGCCGGGAATAGAAGCACTGTATATGGAATGAGCAGCAAACTGATATAAGGTAAAAACCTGAAAAATAACTTTGTAACTTGCATTATTTGGGATAAATGTTCCGACACACACCATTGACTATTTCGTTTTTTCATTTCCCCTTATTTCCCCACTTAGCAAAGGACTGTAAGGACCGTAATGTATATTTGTAGAAAACAATAATGCCCACAAGCAGATGACCAAGCGACTCCCAAGGCTTTGGCACCTGATTGATTTGCTTACAACACAAGAAAAGCGTTATATTGCTAACGCCATCAGTCAATATGAAGGCACCGAAGTACACAAATTCCTTACAGACCTTATCACTTCTATAAATAATGAAGAGCGACAGAAGATTGAACAACAAATATTGAAGAACTACTCGCATTCCTACTTAGCGTCCCTACGCAAGCAGGCTCTGAACATAGTCATGGATGCCCTACTGTCCTATGCCTTCGCAGACCCCTCAACATTTGAGCAGATTAAACTTATGATGCTATGGATATATCTTGGGAATCGCAAAGGCGTTGGACATGCCCTGCCTAAGCCGGCAAAAGATTTTAAATACTCCTCAAATAAGTGGTTCTTTGAAGATTCTGTGTGGCGTATCATTAGTGCAGAATTTGAAACATACATTGAAGGAACTGCCATTCCCTTAGATGTCTTGAATTCAATGACGCAAGCCATTGACCTTGAACTATTTTCCGCTTGGTTGGGAAATAATGCACACACAAAATTGCCTATGTCAATACATGAAAAAGAATTATTAAGCGAATTAGCAAATCTTCTTGACATAGCACTACAAAAAATAAACCTTCTTAAAATGCCTAATGGAACATACAATTACCATTTATTATCGTTTTACTACATTCTAAGCAGCATATTGCAAAAACTTAATCTTCAAGAATCAATAAATAAATATGTGTCAGTGGTTCTGGAACTACTAAACGAATCCATTGTCTTAAGAGAGCGATTTCCCCGACGCCACTTCGCTATACTACTAAACTTCTTGGGCGTTATGTTTGCTCAATCAGGCTATTTAGTTGCACATAATGTTAATAAAAAACATATTTTAGAGTTTGAAAAGATTCCTACTGAACTATGGAAAGAGATTAAAGACGATTTGCCCATTGATTATCAAATTGTTCTTTATCCCACACTATACCGATGGTATGTTCTGCATGGGTTTACAGGCAAGGCATTGTATGTGAAGAATTTATTAGATAGTGAGACATCCAGTAAACTCAAATTTGTTCCATTCATTGCCATGCTTATAGGCGATTTGAACATCTCAATAATCAACAACGACGAGCATCTATTTAAGCGAACCATCGAGAAACTAAGGGAATTGCAACGAAGCAACCTGTGGTACGGAAAGGTTTATTATATAGCCAACATTGTGTTTTATCTTAAAAACAGCGCTTTCAATAGTGCATATAACTTTGCAAATCTGTTTTATCAGTGGGCTCGCAGACATAAACTAAACGTCAAATTACCCAACTTATTAATGAAATTAACCAATTATTGGAACATCAGCACTCCGAAGAAAAGAGAAGAATACATCAAGAAACTGATAGAGATTTACCGTGAAGACCCAATTATGTTACGGCTTGAAAAAACTGTTCTGCTTTTGCCGATGCTATATGCCCTTCAACAAGGTGTTTCGGTTGAAAAGGTTGTAGGAAATTGGGAATCCCCCTTCAAAGCATCCGAATTAGAATCAAAAATTACATCTACAATTAAGCTAACTAATTTAAGAGCAACAGTTTGGCTTTTGCCCTTGGAAAACATAAAACAACGCTTTACCCAAAAACATTAAGTTTGGTGAATTATATATTATTATGAGCAATGCCATCAAAGGATTTATATCAAACCGGGTTCAAGATTTTTATTATATTTCACATAAAACTTACCTGATTTTATAACGATAGGGATTAAATATCTACGTAAGTTCACAACAAAATTCCATTAATGCGGGCATTGGCTCTTTGCTTTCTCTTAGGGGTAAGCATTGTTTATGGGCAACGTGTAGGCATTGGCACTTCTACGCCTGACCCCACTGCTCGGTTGGAAGTTCACGATACCAAACGTGGTATCCTTTTGCCCAGATTGACCGTTTCGCAAAGAGATAACATTCCCTCTCCAGCCCACGGACTCCTTATAGTTAACATAGACAGTTTTACAATAGAAATGTTTGATTCTGTGTCCAAGCGATGGGTTGTGGTAGCCGACACCTTCGGGTGCGCTCCACCCTGCACTCCTCAACCCTCTGGAACGCAACCACCTGAAGGCATTGCCGTCGGAATAAGGAATATCCATCATTCAGCACGGCTTCATCTTGAAATCACTACGAAAGGCATTCTATTGCCGATGCTTTCCTATGCCCAACGGAGCTCAATTGTTTCCCCAGCACCATATCTCATCATTGCCAGAAGCGATACTCTTAAAGTGGAAATTTTTGACGGAGCTAAATGGGTAACACTTTTTACCCAAAAACGTTGCGTAACTCCTTGTATACAACCACCTTCAGGAACTAATCCAGACACAGCGGGAATAGGTATTGGAATGAACGTTCCACATCCATCCGCAATTTTGCAAGTGATAGATTCCGGTCGGGGCGTGCTTTTCCCTCGCCTAACAATTGCCCAGCGTCAAGTCATTCCGTCACCAGCACACGGATTAATCATTGTTGAAACAGACAGTCTCTGTCTTGAAATTTTTGACTCTGTTAGGAACAGGTGGATGATTCTGTCTTGTCCGAACTGTCTTATTCCTGCTTGCGGGATAAACTTCACTGTTCCAGTGTGGACATGCATTGGCGACACGGTCTCCATCGTCGCTCACGGTTGCTCCCAATCGCATAAATACGAATGGATTATTCCAACTGGCTGGAACTATTATTTCGGTCAAACAAAAGATTCTTTGTTTATAATTGTCAGTGCTGACACTTCCCGTTTCAAGGTCAAGGAATGCATTTGGTGTGGATGTTCGCCTTATGATAGCGTTTTAATAACAGGACAGACGCAACCATTCAGTATAACAACCACGCAGAGTCCCCCTAACCCAGTGTGTCCAATAGACACGGTTATCATTCATGCTTCTGCAGATGGTGGTGTTACCTCTTGGCAATGGACCGTTCCATCATCATGGACTGCTCTCGGTAGCACAACCGCAGATTCCATAATTGTTATTCCTCCTAATGCAGGTGCTTCAGGAACTTTCTGGGTGAAAGCGTGCAATCCCTGTGGATGCGATTCTATACAGCATACTGTCAATGTCCAGAATATAATCTTAAACCCAACAATTTCAGGTCCTACGAAACTATGCTCTGGACAGCCAGCCACTTGGCACCTCAACCCTGGCGGTGCCACCTCCTGGACATGGCAATATCCACCATCGTGGACGGTCGTTACTATCGGTGGCGACTCAATAACGCTAATTCCAGACGCTACAGATGGTTACATAAAAGTTACTGTTACAGACGGTTGTGCCATAGGACAGGATTCCTTGTTTGTGCGTTCAGACATTTGCCACAGTTTCTGCTTGGCTATTGTTGGTCCATATACAGTTGATGATTTATGGGGTGTTGTAGAAGCCCCTAATGGCGACTTGATTGTCGCGGGGGAATATGGTGGTGCGTCAGGAGGCGGTAACCAAGACGTTTTTCTGGCAAGGATTTCATCCGATGGCAACAGCCTATTATTAACAAGGCGATATAGGGGGACACAGCAGGACTATGGATATACCATAGTGCAAGCTCCAGATGGTGGATATTTAATAGGTGGGGAAACAGGTTCTTGGCCCTATTACGATGCGATTGTCATCAAACTGGATGCTAACTTGAACACACAATGGATTAAACGAGTTGGCCGGTTCGTATCTGAGGAAACGGAAGTAATACGGGGCTTAGCGGTCATGCCCAGTGGAAAGATAGTCTATTCTGGCTACAGATATGGGAACAGCACTGGTGGATGGGACAGGGGCATTGTTGGAATGCTTGATGCTTCAGGCAATTTGATATGGGGCAAGACAATTGCTGGGGGGCAGTTGATTCAATTGTATGACGTGGCAGTGCATGGAAACAATATATATATTGCGGGGCTTGTCAGAAACGGTCCTTTGGGCAATCAAGATGGCTTGTTGCTAAACTTTGACACTCTTGGCAATCTGAGGTGGGCTAAAGCATTGGGAAGCGGCACGGACGACAACTCAATTGGTCTGGTTGCATTGCCAGATGGGTCTGTGGTGGTGGAAGCCACGGCGTATGGTGTCAACGGCGGAGATGCTATTGTTTACAGGATTGATCCAGGGGGTAATTTGATTTGGGCACGCAGGGTATATGTTGGCGGTGGATTTGACTTTGCCGAAGACGTGGCATACACAAGCGACGATGGAATAGTCATCACTGGCGGGACAGAGTCAGCAGGGGCGGGGTCCAGAGATGGATGGGTGTTCAAACTGGACACAGCAGGTAATTATCTATGGGGCAGGGCTATCGGCAGCAGTGCCACTGACTGGACACATAGAGTAACGACCTTCACAGGTAATTACATAACCATCGTAGGGATGACCAACTCATTCGGTTCAGGAACCCCTAATATGTACGTAGTAAAGCTTCGTCCCGACGGAACACTGTCATGTTCAACAGGTTGCCAAGTAACCACAGTGGGAACAGCAACCAACTGGACATCTATAGCAAACTATTCACCATCAGTGTCCAATTTCGGTAGTAGCGGAAACATTTCGCTTAGCACCGCAACAGGCGGGACATTGCTTAAGATTTGTCCATAAAAGAGTTAAAAATTCACAATTTACAGAGTTGAACTCAAAAAAATATAAAACAAGAATTTATCATAAAAACAAATCAATGTCAATATTTTATAGGATAGACAAGCCCATTAAATTATGCCAAATGAAATGGTTAATCCTTATTGGCGAAACATTTTCTTTGTTATGATTCTATACCACAAAGGCAAACCTGAACAGCCACATAATTCCGGAGAAATCTCATGGTTGTAGGCAAATGTAAAAATACCATTGTTAATCTACCGGCTATGGACGTATCTTTCCTAAGCAATGCATTTATAGTAATGCACATGCAGTGAAAGGTAAATAAATTACAATTACCAATGGACAAAGTGTTGAAGCATACAAAAGCCTCTTTAAGCATAACAAGAAATTTCCTATATTTGCAATAAGGGCATGAGGAAGGGGATTGTTCACATAGGGCTCCTGATAGCAAGGGTATTATCTTTTGCACAGAACCCAGACCCCTGCTATAACATTGATTTTGAGCAGGGCACTCTTGATGGGTGGTTCTCCATAGGGGACGTGCAAATAACCAATGCCGGCACCGTGGACCCATACGGTGGGTTCCCTCAGGCAATTGGCAATCACTCTGTTAAGGTGGCTACGGACAGATGTGGCAGTGCTCTTAGGGGGCGAATATGGCGTTCCATTCAAGTAACCCCCGCTAATGCAGTACTTAAACTTAACATGGCTATGGTTGTTCTTAACTATCCCCACAACGTTTCTCAAGCAGCAAAAGTGTTTATTAAGTTTTATGATCCCAGTGGCAATGAACTGGCTTGCCCCCGATATACTGTCTATTATGAAGGTGGTTCAGGATTCGCAGGAATCCCTAATGCTCCGTATTATACCACACCTGGAACATATCGCAACTGTGGCACTGAATGTTGCTATAACGTTACCTATGTGCCTTGGACAACCATCTGGCTTGACTTGACGCCTTATATAGGACAAACTTTAACTTTTGAAGCGGAAGTTAGATGGTGTATCTATGACGTTGACTGGGCTTATGCATATTTTGACCTTGAGTGCGTAAACACAGATTTTGGCGTGGATATATATCCCTGCACGCAGCCTCCTTACAACGCATGTGCTCCGCCAGACATGGCTTGGTATGAGTGGTATGACCCTTCAAACAACCTCATTTCAACAAACCAATGTGAGACCTTAACGCAACAAGGCACCTACACTGTTCGGTTCGCACTGCCCAACTCATGCGGGAACTCACAAACAGTCAAAACAATCACGATACCCATTGGATTTGACCCGCCGCAGATAGATGCCCGTGCCGACTCCGTATGCCTTGGCGACCAGACAACTCTA
This sequence comes from Chlorobiota bacterium, assembly GCA_013153515.1. Classification (GTDB taxonomy): domain Bacteria; phylum Bacteroidota; class Bacteroidia; order JAADEI01; family JAADEI01; genus JAADEI01. The sequence goes on along the minus strand of JAADEI010000031.1, from coordinate 9,737 downwards.
TCAGCAAGCATTCTCAATGGCAATGTGATAGACCAATACACGTGGTATGTAGGCAACGGCGATTCAATAGCTACGTCTTCCGCAGTGGCTTATTACCAATATCCAGATTCAGGGATTTATGACGTGATGGTTGTGGCATGGGACACACTTGGATGTGTTGATACGGCATATACAACAGCAATGGTTTATCCACCACCAGTGGCTCAGTTCCAAGGCGACACGTCAATTTGCGTGTATGACACAGCACAATTCATAAGCACTTCCTTTGACCCTTGGGATAACACACCTCTTTCGCTATCATGGGACTTAGGCGACGGAACAATAGTGAATAACACAACTACGGTATCACATAATTATGATTCAGCAGGGACATATCCTATCAAATTGATAGTTACCTCCACAAAAGGTTGCAAGGACTCCTCAAAGGAACAGATAATCGTCCATCCCACTCCTGAATTGAATCCGTGGACTAATGCTCCTGTCTGCAAGGATAGTTTCCTCATCATTGGCGAAAATGGGAATTACCAACACACTTGGTATTTACCAGATGGAACCACTGTTGATTCATCACACATATATTTCAATCCAGCCTTGCCTGAACATTCTGGAACATACATAGTCAGGGCAGAGAACTCCGCAGGATGCATATCTTATGATTCCATTGATGTGACTGTATGGCAACGACCCGTGTTCTCAATCGCTTCCGACACCTCCATTTGCAAATACGATTCTGTTCTTCTGGAACCAATCTTTTCCGTGCACGGCACCCAACCCTACCAATACAGATGGAAGCCCTTCTCTTTCCTCAGTTGTCCCGTGTGTTCCACTACATACGCATTCCCTTACGATACAACGACCTACATATTGAAAGTTACTGACGCTAACAAATGCTATAACTACGACACAATAACGATTAATGTCCTGCCACTGCCTGAAATAGACCTTCCGAACCATACAATTTGCTACTACGACCAGTTAACTCTTGATGCTTCACAGCCAGATATTGTCCGATGGAAATGGGAACCGTCTCAATTGGTCAGTTGCGACACATGCCCAACAGTCACTGTCCTGCACGAAAACACTGCACAAACCACCCTAAATCTTTCGCTCACAACAACTAATCAATACGGCTGCCAGTGGACAGACAACATTAAAGTTTTTGTTGACACGGGAATAGCAGTAACACTGCATTCAGATACCTCTATTTTCACTGGCGGGACGGCATACCTAACAGCCGAAGTTAGCCCTGAACTGTTCACCTACGAATGGCAATATCCAGACCTGCTCCCTATCTCTGACATTTCATACTCAACACTGGTCTTCACCTACGACCAACCCGACACATTCCCTGTTGTTTACATCTCCTACAGCGAAAACATGTGTATCCGCAGTGATACGGTCTGGATTAAAGTTATCCAAATTCCCGAATGCGACTCAGGAACAGTGTTTGTCCCGACAGCATTCACGCCCAACGGCGACGGCGTAAACGACATACTTTATGTCTATTCAGCAGCCGAATCCTTTTTGAAACTCTTTAAAATCTACGACCGATGGGGCAACCTCCTATATGAACTAAGAAACCAACCACTGGGACTGCCAACAATGAGAACCTTAGAAGGTTGGGACGGAACATACAACGGCAGACCGCTCAGACCAGACGTATATGTCTATCACCTCATCTATCAATGTGGGGAAAAGACCTATAGACAAAAAGGGGATGTTACGTTGCTTAGGTAGATTTAGATACTGTCCTTTCACTACATTTACACCCTTGCCAAAAGCAATCCCATCCACATAAAATAATCACACTAATTAATACGCTTAGCAAATACACGAAAGCACCGACAGTGTATTGATATGGGTGGTTCTCAATGATTCCCTTATTAATCTCATTTACTGTAATACCTGCAATAACCAAATAAATAAAAACAATCATTGCCAAATACTTCATAATCAAAACAAGAGCAATCTTTCGTCTTAGCACCTTTCTCAAACCGTAAAACACAGCAATAATTCCCACAAGAATCCAATGATAAAGCCTGAAAACGAAGAATGTGCTTATAGCCTCATTAAAATCAATCTTTGACACACTACTCTCCCTCATTTCTAACACATAAGCAATTCCCAACCAACCACCTTTGGCAACCAAATCAATAACTAAAAACGCAAAGGTAATGTCAACTGCTATCTTAACTACTTTTCCAAGCCTCTTCACAGCGCTCGTCATACTATATATTCTCAACGCATAAACAGACTTTGTTATCACACCACATATGCTAAGTTCCAAAAATCCAACATATTACTGTAACTTTGATACAGGTAAAAATCTCTAAGGAACAAAGCAAATTCATGAAAAACCATTCAGCGTCTTTAATTTTTGCAAGCGGGCAAAGATGCCACCTTCAGGCTTCTTCTGTTCTTGACTGCACCTGCTGTTGCAATTAATTACGTCTTACTGCACCCACACCTTCTCCGTCACTACTCTATTTTCCGTCGTTACTTTAACCACTAACAGGGTTGGGGGCAGTTCGCTTGGCAACTCAAGTTCTGTAATGTTTCCACTGAAGAATGCTACTTTGCGACCCAGTGCATCATAAACTTCAATTTGCTTGACTGCTTCCTTGAAACCAATTAACTTAATGCGTCCATCTATGGCAACTATCTTGCCCGATTCTCCCTCGGAAGATTCTGCCATTTCTATTGAGCTAACCAGAGGACACCCATCTACTAAATAGTCCGGTAGGGACTTATCCTGAGAGAAGGAATACACTATGGGCGAAACGGACACTGAGTCAAACACTGATGAAGTGATGGGACGCACGGAAAGGGAATCCCTTATAGGAACAACTGCTATTTCAGTAGAGAAATCGGAGAAACAAGTTTGACAAGACCCGAATTGATTAATAACGCTTCCCGTAACATCCCAAACATCAGTCCAAAATCCGAAAGATATGGTTCCATCAGGTGTTGCCGTGAGCACGGGAAGGGAAGTGGAATAATTTTTATATCCCGCACGATATGAATTTACTATTGACAGATCAGACGGATTCACTTTCAAGAGGAATGCATCTGTTATGCCCGAACCGCTTGAATTCCTCGTTCCATAAATGTAAAGGTTATCTTGATGCAAGAGGGATCTGTTTACTACCATATCAGATGGAACATAGGTATTTCCCCAGAATGCATAAGCCTTCTGGATATTGCCGCTGCCCAACCCCACTTTGATCATCATTGTGCTATTCACAACAACATACGGATCTGGCGAGATGCCGATGGTTGGTGCAACTATGATTAACGAGTCAGGCTTATATAGTAAGGCATTGACTACGTACAAATTGCGATATGTAATGTCATAAAAAACAATAATGGAACCGCCGTCAAAACGCCATGTCCCTAACTTATAGCCAACCAAGACATTTAACAACGTGTCGGTAACAAGGTAAAAAATGTCGTTAGTGTCCTGATTCATATACACACCTGACCATAGTAGCCTATTGGGTCCTATGGCTTGAACATCCGTCATGAAATAAGGCTCACTAATAAAAACCTGTTGAACGGTTCCACTGCTATCTATAATTATAGCCCCTGAGTATGTGGCAATGTATACTTTATTTCCCACAACTTCCATATTAGCGGGAATTGCCCCGTTTATTGAAGGGTATCCTGAGAGGAGATATATTTTTCGCCAGAGAAGGGTTCCATCAGGAGAATTGAGTTGCAGAACCATTCCGCCCCCGGAAGACACATTGGCTAATCCGCCTGAGAGGATATTTTTCCCAAGGAAAGTGGCTGTTGCCAGAACTTGCGATGTGTCTGATGAACCAAACATATATTCTCGCTTCCAATAAACATTACCTGAATTATTATCCATAGCTAAAATGAATCCTGACCACGCCGACCCCTCATTAAACTCCTTATATCCCACTATAAAAAGTGTGTCATTACGAACTATTGCGTCGGAGAATCTAACCATCGTATCAACATCGCCGAACTGCTTCAGATATGAACAGAACTGAGCGTGCAACTGAGAACTAATCAGAATTGTCAAGAGCCCAACCAGAATTAACCTTTTCATCTTGCCATTTTTTTCTAACATAATCACGCTTTGGGACAAAAAATTGAAGATTTGTCATATTACTACCAAGTTGAAAAGATTTGCAACATAATCAGGACATCCATGCCTTGTTTATAATGCTTAAACATTCCTGTTATTCGTTGAATTATATCATAACTTAGCAGGTATGAAATTTGCATTGAAGACGGGTATGATGAGGAATTTTGGGGTCCTTCTGGGATTTTTGTTTTTATGGCTTGGCGTTATGGCACAGGACGACACGACATCAGGACAATTGAAATCTGACACCACGTATTACATCCAACTCTTAGCCTTCAGTCATGAATCCCTTGCTAAGGAAGCCTTGACGACGGCGGAAAAGAGGCTTAACATGCCTGTTATCAAAGTCAAAGAAAACAATCTGATTAAACTAAGAGTCGGTCCTTTTTCAACTAAGGATTCGGCAACGAACACCCTGATTAAAATAAAAAAGCACTATCCGGATGCCTTTGTAGTCAAAGTGGTTAACAATGACAGAAAATTACTATTTCCTTTTAAGAAGGATAATAAAGCCGAGGCAGAACCTGTTGCTATGGAAACAAAATGCTATGTTCAAGTTGGTTCCTTTATGAGCAGGGCAAATGCCATAACCGAATCGTGGAAGTATGATAAATACCCACAAAAAATTGTTTCAAAGGAGGGCTTATGGAGAATCTGGTTAGGTCCCTATTCATGCGAAGAAGCCTATCAAGTCGCCGAAGAAGTTAAAGTGATTAACCCAGGAGCGTTTGTGGTTAAGGACACAGTCGTTATTAAAGAAAAGGTTATTTCCCAGAAGCCCTTAGCCCTCCCACAACCGCAACACATTAACATTAGTCCAGACATTGATTCCCTTAACTCATCGCTCATTAAAAAGAATAGTGAACGGAAGACCATTCAGGGCTACAGGGTTCAATTGGCTATGTCGCCTAAAAGACAGGAAATTTTTGAATTAAAAGCCAAGTTTTTGAAAGAGTACAATGATATTCCCGCTTATGTGGTCTATGACCCGCCATTGTTCAAACTGCAAGTGGGCAACTACCTGAGGCTGATGGATGCCCGAAGGGCAAGAATTGAACTGTCTAAAAAATATCCCAATGCGATTGTTGTGTGGCAAGAAATACCTATTGATGAGATTAAACGCACTCATTTTAGCGATTCTGAGTAGTTTCGGACTATTTGCCAAAGATTCATTATTTATCAAATATGGCTTTTTACAAGTTGGTTACGGCATAGGTATTCCCGCAGGGAACATAAAACAGATTTCTGGGCTATTTGGCACGCCATCAGTGGCAATAGGCTTAATGACCAACAAGGCTTTCGCTTTAGTCAAGTGGGAATACTTCTTCAGTCAAAAATTGCCATACAATCCACTTGAAGACTATGTTTCCATTGACGGGTTCATCTATGATGATGAGGGCATTCCCGCTGTCGTGCAGATTGAAAGGCGTGGCTGGAGCATTGGAACGTCTCTCACTTTGAGGTTTCCCATACAACCAGAAAGCAATATGCTTCTTACCACTGGCATATCAGGGGGATATTTCACCCATTGGTTGCGGATTCACGTTAGGGAAGGCACTGTGTCGTGGCTGACCGATGAACGAATAAGGAAAGCGTTGCGGGGCAGGGTCCAAGGTCCTTATGGAGGCTTAAACGTTGGGCTGTGGCACGACGACCCTGAAAGAATGCTAACCTTTGCACTCAATGTTGAGTTCAAAGCCATTTATTCCACGTCTATGTATGATATTGTCTTGACGCCGACGCCCTATCAACCCACTGGTTGGGATTTCATCACTACTGTTCGCTTAGCGTGGTTCCTGCCCGTCGGAGGCAAAAAGAAAACATTTGAGTATTAAGGCACCCAGATGGGAGGGGCTGTCCCACCTTGCGTATGGCATGAGTTGCAAGCACCTGAAGTGGTTGGCTGGGGCATGTGCATCATCATCCCATGCATGTTCTTAACAGACGGATACACACCACTGGAAAGATTCACTTGTTCTGTGGTATAGAAATTGCCGTTTTTGTCCGAAACCAAAGAAACAATCAATGTTCCTTGTCCGTTGGAACCAGTGTAAATCTCAACTGTTCCGCCTACATACACATTGGTTTTAGTGCTGTCATAGAGGGTTCCTGCAATGGAGAAGGCGAAGGCATCCGTTCCGTTATGGCAACTCATACAGTTCTTGCCACTGTAGTGGCTGGTAGCAGATGCTGAACTGACCACTGTGGGTTGCTGACCGTCCGAATCCTGACCTTCTTTGTCTTCCTTGCGACAGAAAGCACTCAAGCCCACTAAAACACCTATTGTCAGAATAGTTAAAGCCTTTCGCATAGATACTTAATTAACCTAAATTTTATTTGAAGATAAGATATTTTCTTCTACATGCCAAATTTTGCGTAGATTAGCAAAAAAGTTTTATATGGAGATAAAGTTTGGCACTGACGGTTGGCGGGCTATAATAGGCTATCAATTCACCACGGACAACGTGTCCCGAATCGTTGAGGGAACTGCTCAGTGGCTAAAGAAACAGGACAAGCCACAAAAAGTGGTTATTGGCAGGGACACCCGATTTGCAGGAGAGGTCTTTATGGACGTGGCTGTGGAAATCCTTACCAGGAACGGCATTGAGGTTATTGTTCCAGACACAGACTTTGTTACCACACCCATGCTATCACTCGCCACCAAAACTCACAATGCAGGATTGGGCATAATGTTTACTGCAAGCCACAACCCACCTATCTATCATGGATATAAACTAAAAGCGGACTTTGGCGGTCCACTGCCAACAGACCAACTCAAGCAAATTGAAGAACTGGTTCCATTCTGCCCACCTGAATATGCATATCCTTCCAAGGCAAAGCCAACAACTGCTCAACTGGAAGATGAGTATTATGACTACATAACAAAGAAATTTGACTTGGATGCTATAAGGAAACTGAAGATTGCCTATGACGCCATGTATGGCTCAGGACAACGCATTATGAAAAGGTTGCTTCCAAATGCACACGTCTTGCACGGCGAAGTGAATCCATCATTCAAAGGCATCCCGCCCGAACCCATTGAGAAAAATCTTAAAGAAGCAATTGAGTTTATGAAAACCAATTCCGATTATGAACTATGCCTTGCCACTGACGGAGATGCAGACAGAATAGCGTTGATAAGGAAAGGGGGCAAGTTCCTTAGTGCCCAACACCTGCTTCTTCTACTCGTTCACTATCTTGCTGGCTACAAAAAGGAAAAAGGCAAGATTGTTGTTGCTGTGTCGGCAACGGAACGCTTGAGGAAATTGGCTAAGCACTATGAGTTGGACATAGAATATGTTCCAGTTGGCTTCAAGCACATAGCACCCAAGATGGTTGAGGAAGACGTTTTGCTTGGCGGGGAGGAATCAGGGGGTATTGGAATAAAAGGGCACATCCCAGAAAGAGATGGAATCTTTGTGGGCTTGACAATCGCTGAATTCATTGCCACATCAGGGAAATCACTTGATGGATTAGTTAATGAAGTTTATGAAATAGTAGGCGAATTTGAATATGTTAGGGAGGACCTGCACCTGTCACCAGAACAAAAAGAACAGGCTATTCAGAAAGCGAAGGCAGGAATTGAAAAACTCGGGAAATGGACAGTGACAAACATCATAACCATTGACGGATTCAAGTTCATTTTAGGAGATAAGAGATGGCTACTGGTAAGACCATCAGGGACTGAGCCAGTTCTGAGGCTCTATGCAGAGGCACCCACTGAACAGGAAGCAAAACAGTTAATCGCTGAATTCAAAAAAATTGCAGGGATTACTTAGGCAGTTTTTAATTGCGTTTGTCTGTTTGCCCTTTGTAACATCTGGAAAGACACCGACTGATTCCCTTGGCAGGTCCAAACTGTCCTACACTACTTTGCTATTGATGGAGGCTGGCGGGCACTTAACCGCCTTCACTGGACTCTATTTTCTTTGGTATAAAAACTACCCGCAAACAAAATTTCATTTTTTCAACGACCTGCCTGAATGGCTACAAATGGACAAAGCAGGACATTTCTACTCTGGATACTGGCTCACAAGATTGCAAACATACGTCTGGAAACAGACCAACCACAGGAATCCTGCACTGATGGGAGCCCTTTGGTCCGCCGTGGCAATGACTGGAATTGAGATTCTGGACGGCTTTTCCGCTAAGTGGGGAGCATCTGTATATGACGCCATCGCTAACTTCGCTGGAATCTCCCTTGCGCTTTGGCAAGAAACAAACCCATCAATAACCATTTTCCCTTCATTCTCCTTCCATCCAGTTAAATATCCTGATGAATATTCCGAAAGGGCTCGCCAACTGTTCGGAACATTCCCTATTTCGCTTCTTAAAGACTACAACGGTCAAACCTATTGGCTCGCCATAGGACACAAAAACTGGGTCATCCTGCCAGCCATAGGCTACTCCGCAGAAGGAATGCTGGGAGGAACATCCAACTGCTGGACAGAAAACGGAACACAAATATGTGCCAACATACCAAGACAAAGGCAATTCCTCCTCTCTTTCACTATAAACTGGAAAAGATTAAACGTGAACTGGAAATACTGGAAAACTCTCGCTTCGGTTCTGAACATAATAAAAGTGCCTGGTCCTGCATTGATGTTGACATTGCCTGAGCAAAGAGTTGAGTTTTATTTTGCATATTTCTAAATTGAAGTTTGCAAGAATCGTACAAATCTTGAAGCGGAAGTTTACATTGTTTTGTTTTCTCAACGATTCTATTAACTCCTCAATCACTGTATATAATATCTGGCGAAGTTGACCATGATATTCCAGGAGATGCAAAAGTGATATTTGGTAAGCTTCTCTTAACCACTCCTCCTCCTCCCCTAACATTCCAACCGTGAAAGTCAACTGCGGGATATATAGTCCTCAATGATGGATTGATATTGACGAAATCAACCATGGTAAAATTCGCCAAACCCCATTGACTCGCAGGGAACACAACAATATTTTCGCTGGAATACAAATTTACATAAGTTGCATAAAATCGGGCTAAATCAGTAACGACGAACAATCCTGCTCTATAAGAACGGGGAGTCAATGGCAAATTAACCTGACTGCTGTCAATAACAGTTACACGCAGCAACTCAAGGAGAGAAAATGGTCCCTGTATAGCTTTCAGTGGCTCACGATAGGCGGTTCCATTATACGTATATGTATCAACTTTTGTCATCAATATGGTTGCTCCGCAAGGTGAGGTATTACCTGACCAACATCCCGCTTGCGGAGGGCCATTGGTAGTTATTCTCAAACTTTGAAACGCTCTTACCGTAACTGGTACATTCCATATATATGTTTTTCCGCTATCTAAAAATAAGACAACACTCTTGCACCTTGCAAGCCAGAACCTGAGCGTATCTCCAATGTCAACCGTCGTGTCGTGAAGAAATATATTGCATGGAAAGTGATATGGCAAATAGGGAAGTTCAGAACCGTCAACAGGATAACCTGGAACTCCCCTTGCAACAATGCGATCGTTCACATACAAAGAAGGTTGATGGTTAATATGTTGCCATGCGTCCGCACTCGGCAATGTGCGAATTCCCATTCGTCCTAAACTGTCTATAGCTACTACACCTCGGCCGCCACCTGTCCTAAAAATAAATCCATCATGCAT
>JAADEI010000075.1 GCA_013153515.1 Chlorobiota bacterium | reverse complement strand
AGGGGTGGCAGAGTGGACGAATGCGGTGGACTTGAAATCCATTGGTCCCCGCAAGGGGGCTCGCGGGTTCGAATCCCGCCCCCTCCGCTAATGCCTTCCTCAAAGGTTTCTCATAACATGCGACCAGTGCAATGTTCCTATACTCCATAATCCAATTTGATTGGTGGCGTCTGGCAATAGCATTTGTTCCCGTATTTTTTGCACTAATTGTAATATGTCGGTGGACAAGCATTTGCCTAAACACGTGGATTGCTATCATCAGAATGATTTTGCAATTATCTATCGTAGGATTTGTTCTCACTTGGTTATTTAACCAAGATAGTCCAGTGATATTCATAGGTGCTTTATCAGTTATGTTGTTTGCTGCTGCGTGGATAGGGCTCAGAACGGTGCCAACCAAACGAAAGGCTTTGTACTCCTATGCTCTGATTTCTATGCTAATTGGCGGCACTATTGCTCTACTCGTTGCCACGCAATTGGTTCTCCAGATTCATCCGTGGTATAATCCACGGTATTTAATTCCGCTTGGTGGGATGGTTTTCTCCAATGCCCTAAACGCCGTTTCCCTAAGTGCAGAGCGGTTTTTTAGTGAACTGGAAGGTGGCAAAAATCTTAAAGTAGCCCGTGGCATAGCCCTCGCAACAGGACTCATTCCAATAACCAATGCGTTGCTTGCGGTAGGGATTGTTTCGGTTCCGGGTGTTATGACAGGTCAAATCCTTGCAGGACAGTCCCCTTTCGTAGCAGTTAAATATCAAATTTTGATTATGCTAATGGTTTTCACTTCCGCATCTCTTAGCACAATAGGGTTCCTCGCACTTGTAAGCAGAAGAAAGAATCTATTCGGCGACCTTCTTCATAAAGAATCTATGTAAACAAAGAACCTGTGGAATAACTGGACAGTCTTCGTCATTGTAAATAACAAAATGGGCATTTGTGGTCTTATAATTTTCAGGCAATTGAAGATGAGCCCGTTGCCTATATGCCGGATTCCGCTTCTCCCTCGTTTCAGGCGTGGCATATACTGTTACAATCCAATCAACTCGCTTGTGCAAACCACTTTCAAACAACAGGGCAGCCTCGTGAACAACATAAGGTGAATCTTGACGTTTTAGCCAATCCTGGAACTTTTGCCAGACAGCAGGATGAATAATTGCCTCCAGGGCTTTCCTCTTTGAGTCATCAGAAAATATGATTTTCGCTATTAGTTTATAATCAGGTGAACCGTCCGAATTATACACATTTCCAAGAACCCTTACCACGTCAGGCTTTATGTTCGGGTCTGACAGCAATTGCTTGGCGACATCATCTGCTCTAAAGACAGGGATTCCCAAGGCTTCCCAAACCCTTGAAACAGTGGTTTTTCCAGATGCTATGCCGCCAGTGAGCCCGACAACCCTCACTTCTTGTCGCCTTTCTCCTTCTTCTCAACGGTCTTTGGATAGGCTTGTTTGGTGAAGTCCAGAGAGATGGCAGCCCTGTCAACAGTTATGATGGTGTTGTCCCCAGTTCTCAACTTTAATGTGGTGTCATAAAGTTTTACTATTTCCCCGTGGATTCCTCCCAGTGTAACTATCTTGTCCCCTTCTTTCAGGTTCTCAATAAACTTTCTTTGTTCTTTTGCTTTCTTCATTTGTGGACGGATAAGCAACCAATACATAATGAAGATGATAAGAGCGAAGAACGCCAAATTAATTAATGGGTTTGGTCCCTGTGGTTGAGCAGCCTGCTGCAAAATGATGATATTCATGACAGTCATTATTTAAGACAAAGGTAGGACATAATATCTCTGCCCGAAGAAGCCAATTACTTAAATGTTTCATAAGTTTGGCAATATGAAGATAGCACTTGCACAGATAAACACTATTATAGGTGCCATATCACACAATAGGGAAAAGATTGTAAAGTTTGCGAAGGAAGCCGCCGATAAAGATGCCCAAATAGTTATCTTCCCCGAATTGGCAATATGTGGCTATCCCCCTACAGACCAACTCTATTTTGACCTTTTGGAAGAAGAACTTCAAATCCTTATTGACCAAACCCAAGACCTGCCCATCACAATAGTTGTCGGAACAATCACTGAACAACCTCAAGGCAAACCATACAATTCCTTAGTTATCTTCAGACAAGGCAAAATCCTACATAGATACCATAAAGTTCTGCTTCCTGACTATGACATCTTTGATGAAAACAGATATTTCGCTCCCGGAACCCCACAAAAACCAGTTGAAATCAACGGAAGGATTTTTGGATTAACCATTTGCGAAGACATATGGATTACAGACCCTGACCTTAAAGGCATATATGACCTGAACCCGCTTGAATCAATAAAGGACGTTGATTTGGTAATAAACATCTCAGGGTCTCCCTTCAGCATTGGGCATCCAGCCCGTCGCCTCAACGTTATTACCGAAACAGCCCGACTAACCAACTCTCCCGTTGCTTATGTCAATCACGTGGGTGCCCAAACAGACTTAATTTTTGACGGAAGAAGTTGCATTGTGTATCCCGACGGCACTGTGGAATCAATTGCTCCCGCCTTTGAAGAAAGTCTAATAATTGCGGAACTCAAAGGTTCAGGGTCATTCCCGCCGTTCGTCGGTGAGCCATGGATAGAAGACATCTATGACGCTCTTGTTATTGGAATAAGAGATTTCTTCGGGAAGTTGGGCTTAAAGCATGCCTACGTTGGACTCTCCGGTGGTATTGACTCCTCTGTGGTGTGTGCCTTAGCGGTGGAAGCCCTCGGGAAAGAATCCGTTACAGGCGTCTTAATGCCTTCTGAATTCACTTCTCAGGAATCTATTGATGACGCCCTACAACTGGCAGAAAACTTAGGGATTAAAACTCTCAACTTGCCCATTACAGAACCCTTCCATAGCATAGTGAAAGTTTTGCAGGACAGGGCTTGGAAAGACAAACCATTTGACGTAACCGAAGAAAACATCCAGTCCAGAATCAGGATGATATACCTACATGCTTTGTCTAATAAACTTGGTGGTGTAGTCCTTAATACATCTAACAAGAGCGAACTGGCAACTGGCTATGGCACGCTATACGGCGATATGTCCGGTGCCCTCGGTGTCCTCGGCGACGTTTATAAAACATGGGTCTACAGACTGGCAAGGGTAATCAATCAACGGCTAAACAAAGCCATTCCGGAAAGGGTGTTGACTAAACCGCCATCAGCAGAACTCAGACCCAATCAAACAGATCAAGACACACTACCTCCTTATGATGTCCTTGACGCAGTCTTGATAAGATATATTGAAATGCATGAGACAGCAACGCAAATAGCCAAAGCAACAGGTATAGACCTAAGCGTTATAAACAACATAATCAATATGGTCAATAGGAATGAATACAAGCGTTATCAGGCTCCCCCGATACTGCGTGTTACAAGCAAAGCCTTCGGTATAGGTCGCCGAATGCCCATAGTGGGCAGGTTTGAAACAGCATTCAAGTGATGACATGGCACACAAACCGGTGATAGTAGTCAATGGACGGTTTCTGGCTCAACGATTCAGTGGTGCACAAATGTATGCATATCATCTTCTTGACAATGCCCGTAGATTGCCCCTTTGGAAAGAATTATATTGGATTCTGGCAGTTCCAGAACAGGCAAAGATTCCCCAACAGTGGCACTTTGCTTTTGATGAGATAAGAATGAAAGGCAGTATGTCCCGAAATCCATGGGACCACTTGATTCTGCCTTCATTAGTTCCGCAAAACGCTTTGCTCGTTAACCTTTCTTCAATGCCCTCCCTCCGGGTTGAAAATCAACTGTTTTGCTTGCATGACGTCTTGCCATTCATCATGCCAGATGCTTTTAACCCCCTGTCCAGACCTTGGTATAGATGGCTTTACAAAAGAAGTGTCAAAAAATTCCCTTTCATAGTGGTTTCGGACTATCTCAAAAGAATGGCTATGCATCTTTTAGGTAAAAATCCCATAAACGTTATTTACCCAGCGGGTGAACACATTGAACAGGTGGATGAAACTCCAATTTATAACCCCCTTCCGGACAAATACGTTCTTGTGATTGGTGGTAACGTGGCATATCGCCCTATACAGCCTGTTATTGACGCATTGAAAATCCTGCGAAACATCGGGATTGACATCCATCTCGTCTACTCTCAAAGTTCTAATAAATTGCTTTTCAGCATCCAACGAAACCACGAAGACTATCCATGGATTCACAGGATTGACTTGCCTTCCTCCGGGTCTGTTAAGTTTGTTATGAAACGTTCCATAGCGGTTGTGGTGCCTTCAATAGATGAAGCATTCGGGATCCCTGTATTGGAAGCCTCTTTAAGTGGCGTGCCTGTAATCGTCAGTCAAGCCCCGGGATTGTCGGAAAGCGGTACTCCTTGTTTACGATTTCCAGTTGACAATCCAGAAATTCTCGCTCAACACATCCTTACTTTAATGAAAGACAAGCATTTTAGACATGCGTACGTCAACAAATGCAAACAACATGCTAAGCAATTTTCTTGGAAAGCCTCAGCCCAGAAACTGCTTGAAACTATTTCATTGACAATTAAATAACCACGATGTGCACAGAGTCTTTTTTTTAACCACAGTGTCGCCAGAGTCAGGCACAGTGGACACAGAGTTCTTTTTGAAACCACGGTGGACACAGAGTATTAAAAAGATGCTAAAAAATTTAATAAAAACTGTGTGAAACTCTGTTTTCACTCTGCGGAATTCTGTGACCTACAACCCGTCAAGATTCTGAATTGGTTTCAGGTGTTAGGAACACATATTTCAATGCCATGTAGTCCATTGGGTTGATGGGCAATCCCTTCACATTGGGTTGCAAGAGCCTGTAGAGTTTATCATAATACACGATAAGGACGGGAACGTCATTAGCAAGGATTTGGTCTGCCTGCATGTAGAGCATGTATCGTTCCACTTTGTCCTGAACCATTAGTGCACTGTCCAAAAGTGCGTCAAACTTAGGATTGCTATATCGTGTAACATTTATGTATGACCTTGCTTCTCCTAAGTGCTTGCTATGAAACAGGTTCAAGAAGGATTCAGGGTCTGGATAATCCGCTATCCAGCCAAGCCGGAAGAATTTAGACTTTCCTGTTTCCACTACGTCAAGGTGTTGAGACCATTCCAGGACTTCTATTTTAATTGAAATATTCAGGTTCTCTTCAAGCATTTTCTTTATTGCCTCTGCGACCATCAGGTGCCTGCCCCCCCCAGAGTTTATATTAAGTGTTATTTCAGGGAACCCTTCTCCGTCTGGATAGCCAGCCCTTCTCAACAGGAACTTGGCTTCATCAGGATTATATGAGCAACCTTGAATTGCTTTGGCGTCATAGTCAATAAATGCCGGTGGAACAACTCCATAGTTGCCAGGGATAACCATGTTATACATAGTGTATTCAGCGATTTTGTCCCTGTCAATAGCCATGCAGAATGCTTTCCTCACAAGAGGGTTATCAAAAGGTGGTTCGGTAACAAGAAATCCAAAGTAGTTTATAGCGAGGGCAGGCGTTGTTTGTAATACATATTTACTATACTTAGGTGTCAATTCTCCTTCCCTTGTCAAAATTTTATCTGCCACTTCAAGCGGAATCCTGTTCGTCATTAAAAGTTCTCCCTTTTCAAACTGCAAAAGGGCAATCTTGTCTTCTGGAATGACGTGCATAACCACTCCATCTAAGTAGGGCAACTGATTTCCATCAACATCTTTGTCCCAATAAAACGGATTTCTTGCCAGAACAACTGTTTTTCCTCTCTCAAGGTCTTTCAGGTAGAATGGACCTGTGCCCACAGGATGCTCCCCTATGTCATCCCCATATTTCTCCAGGGCTTCCTTAGGGAAGATTCCGAATGAAGGCATTGCAAGAATATACAGGAATAGCCCGGATGGCTTCTTTAATTTAATTTTCAACGTGTAGTCATCCACAACTTGAATGCCGGGAACTCCTTCAACCTGTTCTCCTCTTGAAAGAGATTCATAATACTCCCGCGCTCCTTCAATATAGTCTATAATAAACTTGCTCATTTGATTAAATTTGTGAGGACTACATAGAAACTCAAGGACAAATTTGACGTCGTGGGCAGTCAGCTCCCTGCCTTTCCCGTTTGGGAAGCACGGGTCATCGTGGAACCTTACGCCTTTCCTGATGTAAAATGTATATTCTGTTCCTGTGGAATCTATCTCCCAGCGTTCCGCTACGGCAGGGACAACATCAAGGGTCACCGGGTCAAGGGCAACTAAGCCTTCAAAGATTTGTTCAGCGAGGTGAGCCCCCACTATCTCCGTAACATTAGGTGGGAAAAGGGTTTTGAAGTCAGAATTTTCATAGTATTTAAAGATCCCCCCCCTGTATTTCTTGCCTGGAAGTTGTTGCAAAACAGCATTATTTGTATTGCTATCAGAAGGTTGACAGGAAAACAGGCTCAGGACAGCTACTATCCCCCCTATTAAAACGAGTTTTTTCCTCATTGCAGGAAGCAGTTTTATGCAAAGATAATAAAGTTTATCGTAATTCACTTGAAAGGTTTTTCCATTGAATTTTAAATTTTTGCGAGTAGCTCTCCGCTATTATGTCATTCTTTTCTTTAAAAGTTAAGTGCCAAGAGAGGCTTGCCCTCTCCTCCCACGGACGCTCATAAATGAAATGGAACACTTTAAAGCGACCGGCGAACCATTTAGTAGCCAAGCCTAGCAACATCTTTTGCCTATGATTCTGAATCGCCATTAAGCTAAACATCATACCTCTTGTGAACAGTGATTGCTTTATTGGATAATTTATATTCAATGGCAAGTCCCTTACCATTATTATTATGACTCCTGAAGTGCGGGAATTAATCCAATCCCTGAAGTGATACAGGATTTCCAGTGCCATTTCCGTACCGAAATTGTCTCTAACTCCTGCATCTGTCACAGCAATTGTAGGATCGGTGGGCAATTCCATAGTAGGCATTATGATTGGGAAAGAGGCGCTTGAGCGGATGGCGGAAAGCAGATTGATATTCTTTGCTTCACTGCCTAACAGCTCATGCACATCCACTATGTCCGGGGCATAACCAAGAAGTGTGTCAGCAAGGAAACTTAATGAATGAGTTGAGATAGTGAGGAATTTGCCATTCCCAAGCACAACAGGTGAAAAAATCATTGTTGGAATCTCCTGAGAATGCTCTGCATTAAACAATTTACCAAGAGCAACATCCAAAACCCCAAACGTGTTATGATTAAGATTTTCTTCAAATGCAATTCCACGGTCATAATAATACTGCTTGTCGTCAATTATTATTTTTCGTCTATAGGGTGTTAGCAGGTCATGGGCAGCCATAGTGAAAATAACACTGTTGAGAAGATCCCTTGCAATTCTTTCCCTATGGGTCTTGCTATATAGGAATTGCTCATCACTTTTAAATCGCAATTGAAGCGCCCTGAAGTAGGCAGCCCCAAGCATTCCCCCACTGGCTCCGGTAATCATAAAGACCCTATGCTTAAAAGTGCCTCCTGAAAGGCTATCTAATCGTTGCAGTACTGTGAAGGTCCACAGGGCGGCACGCAACCCTCCCCCACTAACACAGACAATAACAAGTGGTGGACGGGGGTCCCCAAACAACCTCCTTTGCTTGGTATGCCAATTCTCCAACATATTAAGAAAAGAGAGATATGCTTTACGACGGGACTGGAAATGTTCATGATTGTTATTGCTATCCGTAATTGGAACTTTTTGGGAATAATCCAAACCTCTGAATGGGCTTCCGGGTGTGTAGTAGTTTATAAAAATGAGCAGGCTTGCGAAAGCGACTACCGACGCCACTTGCCGCCATTTGCCTGCCCAGAAGGCAATTGCCCCAAAGAGCATAATTAATATAGCAAGGAAAAGGAATATGCTTGCTGCGGCGGGAAGATTCAGGATTTGGACGGGACCGACTCTGCCAAGGATAAATATCACAATTAAGGAAATAAGGAAAAACATCATAATTCCGAAATGGCTTCTTTGAAGAATGTATTTGCTAATGTTTCTGTCATAGTGATGAACTGAACGGGCAAACCGAATAGTGAATCTCAATCCAAGGAAATACTTAACAGGCACGTGGTCGGACAACGGGATTTCAGAAGGACCATAAGTTCCCTTTATCCTGAGAGGCTCAACAGTTGGTTTTTCACGATGGGTTCTGAATCCAGATGGCGGTGCCTTCTTTCTGAGAAAAAGCACAAATCCAATCAGTGTGGACAATAGTATCCCACTTAAAAATCCGAAAACATATTCTCCAATCACTGTCCATGAATGTCCCTGTGAAAGGTGAAAGTTAACTAAATAAGCGGTGCTGACAAGCACATAAATGAAGGGAATTACGCTATTGTTTAGCATAAACACGGCAAAAGGTCGCTTGCTTATAACCAAAAAATTCAACTCTTCATAGTAGAGTATAAACAGAGCCATGTGCCATGCAAGCAACAGCCAGCCCTTGAAAAGCCCCACAATAAAGAAGGAAAGGAAGTTTGTTTTGTTAAGATATTCTGGTTCTAAGAATAGAAATGGAAACCCCAGATTCCTGCCCACGCCAAACCAAGTTAGCAAACCCGGCAACAACAAGAGAATAGTCAGCCATAAATGTCTCCGAATGTTTTCCCATAGCAACCAAGTAGGCAAGAAACTATATGGATTGAATATGATTTCAAAACTCAGTGGTGCCTTTAATGTTCCCATGTAAGTTCCGTGTTTGTTGCCAGAAGTTGCGGGCAGACCCCTCTATATCTTTTAACGTGGATTCGGGACCTTTGGGATATAGGATTGCCCTTGACACAGGGATCAAAGCCCTTAAGCCAATTATCCTATACACTCTCTCCGGCGAACCGCCCTGAGCCCCAATTCCGGGCATAAGAAACCAATATCCATCTAATAAACAGGACACTTGACGCAACAGATTTTCTGGCAAGGTGGATCCCACAACAGGAATCACATCATTGGAAGTAAATTCTTCTTTTAGTCTTTCAAGAAGGTAGAAAACCCAAGGTTTTCCAGACGGCGTAGGGATTAAAAGGTAATCAAGGGCTTCTTTTTGGGAAGGCAGGGCAACAGGCATCAGTATCTTTCCGGGTAAATAAAGGTCTTTTAGGGCATCAATGCCGAAATAGAGATGGCTTGTTAGTGCGTCTGCCCCAAACACTTCAAAAAATGCTTTTCTATAAAACCAATTTGTGGAAGATATATCACATCGCTTAGCATCGGCAATCTTAAAATGGCTTTCCGGGATAGTCCTGAACACTTTTTCCATTAACCGCCAGCCCTCGGTGCCTAAGGATTCAAAAAATGCGGTGTTCACTTTATAACCAATGCAATACTGGGCAGTGACTTCAATGACTGATTTAATGAATCCGTATAATTCTTCAAGGTTTGCAAACTTCTCGGGATAATGAATATCCAGTCCGACGATTAAGGTGGTCTGTTTCTCGGATACTAATTTTTTCAACTTCTCAGCGGTCATCTTCAACGATTACCACATCCTTGATGTCTGGCATATAACCCTTAATTATCTCTTTGATTCCGATTTGGGTCATATCAACAAGGACACATTGCTTGCAACTGCCTAATAATCTTATATAAAGCACATTATTCCTCAAATCAATCACTTCAATATCTCCTTCGTCTGCCCTAAGGTGTTTCCTAACTTTTTCCAATGCCTCTGCCAATCTGTTACTGAGCGTCTGCATGGGCATTGATTTGTTCTGCGGCAATGACTTCCAGTCGTCTGGCTACCTGCCCAGCCACTTTCTTAAATGCTTCCTTCACTGCCTCGGGGCCAAACAAAACAGGTGGTTTCCCGAAATCAGAGCCCTCCGCTATTGTAGCCATTAACGGAATTTCTCCAAGGAACGGAACGTCCAATTCCTCAGCCAATTTCTTCCCTCCATCTTTCCCGAAAACATAGTATTTTTCATCTGGATGCAGTTCCGGAACGAAATATGCCATGTTTTCAATCAAACCAATTATTGGTTTGTTAATTGCCTTGTGTCTGAACATTGCTATGGCACGTCGGACGTCTGCCTGAGCCACTCTCTGTGGCGTTGTAACTATGACTGCCCCGGTTAATGGAAGGACCTGAGCCACTGTCATGGGTATGTCGCCTGTTCCCGGCGGCATGTCAACAATCAAATAGTCAAGCGTGCCCCAGTCAACATCCTGCACTAATTGCCGAACTGTTCCGGACGCCACTGGACCACGCCA
>JAADEI010000109.1 GCA_013153515.1 Chlorobiota bacterium | reverse complement strand
CTGCCGGGAATGTTGATTACATAGATGGGCAGATTTTGCATCTTAACAGGATTCCTGAGGGAGATCGGGTTTTGATTGGGTATGTGATAGGGGGGATTAACAGTAGTGCACCTAACATTTTCTGGATAAATGATGGGACTCAGAGCAGGGCGGATCAGACAGTGTATGCAGTGTATCTCAAAAAGGGGGAGTCAAGGGACATAGAGGTTAGTTATATTGAACCGCCTTCGGAGATCAAGCTAGCCGTCAATCCCAATCCTGTTGAAGATGTTCTCTATGCAGAAATTCAACTGCCAGAAGGGGAGGGGTTCTATGTTAGGATAGTCAATATGAAAGGCGAGACAGTGTATTTCAAGCAGATTCCAATGGTTATAGGGGTTTTCCGAATGGCTATGGATGTCAGAGAACTGTCGCAGGGAGCATACATCCTTGAAGTTGGTTCAAAGAATGCGGGACGCAAGACAGTGGTTTTCGTGAAGGTCTAACCCAAGAAGTGTATTAAACTTTCGGGATTAAAGAGAAGAACTTTGTGTTCATTGTGGTTTAGTTTTATCACTGCACCCGGGTCATACTGAACTTTTTCGGGATTTTAGTCGTATTTTAGTTTTTGAACACAGATAATTTTTGAGAAATATGGCAACTACAAAAAACAAGAAGAAAGGAGGGAAAGGCAAAGGCGGAAAGGTTGTCTTAATTGTGGAATCGCCTGCCAAAGCCCGAACGATCCAGAAAATTCTTAAAACCGGATATGCCGTAGGGTCCAGTCAGGGTCATGTTAGGGACTTGCCGGAAAAGAAGTTTGGGGTAGACATAGACAAGGGGTTCGAGCCGGAATATGTTATAATCCCTAAGAAAAAGAAGATTATCTCGGAGTTGAAAAAACTCATCAAAGACGCTCAATTGGTCTTGCTTGCCACTGATGAAGACAGGGAAGGGGAGGCTATAGCGTGGCATTTGGCTCATGTTCTAAGCATTCCGGAGAATCAAGCACTAAGAGCCGTTTTCCATGAAATAACACCCAAAGCGATTAAGCAGGCAGTGGCTAACCCACGACCTCTGAATAAAAATCTTGTCAATGCACAACAGGCCAGGAGGATCTTGGATAGGATAGTTGGCTATAGGCTCTCACCTTTGTTATGGAGGAAAATAAGGGGTCAGCGGGCATTGTCGGCAGGACGGGTTCAATCAGTGGCAGTGCGACTAATAGTTGAAAAGGAACGGGAGATAGAGAACTTCAAACCTCGCACTTATTTTAGGATAGCAGGGCAATTTGCCGTGAAGCCAAACGGGGAACCAGTCATTAGAGCCTTGATGGACTATCACCCAGAAAAGGAAGAGGAAGCCAAGCAGTTGGTTCAAACGGCAGCAACAGATTCATTCACCATAACCAAGATAGAAGAAAAACAAGTAACCAAGAGCCCACCACCACCATTCGTAACTTCATCCCTTCAACAGGAAGCATATAGGGTTTTGGGTTTGCCAGTAGCTACTACAATGGCTATCGCCCAGAAACTATATGAAACGGGATACATTACATATATGCGTACCGATTCCGTTCACCTGTCTGATGAAGCGATAAATCAAGCAAAACAAGTCATTTCATCAACGTTTGGCAAGGAATATAGCCATCCAAGGCAATTTCAAACGAAGGCACGCAACGCTCAGGAGGCACATGAGGCAATAAGACCTACTGATCTGAACAGAACCGACATTCCGGGGACAGACCTTGAAAAAAAACTATATAAATTAATATGGGCACGGACCATAGCCAGTCAAATGGCACCAGCACGAATTAAAAGAACAACCCTGACAATTGAGGGGACCAAAACACCTCATCCCTTTAAGGCAAAAACAGATGTCATTGAGTTTGAGGGTTTCTTAAAGGTTTATCACACTGAGGAAACTGCGGAGGCAACTAAACTGCCCAATCTAAAAGAAAACCAGCCAGTCTATCCCGTTTTGATTGAAGCTAAACAGGTAAAGACAAAGCCTCCTTCCCGATACAGTGAAGCAACCCTCGTTAGGGAATTGGAGAAGAGGGGCATTGGCAGACCTTCCACCTATGCACCAACAGTGGACACCATCATCAGAAGGAAATATGTGGAAGTGAAAGACATTCCCGGTCAGTCGGTTGACACAATTATCATGCAGGCAACACCCAATTCTTTCAATCGGAAAGTTATTAAAGAGCGCTATGGATCTGAAAAGAGGAGGCTTGTCCCGACTCAACTGGCATTCGTCGTCAATGATTACTTAACCCAGCAGTTCCCGGAAATTTTAGATTATGATTTCACTGCCAAGATGGAGGATCAACTGGATGCAATAGCAAGGGGGGAGATCCACTGGAAAGAAGTTCTCAAGGAGTTCTATGAATCGTTTAGCAAACAACTGGAACAGGCTCTTAATGACAAGCAGTTCACCGGACAGAGATTCCTTGGTAAAGCACCTGATGGCAACGATGTCTATGCTCGCCTTGGCAGATATGGACCAATTATTCAAATTGGGACGTCAGGCACCGAAAACGTTAAATTCCTGCCATTGCCACCACCTTACAGAATAGACACAATCTCTCTCTCAGATGCCCTGAGATTAGCGGAACTACCCAAAGAATTAGGGACTCTTGAAGGAAAACCTGTTGTGTTGAAAGTGGGACCATACGGATTCTATCTTGAATATAGTGGAAAAACCTATCCTGTACGCAACCTTGAAGACCCATTGAGCATCTCTCTTATAGAAGCAGAGAAAATAATTGCCGAGCGTGATAAACAACAAAAGAAAATCGTTAAGAAATTCAAAGACGGCAGATCATATATATATGTCATCAGGGATGATGATGGCACAACTTACATTTCCCGAGGCAGAAAAAGGATTCCTATACCCAAAGACATTAATCCAGAAAAAATAACTCTTGAACAATGCAAGGAGATATTGCAAAAAGGCTCTCGGAAAAAGAATTAAAGGCAGTTCTCAAACTGTTGGAGGACCCAGACCCTCAGGTCTATGAACACGTCAAGAAAGTTATACTTTCTCAGGGAATGGGCATCATTGGCGAACTGCAACTTCTAAATCATATTAGCGAAAATGAACTTGCACGACAACGCTCACAAACACTCATTAAACTCATTGAGTTTGACAGTATAATGAACCGATTTGTAATGCACAAGCAAGAGGGCGAAATCTTTCTTCTGGAACTTTTTATTGACCTTCAAAAATGGCTTGAGCCCAGATACGCCGATTTCGTTCAGGAAAGATTCAAGAGATTGGAAAGAATCATTTGGCTTGAAACAAATGAAACAGACACAGCCTTAGACAAAATCAGGACGCTTAACAGATTGTTTTTTGACATATATTCCTATAAAGGGATTTTGGAACCGGTTCATTGGAGGTCCTACCTGCCAGCCCATCTGCTCAGGTCCTATAGGGCTTCGGCTCTCTTCCTTTCATTGCTATATACTGCATTGCTTGAATCAGTTGGAGTGTTTCTTAATCCCTTCGCTGCCGGAGATTACATTATTCTTGCATATTCAGGCAAAGACTTCTATCAAAAAGTTCATTACTCTAATGTGCATTTCTTCATTGCCCTGATGGAGGAGGCGGTTATCCTTGAACCAGAGGCTCTCAAAAAGCTCTCGAAAGAATATAAAGCCGGAGAGCTAGAAGATTTAATTGAACCACTTTCTTTGCCTGATGCAACTGCAATGTATATCTCAAATTTGCAAAAAGCCCTTGAAAAGGACAGCAAACTTTTATTTTCAAATGCTCTCTCTTCCCTGTATAATGAATTAATTATGTGGGGATGATAAGTTGATAAGTCCTTTTTATAGCTCTTCAACGTGAATCCTATAAGTTTCAACGACAGGATTTGCTAATAGTTTAGAACACATTTCTTCCGCAATTTGGATGGCTTCTTCACGGTCAGATGCTTCTATATCTATGTCTATGTGCTTGCCAACCCGAACTTTCTCAATGCCCTGAAAACCCAATTGTTGGAGGGCTTTATGAACAACCACACCCTGGGGGTCAAGCAATTCAGGAAGAAGCATTATGTCTATTCCCACTTTAAACTTTCTTCCACTCATGGCATTGTGATATGATATACAAAACTAAGCAAGATATACCATACCATTGTTATTGGAAAAAGGATTGTAATGGGCATGGAGAAAACAACCAATATAATTGCAGCGATTGCAATGCCAGCCATCAAGCCTATTCTGAATATGCCCGATCTGACCTTAGGGGAGAACGAACCTTTTAGGGATAGCATTCTGATTTTGCTTATGGTTAGATATGTTATAGTGCCTATGATAGCGAACATTGTGGGAGGGGTAAAATATTGTACTATGCCTGGAATAGTCAGTAGGGCGAAGGGGAGGCTTGTTACTGTTAAGGCGGCGGCGGGAGCCGGAAGCCCATAAAAGTATTCGGTTATCTGGTTTTGGTTTGAGGCATTGAATCGGGCAAGTCTATATGCCACGCCGACGGCGTAAATGAACGCGATGAAATACACCCATTCTGAGGAAGCCGCAACTTCTGCACCATGCTTATATGACAAGGCGAGCAATCTGTATAATATGAAGGAGGGAGCCACGCCGAAGATGACCATGTCGGCAAGGGAATCTAACTGTTTCCCTATTTCGCTTTGAGCGTTGAGGAGTCTGGCAACGAAACCATCAGAAAAGTCAAGGATTGCACCTAAAATAATGAAATAAGCACCTGCAATGAGTTGTGCCCATAGAGTAGTGGTAGGTTTCACTTCAATACGTAGGCGGACAATGTCTTCAATAACAAGGAGTTGGGCACTTTCAATAATGTAACTTATACTTACCAGCCCTAAAAATAGAGAGGTTAAAGTGATGGCATTGGGGATGAACTTAACAATTTTAAGAACCCATTTCATGAGTTAATTAAGTCTTCTATTTCTTCTGGTTCAATAGGAACGTTTTCCATCAGGTCAACAACACCTGTTTCTGTGATAATCAAATCGTTTTCCAGTCTAACACCAATTCCTTCTTCACGGATGTAGATTCCCGGTTCGCAGGTTATATATGAGCTGGGTCTCAGGGGCTCGTATCTGTATCCCTGCTCATGAACATCCAAACCTATGAAATGTCCGAATCCATGGGGGAAGTATCGCCGAACAATGGGCAGGTAGTCTTTTTTATCTCTTAGCCTGTTTTTGTCCATAAGTTTCAGGTCCACAAGGGCATAGGCAGTTAGTTTCTGGGCTTCCGCCTGTATCTCGGCAATTGTTAATCCCGGCTTAATAAATGATATTAGTTCTTTCTGAACTTTTAGCACAGCGTTATAAACTTCTTTTTGTCTTGGAGAAAAATTTCCGCCATAGGGGACAACTCGGGTCATATCCGCATTCCAATATAAGTATTGAGCACCGAAATCAAGCAAAAGCAATTCCTGTGGGTTAAGTGGCTTGTTGTTGTCGGAGTAGTGTAGGACAGTGGCGTTTTTCCCACCAGCTACAATTGGCGGGAAAGCGTTTCTTCCGCCATAAGCGATGATACTGCCGGTTATAAAGCCTTCAACTTCCGCTTCATTGTTAAATTGTCTAAGATTAGGAAGCAGATCAAGGAACACTTTTCGGGTAATGTCAACTGCTTTTTTAATAAACTCAATCTCTCTTGGTTGTTTTTCATTTCTTAGGAATGCTAATATCGGAGCCAGACGCCTGAATTCATGGGCGGGATAAAGATTTTTTAGTTGTGAAGCGAACAGTCGGTCCGCATCATTCACAGACGGGATATAACGCTCATTTTCATTAAGATTTAAGAATACATACTGTGAATGAAACATTATTTGTTGGAGAATTGCACGAAACTCGCTTGTTGGCAGAACAGTTGGAACACCACTTATCTCTTTAACATCCTCAAAATACAAACCCTCACCTTCCCACACCCTTTGAACTTCAGTGGGCTCGTCATAGAAAATGATTTCTCTTTTTTGTTCGTCCGGATAGTCGGGACACAGCAATACATATATGTTTGGCAGATCCAAGCCTGTTAAATAAAACAGGTTCCTGTCCGGTTCGTAAGGTTCATAGTGCAGGTCCGCCGTAGCATTAGCCGGAGGAGGATTATGGATGATTACAG
The DNA here is from genome assembly GCA_013153515.1 of Chlorobiota bacterium. Classification (GTDB taxonomy): domain Bacteria; phylum Bacteroidota; class Bacteroidia; order JAADEI01; family JAADEI01; genus JAADEI01. The sequence goes on along the minus strand of JAADEI010000109.1, from coordinate 4,186 downwards.
TGGAACGGGGCGGAAGTAATTTATATAGTCTCTCTCTGTTTTTGATGTAGAATCCTGCCCCAACTTCCTTAATGTTAAATTTCACTTTTCAATTTTTGGGGCTTCAAGGCAAATTGCCCAAATCACCTGATTAATTGGTTGCCTTGGCTTGATCTGCCTGATATTGCTCAACAGGGATCACTTCCACATAAGTGCGTCCCTTCCTTTTCCTAAATCTCACAATCCCGTCCCTGAGAGCAAAAAGGGTGTCATCAGACCCTCTGCCAACGCCGTCTCCGGGCCAATACTTCGTTCCACGCTGTCTAACTATAACGTTGCCGGTTTTTGCCAGTTGTCCACCATATAGCTTAACGCCAAGCCGCTTACTAATTGAGTCGCGGCCGTTCCGTGAACTTCCTAAACCTTTCTTATGAGCCATAAGCCTCTTAATTTATTTGTTTATGTTCAAAATTTGAATGAGGGTGTAGGGTTGCCTGTGCCCGTGTAGCACTTTGTAGCGCTTTCTTCTTTTCTTTTTGAACACTAAGACTTTCTTGTCTTTGAAGTGCTTCACTACACGAGCTTCAACCTCTACACCCTCAACTGTTGGTTTCCCTATTTGAACGTTACCGTCGTCGTCAACTACAACTAAAACCTCGGGGAACTTAACCGTTGCGCCTTCTTCCTCTTTCAAGCGGGGCACAACAACTTTCCTCCCCGGAGATACCTTATATTGAAACCCTTTAATTGACACTATGGCTTCCATCCTACCTCTCTTTAATTAGCAAAGTTATTTCAAAAGAGATAAATGGAAGCCAGTGCCATTATGGTTCCCTTATGACAGGCTTGTCTCGTTCCTCTTCAGGGCTTCAAGGATCTGAAGGTATCTCTTCATCCCTTTCTCTGTGAGCATTCCCCTTGTGGTAACATCACTGATTTGCATGTAGGTGTCTGCTGGGGAATCCCACTCTCTGAGGAATCGCCTGTCATAGACAAATTCAAAAAGATGCATTCTGAATCGGGCGATGACGAGATCATCCAGTTCCTTCCTGTAAAGCCCTTCTTGTTTCCCTCTCTCTATGTTTTCAAGAAGGAGGGGAAGAACTTTATTATTTAGGAATCGAATCACTGTGTCCCAGACAGCAGGGTAGTGTTTCTGGAGTTCGTCAACGGTTGTCAAGGGCAAGTCCCTCAAAAGGTTAACGACATTGACGTTCCAATTCATGAGTTGGTCAAGAGCTGTTTCTCCCTCGGCGTTCCTGAGGGTTTCGTAAGTCTGTTCAAGCAAGAGCTGGACAACCTCGGCAAGGAAAATTTCCTTGCTTTCAAAGATTTCGTAAAATGTCCTCTTTGAGATTCCTTGTTTGTTGCACAACTCATCTACCTTAAAGCGAAGGGGACCCTCTTTGATGACCATTGGGAGTCCCTTGGCGATGAGTTGTTCTCTCAACTTGCTCCTGCTAGTGCGGGGTTTTCTTCCTCTTCTTGCCATGGTTCCCTAATTTTACAATTACAAAGTTACGGCAATTTATTTTTTAACATTATTAAAAACGTCAAAGAGATGAATGTTAGTATCAAATGTAACAAAATTTGGTTAGCAAAGATTTTTCTGATTTTAGCAATTTTTCATAACCTAAGTTGGGCTAATGTAGATGAAACAAGAATAATTACAAGCAGGAAAGATGGGATAGGGTTTCAATTAGGTTCGTTACGAAACTCTCTTGATTTCCAGTCTCAGCACACTTCTTATTATGGCGAATCTTACTATTCTTTATTGGGAATATGGCTGAGAATCAACCCATTCCCTGCTGTTTTTGTAGCCTTAGATAAAGATTCAAAGATTGAGGGATCAAGGAGATTTTTTCTATACGTTCCGATATTAGTTAAAAGAAAAATTTTGTTGGAATTTGAGATTGCCCATTTAAAAGGATATAGGTTGGTAAATACATTTTCTAATACGGAGATTGAATTGAAAGATTTTAAATCTTCGCGTGTTCTGGGAAGCTTCACATATTTTTTCACTCCTAATAAATTTAGTTGGAAGCACGCTTTCAGCTTCGGAGAAAGGCAAGTAAGGAGTGGGGGGACATGGGCATTTGGCGGGGACATAGGCAGATATTCAATTAATACAGGCGTGAAAATTTCTATATTTCTCAACGATTCTAACTTAATTTATTTTAATAAACTTTCTATGTTTTTCTGGGATGGATTCTTTGGAGCATTCTATAATTGGATAATTGGAGCTTGGCGGAGGAATGGCAAAACGAGGATTTTGGGGACAGGAGGCAGTCTAATGCTTGGTATTAGTGCACAGGTCGGACAGTCTGATATTGACAATAAGCGATATTCTGCACATAAAATAGAATTGTTTGGCTTTGTACATGGTAGCTTTCATATGCTTTATACCACGGACAGATGGATTTTTAGGATATATGCTTTTGCGAGGAGGCACACTGTTTCGCCAGCCAATCTGTTCACTATAAGTAACCATTGGGCTAATGCCTCTTTTCAAGTTATATATTTATTTAGCGTGAAATAAAAAGAAGTTTGGTTTATGTTTTAAAAAGAGAGTTTTCTCTGATTTTTAAACCTTAGAGGCTCCTTTCACGTCATTGACTATTGAAAACAAATTGTTAGTCATGGGGAATCATAATAAAGAAAATAAAGATACACAAGGCAGTAATGAAACTGTTTATGCTTCTCTAGAAATAAAGAAGATTTTGCAGCAGATATTTCCGAGCCAATTACCTAAAAATGTTCTTAGAGATTTGATTTTATCAATGGACAGAGGGGAGCGTCGTTTCGTCGCTCTCAAATTAAGACGGTATAATAAAAGGGACAAGGAATCATCGGCAATAGTGAGACTATATGAAATTCTAAGCAGACATGCAACTCCTAACAAAGACGAGATAGACATTCTTCGACGCCATGCAGCTAATATGCCACATTTAGAGCAAGTCAGACAAAGACTAATTAAGATTATATTGTTCGCATTGGTTGAGTATCGCTATTTAAAACAGCAAAAGAACATATACATTAACATTGCTGAGATTTTAGAATTGCTAAAGAAAGGTCAGACAGGGGCAGCCAAAGCTCTCTTCACAAGATTGGCAAACGACTTTGAGGAAACCACTAATCCCTTTAACAAAGTACTTTTAATTGATGTGTTTATGAAAATTTTGTTAGAGGGAGGACCAATGTTAGAAAAGAAAGAGGTGTTTGACCCACTCTTCGTATTCTTTTCCTATCAACTTCTGGAAAAAGCCTTGGACGACATATATAAGTATCGGAAAGTGGTTCGTGGCGTGAATGACCTGACCCGAGCTATTGTAACAGATGCTTTCCCCGTCGCTAAATCCATGGTAGACAGTTTGGCTCAATGCATGGAAGAGGTGGCAGCTGATTTTTTTAATGCTGCTTTTGCAGTTGAGGAATTTCAAATTCTCTATGCCCGATTATTAGAATTATCCATTTTGTTTAGGAGGTTTGATGTTGCTGAAAAACTGGTTTCATTGGTCGCAAAAGAGTTTGATTTGAAAGATATTTCCAAATATGTTGAGAACGGTACTCTTCATGTTGAATTAGCAATATCTCTTATTGACTGGTATTCTCATCATGGTAATATAAGAGAGTCTCTAAGCATAGCAACCAAGATTATATCTCACTTGAAAAACAAGAGTTTTTCCTCTGACTTAAAACCGCTTTATTTACTACGGGCTTATTCCAAGACTATTCCCGCTGCCTGGTATTCAGGGAATTTGGAACGTGCCATTGAATTAGTGGAAGAAGGTGAAGATTTATTAGCTGAATATAATGATGTCAAACCCTTTAATAAACTTGCTTTATTCAAGATGAGCAAAATTCTTTTCCGTATTCAAAGTGCTATTTCTTATGTGGCGATTGGTAATTTAAGGTTTGCTAAGAGAATAGTTGATAATAAAGGGTTTCAGAGGGAGATCAAGGTTAATCGTGGCATATATCTCACTGCCCTCCTGGCAACTTTTATTGTGTTTGCGGAGTCTGATGAAACACATGCCCTCAAACAAATTATTGATTCAATTCGGGATTTAGGGAGCCAGCTGATAGATCAAGATTTGGTAAATGAGTTGGCAGATATTCTGGAAGTGATATATGTTCAAGGAGATAAAACTTTTTTAAAGGATAAGTTTAAAAAGGCTTTTGAGTTAACGTCCAGTTTATTAATCGT
>JAADEI010000118.1 GCA_013153515.1 Chlorobiota bacterium | reverse complement strand
ATCCGCCTATTGTTAAGCCAGCAGCGACACTAACCATATTGGCTTCCGCAACGCCACACTGGAAAAACCTTTCTGGAAAGGCTTTCATAAACTTATCCATCCTGATGGACTCAGCGAGGTCGGCAGCCAACGCTACAACCTTCTGATTTTGCTTGCCCAGTTCATATAAAGCATCTCCGAAACCTCTCCGTGTCTCCGCTTCCCCGTATTGTTCCAAAATCGGCATTCCTAAGTACTTTTTAGTTAAGTGTTATTCGCACACTTTGGTTGGAAACAATTTTAAACGTTTTCGTTCGCGTGTCCATACTTCTCTTTGCAAAATTAGGCTTGTAAACAATTATGTATTCACCGGGTTGCAAAGCAAGAATCTGCCTTCTTTTCCTTGTAGGGATTTCATATATCTTCTGGACTCCATCTTTTGTCTTCATAAGAATTGAGCCTATTCCGTCATACATCACGTCAAGGATTAGCACTCCGGGTGCCGGAATCTCAACCTTTGTTGTTTTGGCAGCACTAACATTCACATTATCAATGTTTATGGTTGGCAGGGTCAGGATTTCAAGGTCGTAGTTCCGTGCCAGATAGCGACGTTTATCATTAGGGCGAGTGAAATCAACCAGATACTGGGTTTTGTCATCCCTTACAACAGGTGTTAGTTTCCCTTGGACATCTGCCTCTATGGTAACATTTTGCAGTTTCGTTTCCAGATAGCCAGTTGGAACTCTCACTTTAATCACATTATGCTCTCCGGGAACCAATTTGATATTTTTCTTTGACACGGACGGTGTGGAATAGACAACAAGGTCGTAGGAATACACAGGGTCAAGATATAGTGTGTCCGGCTTCCCTTCGGCATTAAAAGTATGATAAAAGACGTATCTAACTGCCTTGTCTGTGGCATCATAAAAGATCATGGGCAAATTGGTTTCCACTGGTCTGCCTTTATCATCAAGCAATTCCACTGTTACGGAAGAAAGAGCCACTATGCGTTCAGTAATTTTTTGCAATATGACTTCCAAATCGGCTTCCTTCTCAGCGTTATAGACCGAACCGCCGGCACAAGCCAAAGTGTTCAACGTTGCCATATCCAGATTAATGCCGATTATGAATGGCTTGATAGTGATGTTACGACTTCTGAGGGAATTAAGGACTGCACATGGGTCTCCTTCGCAGGACTCAGCCCCATCAGTGAAAAGGATAACGATATTTCTTCCTGGCGAAGAAGGGAAATCTGTTCTGACCTGTTGAAGAGTGTATGCCAACGGCGTAACTCCCCTTGGCTCATACATATTTAGTTTCTCTGATATTTTCTTATGGTTGTCTTTCCCGATAGGGACTTCAAGACGGGTGTCCCGACAGTCGTTCCAGTGCTTGGGCGATTTGTGTCCGAAAAGCCTTAATCCCACTTCAACCTCAGGATGTTCCCTTTGCAGTTTCTGAACAGTTTTTTCCAGTGCTTCACGCAATACGGCTATCTTAGGTCGTTTCTCCCATTTGCCCCCCATACTCAAAGAAAAATCAGCGACGAAAAGGACCCGGGTTGGAACGTTCTTATCCTGTGCATTCAATACCCCAAATAAAAATCCCGCCAATACCAACGTTAGGAATACTCTTCTCATCGTTAAAAGGTTACTGAGATTTTTTGACCTTTTGGCACTGCGAAGGTTTTAGTTAAAGTTTGGTCGGCAGCGTAGGTAGTTAACGGTCTATAAACAAGGATGTATTTCCCCGGCAACAACGCCACTGAAACATCTTTGGTCAAAGATTCCCACTCTATTACTTTTTCGTATGGTTCCCCATCCTTGACAGTGAATATAGCCGCTATATATGGTCGTTTGGGCATCAGTTCCACTATTCCCGGCGGTGGCACTTCAATGGTGTGGGACGCCCCCGCTTTTATGTCATAATTATCATATCTCAATGGTGGCAGAGTAAGGATTTCAATATCGTAAACTCCGGCGATATATTTAACTGTTGAGTTCATCTCCTGAATAAACAAAGTTTTCCTGTGGTCTTTGTCCCTTATGATACAGCGATATTGTCCTGCCAACGAACTTTTCATTGAAATTGTCAGGCTTCCCTGTGGCGTTTTAATAGCAATCACATTATGGCGACCCGGAACCAATTCAACATTATCTTCCCTGCGTGGTGGGATGGTATGAACTATGACGTCATATTTTCCTGTCGGATCAATTTCCAAAGTGTCCGGTAAGCCTTGAATCATAGTGTGCACGAAGTGATACATTGGTTCGTGAGTGAAGGCATCAAGGAAAGTTATTGCCACATCTGTTTCCACAGGTTCCCCGGCGGCATTAAGCAAGTTTACCTGAACGGTTGTTCTGTTAAGAACCTGCTTAACCGTTGATGAAACAACTGTTTCAAAGTCGCTACGGCTATTTGCCTGCCTGTAATATCCGATGCATTTAAGTTTTTTAGCAATGTTTTCCGGAACTCCCATGCCAATGACGAATGGTTTGAAAGATATGCGTCTTTTTTGTAATTCCAGCACTACGGCACACGGGTCTCCTTCACACGTTTCCTCGCCGTCAGTTATTAGAATAATGGAATTTGGTGATTCATAGTCGGGAAAGTCGTTCATTGCTTGCAATAGGGCGTATGCGATTGGTGTCCATCCCTGTGGCGTGTATTTTTCCACTAAGGACAGGACTTTTTCTTTTGAATGCTTCCCGAAAGGCAGTTCCAGACGCGTGTCTTCACAGTTGTGTTCTGGCTTGGGTGATTGATGCCCATATAGGCGAAGGGCGAATTCAACGTCAGGGTTTTCTTGCAGTATGGAATCCATTATTTCAGCAAGAGTACTTATCGCTATTTCATACTTGCTTTTGCTTCCCCATTTCTCCGCCATGCTCCCTGATGCATCAACTAAAAACAATATGCGTTTTGTTTGGGCACTAACAGACCCGAACCCAACAACAAGAAAGAGAACCCCAACATTCAACAACCTTCTTAACATACCCATTTGAATGGCAAATACTATGCCAAAGATACATCAAACCATAGTTACCATAGTTACTGCGAGGAAAAAAACCGTTCAAGGGCTTTGTTCTCCCGAGCCCGCATCTTCTCCTTCTCCTCAGGCGTGCTATCCTTATATCCCATCAGATGAAGGATTCCGTGAATAATCACTCTCATCAGTTCCCTTTCAAAAGTTTGCTTATATGCTCTGGCGTTGTCAATGACCCGTTCGGGACTTATGTACAATTCTCCTGCTAATGTTTTGTTTCCATCGCCAAGGTCAAAGGTTAAAATGTCCGTGTAGTGGTCAGCATCTTTATATGCAGAGGACATTTCACGCAGATTCTCATCGCTTGTCCAAATGATGTTAAGCATTTTGATGTCAAAACCCTCTTCTCTGGCTTCCTCAACCAGCCATTTGGTTAACCTATCGTGGTCTATTTCCGGATTGATGGGACTGTCGTAATTAAACACCTTTATTAATGGCGAACTTGAGCCTAACTCCTCTTCCCCCGTTGAAAAATTCAATGTCATCAGCCATTTTTTGCATAAGGAATATACCTCTGCCGCTTTCGGCTTCTATATCAATAACACCTGATTGCTTTAAAACAGTTTCATAATCAAAACCATTGCCTTCATCTTCAATTTCTAAAACTGCGTGGTCATCTTCCGAAAGGGACACTCTAACTTTAACACGCTTATTAGGGTCTTCTTTATTGCCGTGTTTGATAGCATTATTCATTGCCTCCATAAATCCAGTTAAGAACCTCCCGAGGAATTCATGGCTTTGTCCAAGTTCTCTGGCGACCCAATTGCTTATTTTATCAACCTCCTCCATTGCATTAATAAGGTCTGATGACAACTCCTTTTCCATCAGAAGCCTCATTCCAACATATTCCATCCTGCAATTGTGTTTTATTCAAGGCTATTATACGAGTTTTCGCAGAAAAAGGTTCTGATTTAAATCTGCACTATCCCTTTGAAGACTTCCTGTGCAGGTCCTTCAAGTATAATCTGCGTTTCCTCATCATAAACCCTCAATTCTCCTCCGGGATAAACGATGTTAACCGGCTTGCCAAGATTAAAAATTTTCTTAGAGACGAGAGCGGCAGCCACTGCCCCAGACCCGCATGATAAAGTCTCCCTCTCAACTCCCCTTTCAAAAGTGCGAACGAAAACTCTTCCGTCTTTTAATGCTATGAAAGTTACATTTACTCCTTCAGGCTTGAACCGTTCATCATGTCTCCATTTCAAAGCCTCTTGGTTAACATCCATGTTCTTCAAAGTGTCAAAATCCTTAATGGGTATTACGAAATGCGGGACACCAGTGTTAATCCAGAATCCATCTTCATATTCCTTGATTTCTGATAGCACATTTATAGACACTCCTACGATATTGTTGGGCTTAACATATGCTTCGTGTTTGCCATCCCCCGCTATGAAAGTGAACCTATCAGAGTCTGTCCAGCCTGCTTTATAAGCCAATAGCGATGCCACCCGAGACCCATTCCCACAGAACGTGGCTTCCTCCCCATCAGAGTTATAATAAAGCATTTTGAACTCAGCCTCTTCGTCAGGAATAATCCTTATCAGTCCATCTGCCCCTATTCCTGTGTGCCACCTACACAATTCCTTAATTTGGCTTGCCGAAAGATTTATCTTTTCTGCCGAATCCAAAATAACGATGAAGTCGTTTCCCGTGCCGTGGGCTTTAATAAACGATATCTCCATCTTTAATGCAACTTGGATTCAATTGAGTTAAATAGATTTTCGTGGGCTTGCCTGACTTCTTCCAGTAATTTCTTAGCAGATGATAATTTTTCTTCAACCCATTGTTTATTCTCTATTTCCCGGGCGTTGATCAACACGTTCATATATGCTGCTTCGGCTGCCGCCCTTCCGCACGATGCCCCACTTGCCACATCGGTTATAGATGCCTGAAGACCTTTCTGTGCCAGTTCCTCAAGCAGTGGGAAGACTTCTCTCACTGTTTGCAAAGTCTGATAGGGAATCTCCATTGCCTCTTTATATGCCTCCTGAATTTTCTTTTGTTTTTCTTCTGCACTTCCCTTCACTCTGAAAGCATCCATCACTTTCTGGAAAGATTTGCTATCGGCATCAACCAGATAGAGCAGTTGGTCTTTCAGATTCTGAGCCTTTTCGGCAACAGTGGCAAAGTATTCAAACTGGTCTTCCCAGCCGTGCTTATGAGCCGAAAGGTTTGCTACCATTGAAGCGAGAGCAGCAGCAAGGGCACCAACAAGGGCACCGACAGAGCCACCACCGGGAACAGGACTATCAACAGAGACCTCATTAACAAATTCCCTGACTGTTTTCCTTACCAAACTGTTCTTCCTGTCTTCCTCCTGTATGCGATATTCAATGATTTTCTTTTCCGGGTCAAAAGGTTGGACGGAATTAAGCCCAAGGCTCTCAATGGCTATGTGAACTATTTCCTCTTCGGGAACTCCCCAAGACCTCCTCTGCCTCTTCAGATAATACTTTCCTGCTTCCAGAAGGACTTTCAATGGGACAAGCCCAACTATTTCAGACCCTGTTACTCTAAGCCCCCTCTTTCGGGCAGATTCATCGGTTGCTTCAAAAGCCACGTGGATAGGCACTTCGTCAATGTTAGTAATGTTCATAGAAACCTGAGCAATGCCATATTCGTCTATATACCAGCCTATTGCCCGAACTCCTTTAAGCATCCCCGGCATATAGACGGGCTTCCCTTCGGCGTCCAGCACCTTCTCTCCAATAACAGGATGCCCTTTCCTAAGCAGGCGTCCCCTCTCCCGAATGTCAAAAGCCACTGAGTTAGCCCTCCTCACATTAGTTGTGTTCAAGTTAACATTATATGCGACAAGGAATGGTCTGGCACCTATTGCCGTAGCCCCTGTCTTAGCCACGTGGTCGTTCCATTCAGCGGGTCCATAATCAGGCTTCCATTCCGGCGATTTCAATTTTTCAGGAAGGGCTTCATATTCCCCTTGCCTAATGTTTGCAAGGCTTTTCCGTTCAGGCTTAGTAGCAGAAAACTCATACATATAAACAGGGATCTTCAATTCCTCACCGACCCTCTTAGCCAGTTTATGAGCCCATTCAGATGCTTCCTCCATTGTCATATTTGCCACTGGCACCAGCGGGCACACGTCGGTAGCACCCATTCTGGGATGGGCTCCTTTGTGTTTACGCATATCAATGAGTTCGGCAGCGGTCTTAATAGCCTGAAAAGCCGCTTCAACAACTTTCTCCGGCTCCCCAACAAAGGTCATAACTGTTCTGTTGGTTGCCTCCCCCGGGTCAACATCCAATAGTTGCACGCCTTCCACGCTCTTAATTGCTTCTGCAATAGCGTTGATAACCTCCCTGTTCCTGCCCTCACTGAAATTGGGCACACATTCAAGGATCTTACGGTTTAGCATAGTCATAAAATTTTGTGTAAATGTAAGCAGTAGCGGGAATATAAACCAAGATTGTTAAGAAACTCTAAATTCAAGTGGCATCGAGTTTCTGCTCAGCCATTCCGACTTGTCTCCTTCCCTATAGGCAAGGGAACCATTCACAAAAGCATATTTTATCTTATATGGCAAAGTCCAGTTAAAATAAGGGTTCCAGCCACATTTATGGAAAGATCGTTTCACTGTCCACGGGCTACGTTCAAGCACAATTATGTCAGCATACATCCCCTCTGCAATGTCCCCCCGCTTATGAATTTTATATATTCTTGCGGGATTGGTAGCGGTTAGTTGCACAAGGCGTGTCCATGTAATAATTCCGTTCTCCACAAGGGAAGTCAACAATGGGATTAATAACTCAACGGAAGGAATTCCGGATGGCGACCTCCAGTATGGAAGCACTTTCTCCGCAACAAGATGGGGGGCATGGTCTGTCCCAATGGTATCAATAACTGAATTAAGAGCCTGCAGTAATGATTTTTTGTCTTCTGCCTGTTTAATAGATGGATTGCATTTTATCCAGTTGCCAAGCCGGGAATAGTCCTGCGAGTCAAAAAACAGATATTGCGGACAGGTCTCAATTGAAACGGTTTCAGGCTTATGACCCCTTAGCATTTCAACCTCTTCCTTTGTTGAGAGATGCAAAATATGGACTTGTTTACCATATTTCTCTGAGAGTTTAATCACTTGATCAGTGGCTTTATAGCAGGCTTCCGGCGGTCTGACGTAATAATGAATGTCTGGAAAGAACTTGCCGTAATACTTTTTAATGTTTTCCATAACAATGCTATCCAGTTCGCTATGCACAGCAACCGGCACTTTGATTAATTTCAATAATTTTTCAAACTCATCCATTGAGATTAATAAATCTCCCGTGCTACGAGCCAGAAAAGCCTTTACTGCGGGAATGTTTCTATGTTCAGTCCAATTGGGCAATTCGTTGATATTTTGTGGCGTAACGCCGGGATAGAAAGCATAATTAATCCAAGATGTGTTTCGGGCAACTTTCATTTTCTCTTTCCAAGCCCGTGAAGTCGTTGTTTCAGGCTTTGTGTTAGGCATGTCAATGAATGAAGTTACTCCTCCTCTGAGTGCCGCCCTGCTCTCTGTTTCAATGGTCGCTTTGTGTTCAAGCCCCGGTTGTCTGAAATGGACGTGCAGGTCAATAGCCCCCGGAAGGACATAATTGCCTTTGGCGTCAAAAACCAAGTCAGTGTTATTGTGAACTTCGCCTACCTGAACTATATATGGCGGGTCAATAAGCAAATCCCCTTCAACGATGGCTTGGGATGTAACTATCCGGGCATTTACTATCCTGAACGGCTTCAAAGTTCCTGAATTGCTTTGATTATCTCTTCAATTGCCTTCTTAGCATCGGCGAAGAGCATCCTTGTGTTGTCCATATAGAACAATGGGTTATCAATTCCAGCATATCCGGGTCTCAAACTTCTCTTGATAACAATGACGTTTTTGGCTTTATAGGCTTGCAGGATAGGCATTCCATAGATTGGCGAAGATGGGTCTTGCTCAGCAGCCGGGTTAACCACATCGTTAGCACCTATTATCACCACCACATCAGTGGTTGGGAATTCCTGATTTGCCTGTTCCAGTTCAAGAAGTTTATCATAGGGAACATCAGCCTCAGCGAGCAACACATTCATGTGTCCCGGCATTCTTCCAGCAACGGGATGAATAGCATATTTCACATCAACTCCCCGTTCTTCCAAGAGTTTCTCCAATTCATGCAAGGCGTGTTGAGCCTGAGCGACGGCAAGCCCATATCCCGGAACGAAAATCACTTTATTGGCATAGGCAAGCATGATAGCGGCGTCCTGCGGCGTAACCTCTTTTATTGTTTTTTCTCCCTCCTCGTCAGTTGCAGAGCCTCCTCCCACTATGGCACCCAGCAACACGTTCATAAGCGAACGGTTCATAGCCCGAGTCATCAATATGGTTAAGAGGGTTCCTGCCGAACCAACTAATATGCCTCCGATGATCATAGCCATGTTGTCGTAAGCGAATCCGGCGAAGGCAGCGGCAGTTCCAGTAAACGAGTTAAGCAGGGAAATAACCACTGGCATATCAGCACCCCCTATGGGCAATACGAAAGTGATTCCGTAGAGAATTGCTAATCCGAAGAATATAAGCACTTTGAAAAACTCTAAATCTCCATTAATCCAGATATATAAGCCATAACCGAGCGTAACGAGCAATAACAAGGCATTCATAATATTTATCCCTTTTATTCGTGCCCACTTATCAGAAATTTTTCCTTCCAATTTGCCCCATGCTATGATGCTTCCAGAGAAGGATATACTTCCAATCAATGTTCCCAAAAGAATGCTTCCATATTCCAAATAGGCATATAAATCCCATGTTTCAGGATGGAAATGATAGACTTCAACGAGTGAGATGAGAGCCACACAAGCCCCCCCCATACCGTTGAATAGGGAAACCATTTGAGGCATTGCGGTCATAGGGACTTTTCGGGCTGCCCAAGTTCCGGCAACACTGCCTATTCCCAGCCCAGCAATGATTAAGCCAAGGTTCGTCATCGGCATCAAATCTTCCATAACGAGATATAGGATTGTGGCGAGGATGGCTACACCCATTCCGGCGGCGGCTACTGCATTCCCACGACGTGCCGTTCTGGGATGGCTCATCATTTTTAAGCCAAAAATGAAAGAGAGAGCCGCTATTAGATAGGAAAACTCTAAAATCACCTTAGCCAATCCGCTATCCATCATTGCTTCTTCTTTTCTTTGAACATTTCAAGCATTCGGTCTGTAACAACAAATCCCCCTACTACATTCAGCGTTCCTAATACCACGGCGAGGAAGCCGAAGGTCAACAACAGGAAATTGTTTTCCGGTGCAAGGGCAAGGGCTATTATACCGCCTATGATGACCACTCCATGGATGGCGTTAGCCCCTGACATCAGAGGCGTGTGAAGGATGGTTGGCACCGCCGAGATGACTTCAACTCCCAAGAACAGGGCGAGGATGACAATGTAAATCATGTCAAGGTTGGAAAGGAAGAATTCTATCCACACATTCATTGTTGGTTGTTTTTAAGTGCAGGATGTCTAAGTTCGCCGTTGTAAACAATTGTGCAATCATTGATTATTTGGTCTGAAAAATCAAATTGGAATTCTTTGTCTTTAATCAAGAGCCCGAGAAGATTAAAGATATTTTTGCTAAACAGCATGCTTGCGGTTCTTGGCTTTCTGGCGGGCAAACTGGTATATCCAACCACCTTAGCATTTCCATATTCAACTATCTCATCTGGCTTAGTCACTTCTGTGTTTCCACCGAACTGAGCGGCAAGGTCAATGACAACGCTTCCAGCAGGCATGTTTTCCAAAGCCTTCTTTGTGATGAGCACCGGTGCTTTCCTGCCGGGCACCACAGCAGACGTAATAATCAGGTTTGTGCGGCTTGCCTGTTTTTCAAATGTTGCCTGTTGCCTCTTCAGGAACTCTTCTGGTTGCTCAACTGCATAGCCCCCTTTCTCCTCAGCTCGGGCTCCTTCCAGTTGCAACACTTGGGCACCCAAACTCCTTATCTCTTCCTGAGCCGACTCCCTAACGTCATATCCTGTTATGCGAGCCCCCAAGCGTTTTGCCGTAGCAATGGCTTGTAGTCCAGCCACTCCGGCACCGATGACTAAAACTTCAACTGGCTTAATCATTCCGGCGGCAGTAGACAACATAGGCATCAAAATGGGCAATAGCTCAGCCCCGAGAATAACTGCTTCATATCCCGCTATGGTCGCCTGAGAAGACAGGACATCCATAGGTTGAGCCCTTGTGATTCGTGGGATAGCATCCAAAGCAATAAGGGTTGCCTTTGCTTCTGCGACTTTGTGCGCCCTGTCTTTGTGCCAGAGGAAATAAGTCAGGCAAATTAACGTTTGACCTTCTTTCAATTTAAGGTCTGATGGGAAATTCACTGAAACAATAATATCCGAATTAGAGTAAACCTCATCTCTGGCAACGATTCGTGC